>NZ_JBHSUF010000033.1:0-62186 GCF_042660575.1 Nocardiopsis tropica
GTGGGCAGGAGTGGTGGTGGGGGGTGGGGTGGCCCCCCTGTTTCCAGGAAAGCGGAGTGGGGGTGTGCCGCGCCAGGGGAGGATGCCGCCTGTGGACAACCCGGGGCCCGCAGACACCCCGTAGCGCGTCCGCGGGCCCCGTCGGTGTGTCAGACGCCTGCGGTGGCGGGTGAGGAGGGGGAGGCCGGTTCGGTGGCCAGCCCGTGGAGGTCGGCGGCCTCGATCTCCTCGCGGGTGATGCCGAGGATGAACGCGATCGTGTCCAGGTAGGGCACGTTCACGGAGGTGTCGGCCTGCTGGCGGACCACCGGCTTCGCGTTGAACGCGACGCCCAGTCCCGCCACCTGGAGCATGTCCAGGTCGTTCGCGCCGTCGCCGACGGCGACCGTCTGCTCCAGGGGCACGCCGGCCTCGGCGGCGAACCGCTTCAGGGTGGTGGCCTTGCCCTTCCGGTCGATGATCGGGCCGACCAGTTCGCCGGTCAGCGTCCCGTCCACGACCTCCAGGGTGTTCGCCGCGGAGTAGTCCAGCCCGAGGCGTTCCACGAGCACGTCCGTGATCTGGGTGAAGCCGCCGCTCACGATCCCGCACTCGTAGCCCAGGCGCTTCAGGGTGCGGACCAGGGTCCGGGCCCCGGGGGTCAGCTGGATCTCCTCGCGCACCGCGTCGATGGCGGAGGCGTCGAGGCCCTTCAGCAGGGACACCCTGCGCCGGAGGGACTCCTCGAAGTCGAGTTCGCCGCGCATGGCCTCCTCGGTGACCCGGGCGACCTCCTGCTCGCAGCCGGCGTGGGCCGCCAGGAGCTCGATCACCTCGCCCTGGATCAGGGTGGAGTCGACGTCCATGACGATGAGGTGCTTGGCGCGGCGGTGCAGGCCGCTGGGCTGCACCGCGACGTCGACGCCCTGGGTGGAGGCCTCCATGGCGAGCTCGGCCCTCAGCTGCTCGGCGCTGCCTCCGGAGATCTCCATCTCCACGGAGGTCACCGGGTAGCTCGACAGTCGCTCTATCCGGTCGATGTTCGCTCCGGCCCTCGCCACGCACGACGTGATCGCGCCGAGGGCGCCGGGGCGCAGGGGGTCGGCCAGGACGGTCACGTGCAGGCGGCCGGAGGCGAAGTCGTTGACGCGGCCGTTGCCGTCCCCGTCCCCGTACTCGACCTCCATGTCGAGGTCGATCGCGGTCTTGTCGAGGGCGCTGCGCACCTCCTCGAAGACCCGCTGGCGGCTCACGCCGGGGGCCACGCGCTCGTCGACCCCGAGAACCGTCCCCAGCACCAGGCGTCCCGCCAGAACGACCTGTTCGAGGTCGACGATGGTCACCGGGAAGACGGAGAGGGTGCTCAGGAGACGCGCGCTGATGCCGGGCCGGTCGTGCCCGGTCACTGTCACCAACAACGTGGAATCATCATTCATGGCGTCTTCCACGGTACTCGGCCGGGGGAGGGGCCGGTCGAGCCGGGAGGGCTCTTCGCCCAGCTAGTTCACCATGTGGACGGCTGGAGGAGAGGTGTAGGTCACTCCGGCGCCTACCGGTTGCCCCGGTTCTTCTTCTTGCGGCGCGGACCCTTGGCCTTGATGTCCACTCCGCCGAGCATGCACGTGCCCGTCAACCGGATGATCGGGGCGTTCGGGTCCGTGACCTGGTCCGTCCCGTGCATGTCCGCGCCGCCCAGAATCGCCGAGGTGTTGTTGATCACTCTCACCCCGTGCGGCACGGTGATGTCCACCCCGCCCATGATGACGGCGACCTGGATGGTCACCTCGTGCTGGCTGAGGACGGCCTCGCGGAGGTCCAGTTCGACCCCGCCGCAGAGCACGGACACGTTGGTCCGGGGCTCGACCAGCCAGCGGCCCTTGCGCTCGCAGCC
Source organism: Nocardiopsis tropica (assembly GCF_042660575.1). NCBI lineage: Bacteria > Bacillati > Actinomycetota > Actinomycetes > Streptosporangiales > Nocardiopsidaceae > Nocardiopsis > Nocardiopsis tropica. Next base: position 1,871 of record NZ_JBHSUF010000033.1, read on the forward strand.
GCCGAACACCGCGACCAGGTTCTCGGAGCCCTTGCTCTGGCCGGCGAGGTCGCGGGCCTCGCTCCCCAGGATCTCCATCCCGCTCGGGGGCTCGGACGACCGGCGGTCCATGGCCGCGTAGTCGTACCCCTGGCCGGTGACGGGCAGGTCCGAGACGATCGGGGCGAGCTCCCCGACGGTCTTGGCCCTGTACAGGGTGTCCAGGCGCTCCTCGTGCTCCACCGGGGTGAGGCGACCTTCAGCCACGGCCTCCCGCAGCCGCTCGGCAACCTTGTCCCGGTCCGCGTCGGAGGCTCGGATGTGCTCGGGCTGCATGATGACTGGTTCTCCTCGTCGACTCGGTGGGGCCGGGGCCCGGCGCCACACACCCAGTATCGGCACTCTCCCGTCACGATGGATCAGGTATATCCCCTGGACCTACCCCGAGAATTCCCGCGCCCCTTACCAGGGTGCGTCGGAGCGCCGGGCGTTCGCGCCTCCGCACCCGCCCCCGCCCCTCTCGGGCCCGGAGCGCGCGGCGCGGCGTGGTGGTGGCCGCAGGGGCGCCCTGCGGAGAACCCCAGGTGCGGTCGGAGGCGCGCACGGTGGTCCGGCGGGGGGAGCGCTCCTAGCGTTGGGCCATGGCCTTCTCCACCCTCCGCGGTGCACCCGTCCCCCCGCGCGGGCGCTCCGTCCCCGCGCTCCTCTGCCTCCTCGGCGCCGCCGCGCTGCTGGTCCTCCCCGCCGCGCCCGGCTCCGCCGGGACGGCCCCGCTCACCCCGGGGGCCGCTCCTCCGGCCCCGTCCCCCGGGGAGGTGGACGCGGTCGTGGAGGAGTACCGCCGCGCCACCGGTCTTCCCGGCGCCGCCGTGGTGATCACCCGCGGCACGGAGGTCGTGCACGCCCGCGGGTACGGGACCACCCCGGGCGGCGCGGACGTCACCGAGCACACGCCCATGGCGGTGGCCTCGCTCAGCAAGTCGGTCACCGCGCTGGCGGTCCTCCACCTGGCCGAGGAGGGGGAGCTCGACCTGGACGACCCGGTGCGGGAGCACCTGCCCGAGTTCACGATGGCCGACCCCCGGGCGGAGCGGATCACCGTGCGCCAGCTGCTCGACCAGACCTCCGGCATGTCCGACACCGAGTTCGCGTCCTACAGCCGCGGCAGGGACACCCTCACCCTGCGCGAGTCCGTGGCGGACCTGCGCGGCGCGCGCCTGGCCGCCGAGCCCGGCACGCGCTGGGAGTACCACAACCCGAACTTCCAGGTCGCCGCCCGCCTCGTCGAGGTGGTCGGCGGCAGGCCCTTCGCCGATCACCTGGAGGCGCGGGTGTTCTCCCCGCTGGGGATGGACGACAGCACCACCGTCGACACGGACCTGGACCTGCCGTCCGGCGCGCGGGGGCACGTCTCCGTGCTCGGACGCGCGTTCCCCGCGGACGAGCCCCCCGGGTTCGGCAACGGCTCCGGCGGCGTGGTCAGCACCGCGGCCGACATGGGCGCGTGGCTCGTCGCCCACACCGGCGGCGGGCTGGGGCCGGACGGTGTCCGGATCCTGTCGGAGGAGGGCGTTCGGGCGCTGCACACCCCCTCCGCGGCCTCCGGGTCCTACGCCCTGGGGTGGTCGCTGGGGGAGACCGCGTCGGGTTCGCGGGTCGTCGAGCACGGGGGAGACCTGCTCACCGCGACGGCGCACCAGGCACTGCTGCCCGACAGCGGGTACGGCGTGGCCGTCATGGCCAACACGGGGTCCTCGTGGGGCGGGGCCCACCCCCTGGCCTCCGCGCTCGTCGAGCTGGTCGACGCGGGCTCCGCACCCGGGCCGCCGACGGGCGCCGGGCCGGTGGCCGTCGACGCGGTCCTCCTGGCCGCGGGAGCCGCCGCCGTCCCGCTCGCCTGGCGCGGTGTGCGGCGGTCGCGCGACTGGGCCCTCGCGCGCGAGGGCGGCCCCCGGTGGGCGGTGGCGGCGCGCCTGCTGCCCTACGCGGGGCCGCCGCTGCTCCTGGTGGTCCTGCACGAGGTGGTCGGGTGGCTGTTCCGGGGGAGGGACGTGGCGTGGTTCCAGGTGCCCTATCTCTTCACGTCGTTCTGGTCGGCGCTCGCCGTGGTCGCCCTGGCCTGCGCGGCCGTCGTCTCGGCGCGGGCGGTCCGCCTCGCGGCGCTGCGCCGCCGGACACGGGGCGGTCGCGCCGCCGGGGCCGGGCGGGGGGAAGGGGAGGCCGCGTCAGCCGGGTGAGACGGCCCGGGGACGCCGAGGGGGCGTGGTCCGGGGAAGATCCGTCCGACCGCTCCGACCGCTCCGACCGCTCCGACCGGGGCCGCTGCGGGGCCCTCCGCCCCGACCACGGGGCCGGAGCGGCGCCGGCGGAGCCCGAACCCGGAGTCCGGCCCGGTGCCCGCCCCGTCCGGCTCAGCGGCCGTTCGGCGCGTGCCCGGGGAGGGCGATGGCCGCGTGGGCGGCCACCCTGGCCCGCCGCACCGCGGCGTCCAGCTTCCGCAGCGCGTCGGACCGCGCCGCCGCCTGACGGGCGTCCATCCCCCGGCCCGACGCCGGCTCGGCCAGCCTCACCACCTTCGCGAGCCGTTCCGCCTGGGCCGCCACCCGGTGGGCGCGGGGCGGGTAGCCGTGTGCCAGCGGCGGCGCCTCGCGGCCCCCCAGGTCGCCCAGCTCCCGGTGCACGCCCGGGGCGAACGCCGCGATGTCGTCCACGCCCTCCAGGGTCCTGGCGACCTCGATCAGGGTGAGCTTCAGGGTCTGCTCCGCCTCGGCCAGACCGGGAACCTGCGGGGGCGCCGGGTCGGCCCGATACGGCGCCCACGAAACGCCCACATAGGATGAACCACGCCGGTCGGGGGAGGGCACCATGCCCATCTGCTGGCCGGCGAGCTGCACCAGCACCCCCTCCTGGGCCTCGATGGCGGCCTGGTTGAGCTCCTTCGGGCCCACGAGCCCGAGGGGGTCGCCCCAGGTCGGCAGGGACAGCCGGAACGCGGACAGTCCCAGGCCACGAAGTCGTACCAGTGCCGACCGCAGCGGTACGCCGCTGTCGAAGGGCAGGTCCGCGACAGGTACTGTCCCGATCAGGTTGGGGCCGCCGCGCCGTTCGACCGCGTCGACGGCGTCGTCGAGCCCGACGTGGCCTGACAGCCAGGCGTTGCCCCAGGCGACGAGTGGTGCGGACGTGAGTTGCATTGCTTCAGGGTAGGTCGGCCCGTGCACCGGCGTGGGGCGTGATGTGAGGGAGGACGATGGACGGGCGGGTTCTGGGCCTGAGCGGGGTCACGGTCCGACGGGGTGGCGCCACCCTGGTCGACGGCGTGGACTGGTCGGTGCTGGAGGGTGAGCGGTGGGCGGTCCTCGGGCCGAACGGCGCGGGCAAGACGACGCTCCTCAACGTGGCGTTCAGCCAGCTGTACCCGACCGCGGGCGACGTGGAGATCCTCGGCGAGCGCCTGGGACGGGTGGACGTCTTCGAGCTGCGGCCCCTGATCGGCTACGCGGGCGCCTCGGTGGCCTCGCGGATCGAGGCGGGCACCCCCGTCCTCGACATCGTGCTGAGCGCCGCCTACGGGTACGTGGGCCGGTTCCGCGAGGAGTACGGCAGCCCGGACTACGGCCGCGCCCGCGCGCTGCTGGGCCACTGGGGGGTCGCCGACCTGGCCGACCGGGACTTCCACACCCTGTCCGAGGGCGAGCGCAAGCGCGTCCTGATCGCCCGCGCGCTGATGGCCGACCCGGAGCTGCTGCTCCTGGACGAGCCCGCCGCGGGTCTGGACCTGGGGGGCCGGGAGGACCTGGTGCGCCGCCTGGGCGGGCTGGCCCGCAACGAGTCCGCGCCCGCCCTGGTCGTGGTCTCCCACCACGTGGAGGAGATCCCGGCGGGGTTCACGCACGTGCTGCTGCTCCGTGGCGGCGGCGTCGTCCAGGCGGGGCCGATCGAGGAGGTCCTGACCGCCGAGCACCTGTCGGAGACCTTCGGCCTGCCGCTCAAGGTGGAGCGCGACGGCGACCGCTGGAACGCGCGCGCGGTCTGACCAGGGCATTCCGAGCGGGAAGTCGCCGATAGGGATTGCGGTAATAACACAAATCGATTGACCATAAACAGTATTCCTGTCCAGATGTGGTCGCCCCGACGTATATGGGGTAGCGTCAACGGTCGGTGAGCGGATCGCTCCATTTCGGCGCGCTTGGAGATCTTCGGGTGGGCGGGTCCGCCGGTGGACGCGGTCCGTCCGCACCGCCTGCCACCCCCGTCAGGAGATCCGGAGCTGCCCAGATGTCGATACTGAACGCCGCCCCTTGTTCGGAGACCGGGGTGCGCCGATGACCATGATCATCATCGTGGCGCTTTTCGTCGCGGTCCTGTTGCTCATCTTCTGGCGGAGCGTGCGTATCGTTCCGCACTCGATGGAGGACGTCGTCGAGCGGTTCGGTAAGTTCCACCGGACCCTGAGCTCGGGTTTCAACGTCGTCATTCCCGGGGTCGACCAGGTGCGCGAGCGGATCGACCGCCGCGTCCAGGTCGTGAGCTTCCCCCCGCAGTCGGCGATCACCGAGGACAACCTCGCGGTGGAGGTCGACTCGGCCGTCTACATCCGCGTCCGGGACGCCTACAAGGCCACCTACGAGGTCGCGAACTTCATCCAGGCCGTCGAGCAGCTCACCCTGGCCACCCTCCGCAACGTCATCGGCGGCATGAACCTGGAGGGCACGCTCACCTCCCGCGACGAGATCAACCGCGAGCTCAAGGCGGTGCTGGACGAGGCCACCCGCGACTGGGGCATCGAGATCAGCCGCATCGAGCTCAAGGGCATCGAGCCGCCGTCCTCCGTGCAGGAGGCGATGGAGATGCAGATGCGCGCCGACCGCGAGAAGCGCGCGCAGCTGCTCAGCGCCGAGGGCGAGAAGCAGTCCGCCGTGCTGCGCGCCGAGGGTGAGCGTGCGGCGGCGGTGCTGCGGGCCAAGGGTTCGGCCGAGGCCCAGATGCTCACCGCCAAGGCCGACGCCGACGCCCAGACGCTGCGGGCGCGCGGTGAGGCCGACGCCATCCACATGGTGTTCAAGGCGCTGCACACGAGCCGGGTGGACCCGGACGTGCTGGCCTACCAGTACCTCCAGAAGCTGCCCGAGATCGCCAAGGGCGACGCCAACAAGGTCTGGATCGTCCCGTCCGAGATGGGCAGGGCCCTCCAGGGCGTCGGCACGGCCTTCGACCGGCTCCGCGACGAGGTCGTGCGGGCTCCCTGACCCGGGGCCGCCCGGACCCGGCCCTCCTCCCCGCCCCGCAGGACGGCGCTCACGGCGCCCGACCTGCGGGGCGGGGCGCGTTCCGGGGCCCGCCGCGCACCGTTCGGCGGGGTCCGGCTATGCCCTGGATCACGTATCCCCGGCGTGGGGCCCCGATGATCGGCTCTCGTAGTCTGTTGACGCCCTCGACGGTCGGGGAGCGGGATCCGGAAAGCTGGTCGCATGGAACTCTGGGAGGCGGCGGTCATCCTGCTGGCCGGTGTGGCGGCCGGCGGGGTCAACGCGATCGCGGGCTCGGGGACCCTGTTCACGTTCCCCGTGCTCCTCGCCCTCGGCTTCCCGCCCGTCACCGCGACCGTGTCCAACAGCATCGGGCTCGCCCCCGGCACGCTCAGCGGCACCATCGCCTACCGGCGCGAGCTCGCCGGCCAGCGCGGCCGGATCCTCCGCCTCGGCGGGATGTCGTTCCTCGGCGCGATGACCGGCGCGCTCCTGCTCATCTACCTGCCCGCGGGCGTGTTCGAGTTCGTCGTGCCGTTCATGATCGGCGGCGCGTGCGTGCTGATCCTGCTCCAGCCGCGGATCACCAAGTGGGCGCGCTCCCGCCGACCGGCCTCCAAGAACGGGGGACCCCTGCTGCCGCTGGGCGCCTACGCGACCGGCACCTACGGCGGCTACTTCGCCGCGGCCCAGGGGATCATCCTCATCAGCATCCTCGGCGCGTCCCTGGACGACGACCTCCAGCGGCTCAACGCGCTGAAGAACGCGCTGACCACGATCGCCAACGGCACCGCCGCCGTGTTCTACATCGTGCTGGCCTCGCCGTCGTGGCCGGTGGTCGGCCTCATCGCGGCCGGGACCGTCATGGGCGGCTACCTGGGGGCCAACTTCGGCCGCAGGCTCAGCCCGGCGGCCCTGCGCGTGTGCCTGGTCGTCGTCGGGCTGACGGCGGCGGTCCAGCTGGTCATGGGCCGGATCTGACCGCTCCCCGTACACGGCCGGCCCGCCGTTCGGGGCCGGATGCGCGGCGGGGGCTGCCCCGCGGGGCGCTCAGGTGCGGAAGTAGCCGCGCCGGTCGGCGTCGTCGATCAGGGCCGCCGCGTAGGCTCCCAGGGCCTCGGAGCCCTCTTGGATCAGCTTGACCTTCTCCATGACCTGTGCCCGGGTGATGCCGAACCGGACCCAGGTCCCGCCCTCGTTGTGCCAGTTGGCGAGCATCGGGGACAGCCTGTCCACGGCGCGGGCGAAGCGGGCCTCGGCGGAGACGCGTGCCTCGAACTCCTCCCAGAGCTCGCGGGCGCGCTCGGCCTGGTCCTCGGGGAGGAGGGGGAAGATGCGGGCCGCCGCGGCCCGCTCGCGCGCCTCCTGCGTCTCGGAGTTCACCTTGTCGAAGAGGAAGGTGTCCCCGGCGTCGATCTCGACGATGTCGTGGAGCACGAGCATCTCGACGACGCGGTCGATGTCGGTGCCCTCGGGGGCGTACTCGGCGAAGGTGCGGGCGGAGAGGGCCAGGTGCCAGGAGTGCTCGGCCGAGTTCTCCCGCCGTGATCCGTCCACCAGCAGGTTCTGCCGCAGGATGCGCTTGAGCTTGTCGACTTCCAGGAGGAAGCGGAGCTGTGCGTTCAACCGCTCGTTGTCGACCCCGCTGGCAAAGACCGGTGCCGGTTCCGTCACGTGGTTCGCCCTCCTGAAGGATGAGTCGAAACGGTCAGGTGGACCGCTCGGTGCGGTCGCCACTGGATGATCCCATGGAACGCGTACCAACTGTCGCGTCGGCGTACGTCGAGGGGACGCGCGGCGAGGCGGCGGAGTGTACGCGGTGAACGGTCGGCGTGCCCGCGGCCCCTGCCGGGGGCGTGGCGCCCCGGGGGCCGTGACTAGGCCTCCGCGGATGCCCGGACCTGCGTGGAAGACGTGAGGTGGCGGTGGAACCACTCGGTGAGGGCCCTGTCGGCGAGTACTCCCGCCGGGGTGGGCCGCCCAGGTTCGAGTCCGGGCTCGGGTCCGATGGCGTGTGCCAGATCGGGCACCACGATGTGACGGAGCGCATGCTCGGGGGCGTGCCCGGCCAGGGCGTCGCACAGCGCCCCGCCCTGTTCGGGGGCCACGACGTCGTCGAGCCCGCCGTTGACGACCAGCAGGGGGACGCGTCCCCGGGAGATCTCGTCGGCCCGGCCGACGAAGTCCAGCCGTGCGCGGGCCTGGAGGGCCCGGTCGGTCCACCTGTAGGGCGTTCCGTCGCGTCGCGCGCGGGCGGTGACGACCAGGGCCGGGTCCACGACCGGGTTGACGACGGCGGCGGCGCCGACGGGCATGCGACCCTCGGCGAGGGCGAGCAGGACCGCGGCGGCCCCGGCCCCCACCCCGGCCAGGCCGACGGGGGCGTCGGTGACGGGGAAGGCCGAGCGCAGCTCGGAGACGGCGGCGCGGAGCTCGGCGGCGGCCTGCTCCACCACCGGGGCGAACAGGTCGACGAGGTGGTCGCGCTCGCCGCGGCGGTTGACCTCGGGGACGCCGCCCTCGGGCAGCCGGGCGCCGAACAGCGGCAGGCCGAGGTGGATCCGCCAGGCCGGGAGCGCCGCCATGGGCAGGGTGCCTGCGAGGGAGGCCTCGGCGCGGGGCGGCTCGAAGGCGTGCAGGCCGACGACGAGCGGGGCCGGGAGGTCGCCCGTCGCGGGCGGCAGGGCGAGGAAGGGCACCCCCGCGGCGGTTCCGGTGACGGGGCCGGTGAGGGTTCCGGCGTCGGCTACCACGGGTGGTCGCCCCCGCTGCGCTCGGAGAAGTCGGACAGGTAGCTGCTGACCAGCCGCTTGGCCTCGCCGATGAGCCTGGTGTCGCCGTCGGCGTCGTCGCGGAAGGCGAGCTTGAGGACGGCGTCGGCGGCCTCGACGGCCACGTGGACGGCCCGGTCGAGTGCGTCGTCGTCGGGGATGCCGGTGACGGAGACGATGATCCGGCGCAGGCGGATGGAGATGACGCGGTTGTTGTCGGCCCCGCCGTTGAGGAGGCGGGTGTCGACGATGTCGCCGAAGTGCAGGCTGCGGAAGCCGGGCACGTGGCGGTGCATGTCGATGTACTCGTCGACGACGGCGTCGACGGCGGCGGTCCAGTGGCTGAACGACGCGTCGGCGATCCGCTCGGTCACCCGGGCGCCGAACTGGTCGAGGAAGCGCAGGCCCAGCGCCTGGGTGATGGCCTTCTTGTCCGGGAAGAACTGGTAGACGGAACCGATGGCGACCCCGGCCCGTTCGGCGATCCGTGTGGTGGAGAGGTTGTCGTAGCCGACCTCGTCGAGGAGCTCGGCGCAGCAGTCGAGCATGCGCTGCACTCTGAGCATGCTGCGCTGCTGGGCCGGAAGTCTCCGGAGGGGGGCCTGCGCGAACGCGAGTTCGTCGTGGGCGACGCCGGCCGGTCCACGGCTCTCGCGCGGCGCGTAGGCGCTCCCGGCGGGGCCGGGGGAGCGTCGCGACCGCGGGGGCGTTGAGCTTCGGGAATTTGTCGTCACGGCTCCTATGATGCCTTTCCGGAATCACCTGGTTCCGGGGAAATTCCAGTTTCGTTCCCCGACCCCTTCCCGTGGTGCCCGGTCCGCCTGTGCCGGAGGCGTCGCCCGGGTCCGGGGCGGTGCGGACGGGGGCGCCGGCGCCGTTCGTCGTGTTCGTCGGTCCGTGTCTGTTTCGCGGCCCGGGTCCACAGGGGGACCCCGTCGCCCGAGCCACTCAGGATAGCGCTTTCCAAGGGAGGGCGTGGCATGGTTGGATCAGTGCCCGACGCAGTGCACGCACCCCTCCTGGAGGCTGAGCCATGACCACCGCCCCGGACACCACACCGGAGGAACTCGACGCCGTCCTCGAACGGGCCGCCGCCGCGGCCCCGCTCCTGGCCGCCCTCACCCCGGGCGAGCGCGCGGGCCTGCTGCGCGCCGTCGCCGACGCCCTCGACGGCGCCGCCGACCGGCTCGTACCCCTCGCCGCGGAGGAGGCCCACTACCCCGAGGCGCGCTGCAAGGGAGAGCTGGGCCGCACCACCTTCCAGCTCAGGCTGTTCGCGCAGACCCTGGAGGACGGCTCCTACCTGGAGGCCGCCGTCGACCCCGCCGACCCCGAGTGGGGGACGCCGCGCCCGGACGTGCGCCGCATCCTCGTCCCGCTCGGCCCCGTCGTCGTGTTCGGGGCCAGCAACTTCCCCTTCGCCTTCGCCACGGCCGGCGGGGACAGCGCCTCGGCGCTGGCCGCCGGGTGCCCGGTGGTCGTCAAGGCCCACCCCGGCCACCCGGAGCTGGCCCGCGCCACCGCCGGTGTCGTCGTCGACGCGCTCACCGGGGCCGGGGCGCCCGAGGGCTCCTTCGCGCTGGTGGAGGGCATGGAGGCGGGCAGGCTGGCGGTCACCCACCCGCTCACCCGCGCCGTCGGGTTCACCGGGTCGATCCCGGGCGGGCGCGCCCTGTTCGACCTGGCCGCGGCCCGGCCCGAGCCGATCCCCTTCTACGGCGAGCTCGGCAGCGTGAACCCGGTGTTCGTCACCCGCGCCGCCATGGCGGCGCGCGGAGAGCAGATCCTCGGCGGCTACGCCGACTCGGCGGCCATGGGGTCGGGGCAGTTCTGCACGAAGCCGGGCGTGGTGTTCCTGCCGGAGGACGCCGACCTCGGCGCCCTGGTCGCCGACTTCGCCGACAGGGCGGCGGGCCCGCTCCTCAACGACCGCGTGGCGGAGGGGTTCGAGCGGGGCCTGGACGCGCTCAGCGGCCACCCCGCCACCGAGGTGCTCGTCCAGGGCAGGCACACCGGCGACGACTGGTCCCCGAGCCTGCTGCGGACCGACCTGGACTCCCTGCTGGAGCACGCCGACACCCTCTTGGAGGAGTGCTTCGGGCCGGCGACCCTCGTGGTCGCGTACGCCGACGAGCGCCGCCTCCTGGAGGCGGCGGGGGTGCTCCGCGGCCAGCTCACCGTCACCGTGCACGGTGAGGAGGACGACCCGGTGGCGCCCGCGCTGCTGGCGCTGGGGGCGTCCGTCGCTGGGCGGGTGGTCTGGAACGGATGGCCGACGGGGGTGGCCGTCACGTACGCCATGACCCACGGCGGCCCCTACCCGGCGACCACCGCGCCCCTGCACACGTCGGTGGGCACCACGGCGATCCGGCGCTTCCTGCGCCCGGTGTCCTTCCAGTCGGTGCCGCAGTCGCTGCTCCCCCGCGAGCTGCGCGACGACAACCCGCTGGGCGTGCCCCGCCGCGTGAACGGGGCCGCGCCCACCGTCTGATGCCGTCCGGGCCGGGGCCGGGTGCGCTCCGATGGGTGCGCCCGGCCCCGCCCCCGGCGCCGCGTCCCCGTGCCCGGGCCCTGGGCGTCCGGCCGCTCGGCCGGGCGCGTGGGCGGGGCCCCGGCCCGGCGCGGGGCGTGAAGCCCGATGCGCGGGGCCCGTACTCACGGCCCCGGCACCGGTTCCGTGAGTGAGAGCCCGCCGGGACGGCGCTCCCGGTCACGTCGTGCCCGGGGGCCCGGGCCGCGTTCACGCCGCGGTGTCGGAACCCTCGTCCGCGCCGTCGCCGTGGGCGGCGTCGTAGGCGTCGCGGAACGCCTCCACGCGGAGCCGCCGGCGCTTCATCATGGAGGGGGTCATGCACGCCAGCACCACGATGAAGGCTGCCAGTCCCAGGATCAGGACGAGGGGGCCCGAGACCCCGTCCAGCAGGATGCGGTTGACGCAGTAGAAGGCGTTGACGAGGGCGGTCGCCAGCGCGAGGACCACGGTGGCGAAGACCGTCTTCGCACGGCCGAGCTCCTGTTCGACGGCGATCCGCCCCAGGCGGTTGCTCTCCGGGTCCGGGCCGAGTCTCCCCGCCCGAGCGAGCCGCCAGGCCTCCGCGAGCTTGGCGGGGTCGGTGCCCGGGGGCAGGTTCGTGAGCCTGATGGACTGGCCGGCGCGCTCGGCCGCTCGGGCGGATGCCGACGTCACGGCGAACAGGGCCACGAGGATCACGCACACCACCAGCAGGAGCAGGGCGAGGATGACGCCCAGCGGCCACAGGCTCCGAGCGGTGTCGATCGTGATGAAGGCGGCGGCGCCGAAGGCCCCGAGGGGGACCAGGACCACACCCGAGGCGCGGAGGGCGAACGCGCCCGGGTGGCCGGTGCGGTAGGTACGGAGCCGGGCGGCCCAGCGGGGGCGCGGCGGACGGGGGACGGAGGGGTGGGGGTCGCCCTGGGGGATCATGTCCGCAATGTACCCTTCTGTGGTTCGCCGACCGGTCGCGGTCGCCCCGACCGGGGGCCCGGCGCACCACGACGGCGGGCGGGCCGCCGGGGGAGAGGCTGACAGGCCGTCGTCAGGTTCGTCCGGAAGGGGTTGGGCGGGCGCGTGACCGCGCGTAACCTCGCGCCATGGAGAACCACACCGCCCCCGCCGGGACCGGCGTCGACGCGCTCGTCCGGGACCTTCCCAAGGTCGAGCTGCACGTCCACCTCGAAGGCTCGATGCCCGCCGAGACCCTCTTCGACCTGGCCCGCAGACACGCGGCCGAGGGCGTCCCCGACACCCTGGAGAAGCTCCGGGACTGGTACGCCTTCACCGACTTCCCCCACTTCATCGAGGTCTACCTGGCGTCGGTGACGACCCTCAGGGACGAGGAGGACTTCGCCGTCCTCGCCTCGGCGGTCGCCGGGCGGCTGGCCGCGCAGAACGTCCGCTACGCGGAGGTGCACGTCAGCCTCTACACGCACCTGATGCGCGGTGTGCCCGCGCGGGTGGTGTTCGACGGGATCGAGCACGCGCGCCGCGAGGCCGAGCGCGAGCACGGCATCAGGCTCCGGTGGATCCCCGACTTCCCCGCCGACTTCGGTCTGGAGAGCGCCGAGGCCACGCTGGAGGCCGTCCTGGCGGAGGGCCCGCCCAGCGTGGTGGGCTTCGGGGTGGGCGGTGTGGAGACACCCCTGGAGCAGTACGCGGGGGTGTTCGGCAGGGCGCGCGCCGCCGGGCTCGCCAGCCTCCCGCACGCCGGTGAGCACGGTGGACCCGAGCGCGTGCGGGAGGCCCTGGACGCGCTCCGCGCCGAGCGCATCGGGCACGGCATCGACTCCATGCGCGACGCGGAGCTGGTGGCCCGGCTGGTGGAGGAGCAGGTCCCGGTGGACGTCAGCCCCACCTCCAACGTGTGCACCCGCGCCGTGGAGGCGATCGGTGACCACCCGCTGCCCCGCATGCTCGACGCCGGGCTGCTGGTCACGCTCAACACCGACGACCCGACCATGTTCGGCACCGACCTCAACCGCGAGTACGCCACCGCCCACCGGCTGGGACTGGGGGCCGGGGACCTGGTCCGCCTCGCGGCGAACGCCGTGCACGCCTCCTACCTGGGGGCGGCCCACCGCCGCGCGCTGCTGGCCGAGATGGAGGAGGTCGCCGCCCGCCACGGGGTGGGGGTCGGGAGCCTCTAGGGACCCTGCTCCTCCCGGACCTCCGCTCCGCTGCGGCCCCGGTGTGGTGGGGGCACCGCGGCCGCCTGTGAGCGCGGGGACCTTCGGCGCCCCCGCCGGATCGGCCCGCCCCCCGCGAACCCGTCCGCGGCGCCTCCAGAGCCCGCGGGCACCCGGGCGCGGGGATCCGGCCGTGCTCCGGCCGACACGCGGTCGCCGGGCTGACCCCCGGGAGCGCCCCCGAGCAGGAGACTTGGGGGTGCGCCGGGCACGGCAGTGCCCGTGCCCGGCCCCGGGGGGAGACGCGATGCGACGGGACTCCGGCGGGAACGCCGAGGGGGGCTCCGGCCACGGCGGAGGCGCCGGGGAGCCCGGCCGGGCGGCCGCGGGCGGCGCCGGTGCGGACACGGGCGCAGTCCGCGCCGGCGGCGGGGACACCGGCCCCTACGTGTGGGAGGCCCCTCCCCCGGACGGCTCCCGCGCGCGCGGCGCCCTGGCGCGGTGGCTCCTGGCAAGGCGGGTGGACGAGGTGGGCGGCCCGGGGTCGGCGCCGCACGCCGAGCGCCAGCACTCCTGGTGGCGGGTCATGTGCCTGACCGGCGTCGACTACTTCTCCACCCTCAGCTACCTCCCGGCGATCGCGATCCTCACCGCGGGCGCCCTCTCACCCGTGGCGACGCTGCTGATCGTCGTCCTCACCCTGGGCGGGATGCTGCCCGTGTACCGGAGGGTGGCCGAGCGCAGCCCGCACGGCCAGGGGTCGGTGGCGATGCTGGAACACCTGCTCCCCGAGTGGAGGGGCAAGTTCCTCGTCCTGTGCCTGCTGGGCTTCGTGGCGACGTCGTGGATCGTCACCATCACCCTGTCCACCGCCGACGCCACCGCGCACCTGGCCGCCAACCCGTACACCCCCGCCGCCCTGGCCGACCACCCGGTGCCGGTCACCCTCGTCCTCCTCGCCCTCCTGGGCGCGGTGTTCCTGGCCGGGTTCCGCGAGGCGGTCCGGATCGCCGTCCCCCTGGTGCTGGTGTTCCTGCTGCTCAACGCGGTGGTGGTGGTCGCCGCGCTGGTGCGCATCGCGGCGGACCCGTCGACCCTCGCCGACTGGGAGGGCGCGCTCCTCGGGAGCGGCCGGGGGCTCCCGTCGATGGCGGCCACCGTCCTGGTGGCCTTCCCCCTCCTGGTCCTCGGCCTGTCGGGGTTCGAGACGGGCGTCAGCATGATGCCCCTGATCCGGACGGGGGGAGGGACCGGGCAGGAGCGCCTGCGGTCGCGGATCGCCGACACACGGACCATGCTGACCACGGCCGCCGTGGTCATGAGCGTCTACCTGCTGTCCACGACGTTCGTCTCCGGGGTCCTGGTCCCCCGGGAGGCGGTGGAGCCCGGTGGGCCCGCCGCCGACCGCGTGCTCGCCTACCTCGCGTACGACCTGCTCGGCAACGGGTTCGGCGTGTTCTACGACGTGAGCACGGTCCTCATCCTGTGGTTCGCCGGGGCCTCGGCCATGGCGGGCCTGATCAACATCGTGCCGCGCTACCTGCCGCGCTACGGGATGGCGCCCGCGTGGGGACTGGCCGTGCGGCCCGTGGTGCTGGTGTACACGGCCGTCGCGATGGCCATCACCGTGGCCTTCGACGCGGGGGTCACCGCCCAGTCGGGTGCGTACGCCACCGGGATCCTCGCCATGCTGGTCACCTCGGCCCTGGCGGTGACGGTCCTCGCCCACCGCTCGGGGCGGCGGCGGGCGGTGGCCGGGTTCGGGTTCCTGACGGCGGTGTTCGGCTACGCGCTCGCCGACAACGTCGCGGCCAGGCCGGACGGGCTGCTCATAGCGCTGGCGTTCGTGGCCGGCACCGTCCTGGTGTCGCTGGTCTCACGGGCACTGAGGAGCACGGAACTCCGGACCAGCAGCTTCCACCTGGACGAGACGGCGGTCAGGTTCGCCCTGGAGGCGGTGCTCCGGGGCCGGCTGCACCTGTTCGCCAACCGGCCCGGGTCCGGCGGGGCGGCCGGATACGAGGAGATCGAGCGCGAGCAGATGCTCCTGCACCCGATCCCGCTCCGGACGCCGCCGCTGTTCGTGGAGGTCGAGGTGCACCACCCGTCGGAGTTCGCGAGCGTCCTGCGGGCGCGCGGGGTGGAGGTGGACGGCCACCGGGTCCTGCGGGTGCGCAGCCCGGCAGCCCCCAACGCGCTCGCGGCGGTCCTCCTGTGCCTCCGTGACCGGACCGGGGCCGTTCCGCACTGCTACTTCGCCTGGTCGGAGGGGTCGCCGATCCGGCTGCTGTTCAGGTTCGGCGTGCTGGGGGAGGGGGAGACCGCGTCGTTCACCCGGGAGATCCTCCGCGAGGCCGAGGAGGACCCCAAACGGCGTCCGGTCGTCCACGTCAGCTGAGGTGCGGGGCTGCGGTCGGCCCCCGTCCCCGGTCCGCGCGCGGGTCACTCCTCCCGGGCGGCGGCCCCGGCCGGCCGAACGTCCGGACCGGGGCCCGCCGACGGGCGCCCGCCCCGCCGGAGGGGGCAGACGCCCGTCCGGCCCGCTAGGCGGGGGAGTCGGTCAGGGTCAGCCCGCACCCGGCGCGCATGTCGAGCCACGTCTGGGCGGCCTGACCCGCGGCCTCGTCCTCGTAGGGGACGGGCACGCCGCCCTGGATCCGCGCCGGCGCCCAGTCCGCCCCGGTCACACTGCCCCGGTCGAAGGTGAGGGTGAGCACCCCCGTCTCGGCGGTGGGCCCCTCGACGTTGTAGAACACGAAGTTGCCCAGCCCGTAGTGCACGTAGGAGTCGCCGGTGAACCCGCCCGGGGACAGGACGTGCGCGTGGCCGCCGACCACGGCGGTCGCCCCGGCCGAGACCAGCTCCTCGGCGAGGGAGGGCGCGTGCGGCAGCGGGCAGTGCGCGCCCTCCAGGCCCCAGTGGAGGAAGACCACGACGTTGTCGTGCTCGGCCGCGGCCCCGGAGACCGCGTCGAGCATCCGCTCCCGCATCTCGTTCTTGGTGGAGGCCATGCCGGGCTTGCCCTCACCCGCGGTCCACTCCGCCACGAGGTGGTCGTCCATGACGTCGGTGGCGCCGAACAGGGCCACGCTCTGGCCGTTGACCTCGGCCACATGGGGTGTGTACGCCTCGTCGGCGTCGCGGCCCGCGCCGACCAGCGCGACACCGGAGGCCTCGCCGTTCTCCAGCGTGTCGATCAGTCCGTCCGTGCCGTAGTCCATGCCGTGGTTGTTGGCGACGGTGGCCACGTCCACGCCTCCGGCGGCCAGGGCCTCCAGGGCGCTCGGGGGCGAGCGGAACAGGAACTCCTTGTCGGGGGCGGGGGTGCCGCCCTCGGTGACGGCGGTCTCCAGGTTGACCATGGCCAGGTCGGCGGCGGAGAGCTGCGCGGAGACGGGGCCGAGCGCGGTGGCGGGGTCGGCCAGGCGGGGTTCGAGCATCCCCTCGAACATGACGTCGCCGCCGAAGGCGATGGTGAACGGCTCGTGGGAGGACTCGGACTCCGTGTCGGGGGAGGGCGGGGTGGAGGCCTCCACCCCGGGGGCGACCGCGCCCTCCACCTCTTGCGTCTGCCCGCCACCCCCCGAGGAGCAGGCGGTCGCGGCCAGGAGGAGGGCGAGTGTCGCGGCGCCGGCCGACAGTGTCGTGCGCGTGCGTGTGCGGGGGCACGGGGGTACGGACTGCATTGCATGCTCCAGTGGGGGCGGGGGAAACGGAGGGCATGTCCTGAAAAGAGGACGCACATCATGCGTTTCCAGTTGGCCTTCATGAACGGATTGGCGGCCATGGGCGTACCGACCCGTCACCGGTGATCACCGGCAGTGCTCAGAGTAGGGCCGGCGGTCCCTTTTTCGTCGGTACGACATCGGCTGTATTCCGGTCGGTTTTCGGCCGCCCGCCGTCGATCGCACGCTCATGGCCAGCGGGTTCGGTCGAGTCCGCCGTGAGTGGGGTGAGAGTTTCCTGAGTTGCGGTAGAGGTCGTATTGGGACAGCGAAAGCATCATTTCGGCTGCTGTGAGTTCCTTTTTCTCTTTCCTTGGCGCCGGCATCGGAGGGGGCTGGGGCCGTCGTGCGAAGGGTCCTTCCGGCTCCGGTGCTCCGGGAGCCCCGTGCGTCGCGCACGTCTATCCGCTCTTTTCTCTCCAACGCCGCATTGTTCTCATGGAGCGCAAGGGGGTGCCTTGGGGTATAAGGCGTACTCGAAGACCGGTCAAACTAATCAACGAAGGTGCTTAGTGGATTACGTTCGGGGGTTTACCTGAAAAAAATTCATCATCTTTCATGGCCCTCTGTTGTTTTGTGTGTACCCTGAGTAGTCGTCTCCACGTCTGCGAACAGCAGGTATCCCTCAGAGTGACATACTGTGAGCGGAGGGTATTTGTGGCGATGGCGGACATTGCCTGAAAACGCGTGCGAGCCCGCAGTGGCTTGCTAACGTTTCGGTCCGTCGGCGGTTCGTCCCCGGAAAACCACTTCGGAGAACGCCGGACCACGACTCCCACGTGCGCGGGTCACCCCGCCGTTCCACCGCTCGCCGGTGACGGACCCGCACGGTCGTGGCAGCGGGACCGCACGAGTGCTCCGCCGCGACGCGGACACCCGGTCCGCCCACGACCACCAGCGCCACGACCGGCGCAACCCAGGCTGTCTCCGTGAAAGGTCCTAGCCGCACATGCGCAACACACTCCGTTACTCCTTCGCCACCGTGATGACCGCCGGGCTGGTCATCGCCCCCGTCACAGCGGCCTTCGCCGACACCACCACCGACGGCTCCGGCGGCATCGGCAGCGGCAACCAGATCGTCGTCCCCGTGGACATCGAGGCCGATCTGTGCGGCAACTCGCTCGCGGTGCTCGGCATCTCCTCGGCCAAGTGCACCCGGGTCTCGGAGGTCCTCTACGAGGTCAGCGGCCAGGGCGGGGCCGCCACCAGCGGAGCCGGCGGCATCGCCAGCGGCAACCAGATCATCGTCCCCGTCGACGCCGCCGTCGACGCGTGCGGGAACTCCGTCGCCGTCGGCGGCATCTCCGAGGCCGAGTGCCTGGAGGTCGTCGAGGTCCTGGAGCAGGAGAGCGCCGACGCGCCCCGTGCCCTCACGGACGGCTCCGGCGGGGTGGCCAGCGGAAACCAGATCGTCGTCCCCGTCGACGCGGCCATCAACGTCTGCGGCAACTCGGTGGCCGTCCTGGGCGGCTCCAGTGCCAAGTGCACCACCATCATCAACATCATCCAGGCCTCCCCCGAGAACGAGGGCGGACCCTCCACCAGCGGCGCGGGCGGTGTGGCCAGCGGCAACCAGGTGCTCGTCCCCGTCGACGCCGCCGTCGACATCTGCGGCAACGCCGTCTCCGTGCTCGGCCTCGCCCAGTCCGCCTGCATGGAGACCATCTCCGAGGGCGGGGACCCCGACCCCGAGACCCCCGAGGAGCCCGAGGAGCCGGGTGGCGAGACCCCCGAGGAGCCCGAGGCCCCCGAGGAGGAGCCCACCGTTCCGGAGGCGCCCCGTGAGGAGGACAGGGGCGAGGACGACTCCAGCGTCAGCGGCGACCGGCCCGCCACCCCCGAGCCGCAGGCCGACGAGCAGCTCGCCGTGACCGGTACCGCTCTGGGCGGCCTCGTCGCCGCCGCGGTCGCCGCGATCGGCGCGGGCGGCGCGGGCCTGTACTTCGCCCGCAAGCGCAAGGCGTCCGCCGCCGCCGGCCACGAGGAGTAGGAGGCCCGGGTCCGGCAGGTCCGGACCGGGGCCGGGACGCGGGGAGGGGAGGCTCCCCGCGCCCCGGGCGCCCACGCGGGGCCGCCGGACGCCGGCGGCCCCGCGGCCGTTCGCGAGGGGCGGTGCGGCGCGGCCCGGAGCGTCTCATAACCTCGAAGACGTGCTCAAGGTCCTGTTGTCGCAACGCATGCTGGCGTTCCACGCGCTCGTCCTGGTGATCGTGCCCAGCTTCGTCTGGCTGGGCTTCTGGCAGCTGGACCGCTGGGAGCTGCGCAGCGCGTCCGTCAACCTCCAGCAGGACAACCTCGCCGCCGAACCCGTTCCCGTCTCGGAGCTGGCCGCCGTCGGGGAGGACGTCGCCCCCGGCGACCGGTGGCGCACCGTCGAGGCCTCCGGCACCTGGGACACCTCCCACGAGATCCTCCTGCGCAACCGCGACGGATCCGGCGGCGTCGGGTACCACGTCCTGACCCCCCTGGTCGGGGAGGACGGTACGGCCGTCCTGGTCAACCGCGGATGGATCCAGCGCGGTGAGACCGCGCTGGACGCCCCCGAGCCCCCGGCGGCCCCCGGCGGGACCGTGGACGTGACCGGTCGGCTGCACTTCTCCGAGACGGAGGAGAACAGCGGCCTGCGCAACCGCGACGACCTGCCCGAGGGGCAGCTCATGATGGTCGACGTCGACATGATCGCGGACGGACTGCCCTACCCGGTCTACGGCGGATTCGTCGAGCTCACCCGGCAGGACCCGGCGCCCGATCCGGCCCCCGAGCCGGTCGAGCTGCGCGAGGTGGACTCCGGCATGAGCGCCTCCTACGCCGTGCAGTGGTGGGTGTTCGCCGTCGTCGCCGTCGCGGGCTGGATCTTCCTCGTCCGCCGCGAACTGCGCGAGGCCCGAGAGGCCCGCGAGGACGGGCGTCCGGGGGAGGCGGCCCCCGCGGGGCCGCCCGGGCAGGAGCCGTCGGAGGCCGCCGCCGGGACCGGTGGCGGTACCGACCTTTGAGTCCCCGTCCACGGCACGAGGAGCCAGCCCCATGCACGACGAGACCGACTACCCGGCGCCCGGACACGTGGAGCGCCGCGACGTCGACGCGGAGGAGAGCTCCCGCGCCGGACGCCTGTGGTGGGACGGCGCCGCCGACGCCTACCAGGCCGAACACGGCGGCTTCCTGGGCGACGCCGATTTCGTGTGGTGCCCGGAGGGGCTGACCGAGGAGCGGGCGGGGCTGCTCGGCGAGCCCGCGGAGCTGCGGGGGGCACGGGTCCTGGAGGTCGGCTGCGGTGCGGGCCAGTGCGGCCGGTGGCTGCGCGCGAGGGGCGTGCGGGAGGTGGTCGCGTTCGACCTGTCGTTCCGGCAGCTGCAGCACTCGCGGCGGATCGACGCCGAGACGGGGCACAGCCTGCCGACCGTGCAGGCCGACGCCCAGCGGCTGCCTTTCGCCGACGCCTCCTTCGACGCGGTGTTCTCGTCGTTCGGCGCGTTCCCGTTCGTGCCCTCGGCCGACGACGCCCTCGGTGAGGCGGCGCGGGTCCTGCGCCCCGGCGGGCGCCTGGTCTTCTCGGTGACGCACCCGGTCCGGTGGAGCTTCCCGGACGACCCCGGCGAGGAGGGGTTCACCGTCCACCAGTCCTACTTCGACCGCCGTGCCTACGTGGAGGAGGACGACGAGGGCAACGCGGTCTACGTGGAGCACCACCACACGGTGGGCGACTGGGTCCGGGGGATCGCCCGCGCGGGGCTGACGCTGAAGGACCTGGTCGAACCGGAGTGGCCAGAGGGGCTCGACCGCGTGTGGGGAGGCTGGGGGCCGGTGCGGGGCCGGATGATCCCCGGCACCGCGATCTTCTCCGCGGTCAGGCCGAAGGGCTGAGGGCCGGCCGGGACGCCCCGCCTCAGAGGTCGGGCGCGGCGGACCCGCCCAGGTATTCCGGGGGCACGGCGGCGACGAGCCAGACCCCGTTCCCGGTCACACGGAAGACGTGGCCGTCGGCGTGCATGCGCCCGGCGGCGACGGAGAGCACCACGGGAGTGCCCCGGCGGGCCCCCACCCGGCGGGCGGTCTCCGTGTCGGGGGACAGGTGGACGTCGTGGCGGTTCATCGGACGCAGGCCCTCGGCGGCGATGGCGGGCAGGAACCGGCCCACGGTTCCGTGGTGGAGCAGTTCCGGGGGGACGCTCGGCTCCCAACCGAGGTCGACATCGACGGAGTGGCCCTGCTGTGCGCGGATGCGGGTGCCGTCCGGGCTGAGGGCGAACCGCTTCTTGTCGTTGTTCCCGACCACCTCGGCGAGGGTTTCCCGGGAGAGGCGGATCCCGGCGTCGCGGCAGCCCGCGAGGAGGTCCTCCACCCCGGTCCACCCCTGGGCATCCAGACGCAGCCCCGCGAGGCCGGGGTCGTGGCGCAGGACGCGCGCCAGGAACTTGGAGGCGCGGACCCTCTCCTTGGTGTTCATGCGTGTGTTCGCCGGTCTTTCCACATGGGGATGATCCCGTGCGCCCGCCGTCGCGTGCCAGGGGTTTTCGGGCTGTCCGGATGCGGAAATCTTCTTGGAGGCTCGGGTCCGGGGGAGTAGTTTGCGTAGTTCGACCGGTATTCGGCCGACGACCGTCCGCCTCCAGGGACCGCGGGCCGGGCCCGCGCCGTGGACCACAGGAGGAGGGCCCCGTGTCCCAGAGGTTGCGTGCCGTGTGGCGGGAGACCCGCGACGCCTTCGAGCAGGGGCACTACCGGGTCGGGGAGCGGCTGGTGGACCTGTCGGGGGACCTGGCCGCGATGCGGGCGGGCACGCGGCTCTACCTGCCGGGTGAGCCGGCGGCGCCCTCCGGGCCGGGGATGCGGCGCACGACCCGTTTCGAGGTCACCCGGGAGAGCACGCTCGCCGCGGCCGGGCGACTGGCGTCCGGGCCGGGGCGGACCCATGTGGCGGCGCTGAACTTCGCGTCCGCCCGCAGGCCCGGCGGCGGCGTCGCCAACGGCGCGCGTGCGCAGGAGGAGAGCCTGGCCAGGTCGAGCGCCCTGTACGCCTCCCTGGTGCTGTGCCCGGAGTACTACGACCACCACCGGGAGCACGGGAGCCTGCTCTACACGGACAGGGTGATCTGGTCGCCCGGCGTGCCGGTGTACCGCGACGACGGGGGCGGGTGGCTGCCGGAGCCCCTGCTGGTCTCCTTCCTCACCTGCGCGGCGCCGAACCGGCGGATGATCGAGCGCAACCGGGTCGAACCCGCCGACCCCGTTCCCGGCGTCCTGGCCGCGCGGGCGCGCGGCGTGCTCGCCGTCGCGGCCGAGCAGGGGGTCGACCGGCTGGTGCTCGGGGCGTGGGGGTGCGGCGTGTTCGGCAACCACCCGTCGGAGGTGGCGGCGGCCTTCGCGGGGCACCTGAGGCCGGGCGGCGGGTTCGCCGGGATGTTCGAGCACGTGGTGTTCGCGGTCCTGGACCGCGACGACACGGTGCGCGAGGCCTTCGCTGGGGCGCTGTGACCCCGCGCCCGGCGCGGGTCCGCGTCAGTCCCCGGGCACCACGCCGGCCCGCCGGGCGGACTCGTCGGCCTGTGCGAGCCTGCGCAGGACCGCCATGAGGGTGTCGCCGAGCACCGAGTACACGACGGCGCTCTCCAGGATCTCGTCGGTGCCGGTGACCCGGCCGATGACATCGAGGTCCACCCGGGCCGCCTGCTCCATGGTGGCGGCGTAGCCGTCGAGGGCCTCGTCGTCGAGGGGGCGCCCTGCGCGGCGGTAGGTGGAGACCACCTCGGCCAGGTCGGCGGCGGCGCGGCTCTCGGGGTGGACGTGCCAGCCGCGCCGCTCGAACAGGGCCCGCACCCGGCCGTGGTCCTCCTCTTCGGCGGTGGCGACGCCCTTCGTGGCGGGCGGGAGCACGTGCATGGCGTGGCCGAGGAGTTCGTGGGTGATCGGAGGGTCGGGGGAGTCGACGCGGGCGAGGATCTCGCGGGTGGTGGCGATGGGCAGGCCGCCCACGTCGGTCAGGGCGCGGACCAGGCGCAGCCGGTGGAGGTGCCCCTCCCCGTAGCTCGCCTGGTTGGGGCCGGTGCGCTCGCCCCGGGGCAGGAGCCCTTCGCGGAGGTAGTACTTGATCGTCGGCACCGGGGTCCCGGACCGCTCACTCAGCTCGCCGATACGCATGGGCCCATCCTCGCTTCTTTCCCTTGCCACGTCCCGGTGCTTCATGGATAGTAAAGGTATCCGTAATGGATAGTGGAAGTATCCAAAAAGGAGAAGCGTGAACGTCCCGACCACCCCCCGCCCCGCCCCCGGCGCGTTCCTGCGGACCGCGCCGGACTGGCACCGCCCCCTCATGGCGACCGCCGCCCTGTGCGCGGTCGTCCTGGCGGCGGCCCTCGTCGGCCTCGCGGTGGACGACCGCACGCTCGTCGGCCGCCCGATCTGGCTCAAGCCGGCCAAGTTCGCCCTGTCGATCGCGGTCTACAACGTCACCCTGGCGTGGCTGCTCTCGCTGCTCGTGCGGTGGCGGCGCACCGGGTGGTGGCTCGGGACGCTCTTCTCCGCCATGGTCCTCGGCGAGCTGGCCGCGATCGGGCTCCAGGCCTGGCGGGGCGAGCTCAGCCACTACAACTACGCGACCCCGTTCGACACGGCCGTCTACAACGCCATGGCCGCCATGATCGTCACCGCGTGGACCGCCAACCTCGGGATCGGCGTCCTGCTGCTCGTGCAGCGCGTCGGCGAGCGCTCCACCACCTGGGCGGTGCGGATCGGCACGGGGATCGCCCTCGCCGGAATGGCCGCGGCCTTCTTCATGACCGTCCCGTCCGACCAGCAGATGGTCGCCCTGGAGAACGGCGGACCGGGGGACGTGATCGGGGCGCACACCGTCGGCGTGGCGGACGGCGGGCCGGGGCTGCCGGTCGTGGGCTGGAGCACGGTCGCCGGGGACCTGCGGGTCGCCCACTTCGTCGGCATCCACGGGCTCCAGGCGCTCGTCCTGCTCGCCCTGCTCCTGGTGGCGCTGGGCCGCCGCCACCCGCGGCTGGAGCCGGACGCCGTGCGGCTGCGCGTGGTCGCCGTGGTCGGATCGGCCCACGCGGCGCTCCTGGTCCTGACCGCCTGGCAGGCGCTGCGGGGCCAGTCGGTCGTGCGCCCGGACGCCGTCACCCTCCTGGCGGCGGCACTGCTGGCCGCGGCGACCGCGGCGGGCCTGTGGTGGGCGCTGCGCAGACGCGGGAGCGGCCGCGAACGGAACCGGGCGACCGGGCGGGCCTGAGCGGCCTCCGCCTCCGGTCGGCCCGTATCATCCGTGTGACCGGACGCGGAGGAGGCACGGTGCGGCTCAAACTCGACCTGCACGACATCTTCAACAAGGGCCGCGATATCGACAGGGCCCTCGCCGACATCATGGACGAGGCCGAGCGCACCGGGGCCAGGACCGTGGAGATCATCCCCGGCAAGGGGTCGGGGCAGCTGAAGAAGCGGGTGCTGCGCTACCTCGACCGCAAGGACGTCAAGGCCCGCTACCACCGGGTCGAGAAGGACTCCAAGAACTTCGGCCGTCTCTTCATCCACTTCAAGCGCTGACCCGGGGCACGGCCGCTCCGTGCGATGCCCCGTGCCGTGAGCGGGCTGCTACGGGCCACCGGGAGTCTTGAGGGCCCGTGACGAGGGAGGACACAGTGGGTTTCCCCGCCGTTCCCCGGCAGGGCGGAGTGTCCCGGGGGGCGGGGGTCTGCATGCCGGTTTCCCGGGGCGTGGCCGTCGTTCGACCAGGGGCGCCACGTCGAAAGGCGCTCCGGGCTCAGGCGGCGCTGGTCAGAATCCGGAACGACTTCCGCGGACCGAGACCGACACCCAGGCGCAGCACCATCCATATCCCGGAGTAGACGCGGACCCGTTCTCGGCGGACCGTCACCAACATCGGCTTCCAGTCCCAGCCGGGTCTGGCCTGGGAGAGCATCTCCTGTATATGCGGATCTTCGAGGCTTCGGCTCTCCAGCCATCCGCCTCCGATCTTCTCGACAGTTCGAGCCAGGTTTCCGCACCTTGCACAGCTGCTGTCGAACAATAAATAGTTTGCCAACAGAAAAATCCCTTCCTGGTGTTCCGTGCGGCCTTGACTGTCCGATACAGGGTGGCGGGTCGGTGGTCCCCCGTGTGCCAGGGGCTCCCGGAGTCCGGTCCGCCGTGCAGCCTCACTTCGGAGCGGGGCGGTTCTGCCGGTGCTCCCGGCAAGGCGCCCGTTTCCACCGAGTCGTCCGTTCGGCGGGGCGGCCCTGCCCCGTTCGGGGCCGGGCGGTTCCGAGGGCCCCGGGGTCGGTACCGATTACTCCTGGCGGGACGCCCGGTCGGTCCGACGGGTTTTCACCGGGGTGCTTTCCCGGCGATCAACCGCCAAGGGTGAGAAACGTGATGATCAGGGCCAGGGCGATGACGCCCGCAATCGACCAGACAACGGTCTTCGTTCCCTGCTTCATTCTGTATACCTCTCCTCGTGTTTGTTAAGGTGCCTCCCGGCTCGGGGGTGCCGGGGAGTTCTCGTCCGAACGGTTCAGGCGTCGCGGCGCACCAGGAAGACCGCGTACACGGCGAGGGCCACGAGAGCCCAGACCGCGAGGGTCAGCGCGGCGATTCCGGGTGGAAGCTCATGCACGTCGTAGGCGGGGGCTCCGATCAGGCTCAGGCCGGCCTGGTCGGGCAGGAGCCTGAGCGCTTCCGGCCACTGCAGGACGCCGGTGGCGACGACCAGGGGGAGGGTGATCAGGATCCCCAGGGGCGTGATCGTGCTGCGGAGGAGGCCGGCGAGGCCGAAGGCGATCACCGACATGAACGCGTACACCGCGATCCACCGTCCGAGGTCGAGGAGAAGCTCTCCCGCCCCCGACCCGGCCGAGACCCCGATGAGCAGTCGCGCGGGGGCGAGCACGACGACCGCCGCGGTGAGCACGGTGGTGACCATCGCTCCCAGCTTCCCGAGCACCAGGGCGCGGCGGTCCGGGGTCGCGGTGAGGCTCATGCGAAGCTGGCCTCCGCGGTATTCGCTCGCCGCGGCGTGCACGGGCAGGACCAGGAACGCGTACACCGGGGCGAGCATGAGAGTGCCGAAGGAGGACAGCGTCGAGGGCCCTTGGGAGCCTCCGGTGTAGAAGGTGACCCCCGACGCCTCGATCACCGCCAGGAGCGTGTTCGCGGCCAGGGTGACGGCGAGCATGGTGATGCCGACCGGGTTCGTGATGATCTTGGTGATCTCTGCGGCGGTGACGTCGCGTCGACGGATCACGGGCGGCTCGGTCCTCGTGTTCACCTTGCGTCCCTCCGCTTGACGGCGAGCGTCGCGACGACAGAGGTGACGAGAGCCCAACCGGCCAGGACTGCCGCGCCGTGCCCGGCGCTGCCGGTCAGCGGCGCGCCCGCGTCCCGTCCCTGCAGCAGAAGGTTGCGCGCCGCACTCAGGGGCAGGAACGCGTCCACGGCGGGCGAAACCATCGCGACCACCTGGGCCATGGTCAGCATGATCAGGATCACCGTCGCGATGATCCCGGTCAGAGTGCGCCGGGTGATGAGGGTGATCCCGGCGCCGATCAGGGTGAACGTCACGGTGAAGAGGAGCAGGGCGGCCTCGGCCGCCAGCATGTCCGTGCTCCACAGCATGTCGGGGTTCCAGTTCCGGACAGCGATGTACATGAAGGCGTTGGCCATGGCGATGCACACGAGCCCGAGCACGAGCGCGTAGGCCGTCATGGCCGAGAGCTTGCCCAGGACCAGGCGGAGGCGGTGGGGAACGGCGACCAAGCTCAGGCCGAGCTGCCCCGCCCGGAACTCCGTACCCGCGAGCACCGCGCCGAGGATCGGGAAGAGGAGGCCCGGATTGAAGACGCTGACACCGAGCGTCTGCCGGAGTTCCGTCTCGGCGTGAACGGCCCTTCCATCGACCTCGGACATACCGTCGGGCCGCACGTTCGCGACGGTGTCGATGTTGAATCCGAGAGTCTGGTACTGGAAGAAGACGTTGAGGGCGAGGATGACGCCCGTGATCACCCAGACGCTCGGGAGGGTCAGGACCTTCGTCAACTCGGATCGGACGACGCTCAGCACGCCGATCACCAACTCTGCCCGGGCTGGCTGCCCGTCAACGAGAAGAACGCGTCTTCGAGGGAGGCGTGCCCCTCGGTGATCTCGCTCAGGGAGCCGTTCGCGATGATGCGGCCCTTGTCGATGATCACGATGTCGTCGACCGTCTCCGCGGTCTCGCCCATGAGGTGGCTGGACAGCAACACGGTGTTGCCCTGGTCGGCATACCGTCGCAGGAAGGTACGGATGGTCCGGATGCCTTCGGGGTCGAGGCCGTTGACCGGCTCGTCGAGGACGAGGATCCGCGGCTCTCCGAGCAGGGCCGCGGCCAGACCCAGCCTCTGTTTCATGCCCAGGGAGTACTTGCCCACCCGCACCTTCGCCGCTTCGGAGAGGCCGACCGTCTCCAGGACCTCGGAGATCCGCCGGGACGGTATG
The DNA here is from genome assembly GCF_042660575.1 of Nocardiopsis tropica. Lineage (NCBI taxonomy): Bacteria > Bacillati > Actinomycetota > Actinomycetes > Streptosporangiales > Nocardiopsidaceae > Nocardiopsis > Nocardiopsis tropica. Next base: position 28,709 of record NZ_JBHSUF010000033.1, read on the forward strand.
CGGTTGGACTGGGCGATCCAGCGAAGGTGGTCGACTCCCCGGCGTTCCGGCACGGCCGAGGCGCCGTCGAGCATCGCACCGACTGTCCTCAGGGGCTGCCGTAGCGATGTGTACGGCCGGCCCTCGATGAGCGCCGTGCCGGAGGTGGCCCGGTCGATCCCGAGGAGAACGCGGAGCGTACTCGACTTCCCGGCCCCGTTCGGGCCGAGGAAACCGGTGACCCGTCCGGGGGCGGCGCTGAAGCTCACCCGGTCGACGGCCACCTTGGGACCGTACTTCTTCGAAACGTCCTTGACTTCGATCACCGGCACCAGACCCCTTGTGTCGACCGCCTCCTCCGTGCGCATCGAGCTTCACACGCCGGGCCCCGCCGCGCTGACACCCGAAAGTGGACACCTGGCGGCCCCGGTCCGTCCGGGCGGGGTCCGGCCTCAGCCGAGGACGCCCGCCTCGTAGGCCAGGACGACGAGGTGGGTCCGGTTCTTGGCGCCGAACTTCTCGAACATGCGCCGAAGGTAGGTACGCACGGTCTCGTTGCTCAGATGGAGTTCTGCTGCGATGTCCTGGCTCCTGTGGCCGGCTGCCAGGAGACGGCAGATCTTGATCTGCTGCTCGGTGAAGGACGGGTGTCCGCCGTCAGGCGGTCCGGCCGGGGCGGCGCCGCCCCCGGCGGAGAGGCGACCGAACAACCGCGACGTCACGTCCAGCGCCAAGGACGCGTGTCCCGCGTGGACGGCTCTGATCGCGCTCAGTATCCGGACGGGCGAAGCGCTCTTCAGGAGGAAGCCGGAAGCGCCGAATCGCAGGGCCTCGTGAACGTATTCGTCGTGGTCGAACGAAGTGAGCATCACGGTTCTCGTCGAAAGCGAATTCCGTCGCAAATCGCGGACGACGTCGATGCCGCTCGGCCCCGGCATCTCGATGTCGAGCAGCAGGACGTCCGGCTCCGAGGCGGCCAGCCGCTTCACCATTCCCTTTCCCGTGTCGGCTGTGCCGACCAGGTCGATATCGGGAACCTTCGCGAAGAATTTCTTGTAGGCGCGCAGGAATCCGTCGTCGTCGTCCGCCATGAAGACCCTGATGGAGGACCCGGGGTGCGTCGGTCCTCCGGCCCCGGCCGCGTCGACGACGGCGATGTCCTCCCTGGCGGGAGGAGAGGGTTCATACACCTGCGAGCTCATGTCTTCTCCGCGTGCCCCGAGAGGAACTGGTGCTTTGCGAGCTCATTGTACAACTCGCAGCTCTGGATCAGTTCGTGGTGGGTTCCCTGGGCGATGACGCGTCCCATGTCGAGGACAATGATCTTGTCCGCCGAGACCACGGTTGAGAAACGATGGGCGATCACCAGCGTTGTCCGGTCGATTGCCGAGAGGTCCAGGGCATCCCGGATCAGGGCCTCGTTACGGCTGTCCAAATTTGATGTCGCCTCGTCCAGCAGCAGCACGGGGTTCCCGGAGAGCAGAGCCCTGGCGATTGCCAGACGCTGGCGCTGTCCACCACTGAGGCGCATGCCCATTTCGCCGATCTGCTTTTCGAGATAACGGCGTCCTTCCTCGCGGTCCTGCACGAGCCCGACTTGTCTCAGAGCGTCGATGCACTCGGTGTCCGTCGCTTCTGTGTCAGCCAGCATCAGGTTCTCTCTCACGTTCCCGGAAAGTACAACGGCGTCTTGATCGACATATGCTAGCTGCTTCCGGAGTTTATCGCGTGATAATTCCATGACGTCTTGTCCATGGAAGAGTATCCGACCGTCGGTCGGTTCGTAGAAACGCTCAAGAAGTGAGAACAGGGTTGATTTGCCAGCGCCGGACGGCCCTACGAGGGCAACGGTTTCCCCCCGTGCGACGGAGAACGAGACGCTGGAGAGCGTCAATTCTGTGGTGTCGGGGACGCTCGACGTCGGTCGGTCATACCGGAACGATACGTCTTCGAAGCGGAAGACTTCGTCCGCATGTCCGGCGAGGATACTGCTGTTTGCAGTCTGGATGTCCGGTTCTGTGGGCTCGGACTTTATCTCTAATATGCGCGCCAAGGCGCCGAAAGCTTCACCGAGGGAGGCCACGACATTCCCCACCATCGCGATCGGGGTCACCATGAGCATCAAGTACATGATGAATGCGCTCAGTTCACCGGTGGTGAGCTCCCCCGACGCGACCCTCAGGGCGCCGAAGCCGACGATCACGATCAGGAGAACCTGCACGGCCACACCGGACACCGTCTGCAGCAGCGCGCGCAGACCTGCTGCCCTGAGGCCGGCTCGGCGGACCTCCGAGGCCATCGCCATGGCCTTGTCGGATTCCCGGCCGACCGCCCGGGCGGCCCGCACAGTCTTCATGGACCCCAGCGAGCGCGAGACGCTCTCCGCGAGAGCACCCAGCGCGTTCTGCATCTGGAGCCCGACCGGCCTGGTCTTCCTGCCGAGAGCCAGGACGACGACGAACACGACCAGAACCGCCACGAAGGAGAGGCCGAGCAGTACGGGGTCGATCAACGCCATCATGACAAGCGATATCAATACGGTGATCGTGCTGATGGCAAGGTCGATCAGGCCAGATGTCAGGAAGGTCCGTGTCTCGGAGACGTCTGTCGTCACCCGCGTGACCAGGTCTGCCCGGTCCCGGAAGTCAAGCCTGGCCATCGGCAGCGAGTAGAGGTGCTTCACCAGCCGTTCGCGGGAATCATAGGCGAACCTCTCACCCGTTCGTTCGATCACGAGTTCGCGCACCCCGGTGAGCACTGCGCTGACGAGCAGGAGCACGACCAGCAGAGCCGCCTCACCCAGAGGGAGGCCGCTCTGGAAGGTGTCGACCATCCTGGACACCACGAGAGGCTGGACCGCGCCGGCGGCGGTGCCGAGGGTGCCGAGGAAGAAGGCGATGCCGAGCGGAACGCGGTACGGCCTCAGGAGCGGCAGAACGTCACGAAAACCGGCGACCGGGCCGTTTGAGGGGCCAGGCGCGCCCCCCTCCCCGGAACGGAGCGGGTCTCGGGGGTCTGTGTCCGTGTCCGAGACGGTCAATTCTTCTCACCGCCTGAGGAGGCGTACTCCGGGGTGCACACGAGCATCTTGCGGAACCCGCCCAGATCGGCGGACTCACCCACGGGGCGACCGTCGATCTCGACCCAGGCATGTGCGGCGAAGGGCCTGTCCTGGACGCCGGTGCACCAGGTGACGCCGTAGCCGTGCCACCTCGCCAGGAGCGCGGTGGCTATCGACCGCGGCAGACAGCCCTCACCGGCGCACAGCGTGCTGACGGAGACGACCAGTCCCCGGTGGTGTTCCACGTCCTCCACCGCGGGTCTCCCGCCGTTGCGCACGACCAGGCTCATGAGCTGCTTGATCCGATGCGGCTTGAGCTGGCTGACGACGAGCGCCAACCCCACACAGGCGCGAGAACGGAGCAGCGCTCCGCGGGAGGCGGACTCCGCTGCCGGTTCCGGTAGGACGGGGCTGCTCACGCTATCCTCCCCTCGACGAGACGCGCCTTTTTCATGTCCCGGAGAAGCTTGCGGACGTCGCGTCGCGCGACGTCCGGGGGCACGTCGAAATCAGTGGTGACGGTCAGGACGAGTTCATCGACCGACCGTTCTACGTCGAGGGCCTCGGCAAGTCGTATGCCAACCGCGTTCAGATGCCAGTAGGTTCCTCTCTTCGTGTCCAGCAGCAGAGCGCCTTCCTCGTTTGCGCTGATCTTGACCGTGGATTTGAGCTTTACCATGCCTGTTTTCCTCCCGCGGTGATTCTGATCTTTTCTTCGCGGACGTTCCGAAGCCATCTCTCGGCGAATTCGAGGTCAACGACTTCCGAATATGCGATCCCGTCTGCCGAGTAGGAGTCAGATGCTCTCACCACCTCTTCGTTCTTCACGAGCCCCATGTCACCGAGTAGCGACCCGTCGGAGAAGGTGTCGTGTGCGCGGTCGAGTATCGTCCGGTGGTGGTCGAACACCTCAGGTGTGTAGTCCCCCTTGTCGCGGCGAAGAAAGTAGTCGAGGCCCATCTCTTTCGGTCTCGCTGCTGCAAGCAATGGCTTGGCCGGATACTGTCGCGTTCGATCCCTGTGATTGAGGGAAAGTGCTGCTTCGACGACTCTTCTGTCGAGATACGGGCTGTCGAACTGGACCTTGTCCGACACGTAGTTCATCCTCCTGTTCACTGCCCCATGGACGGTGAGATAGGAGAGTATTTGATGGGCTGTCCGGTCCGGGGACAGTTCGGCGACTCCTTTCCGGAGCTCGGACAGGGCGAGGTTGCTCACCTGCTCCCTGGTTGCTTCGGTGAAGAAGCTGGGGAACCGTGGCACCTGGATCCAGCTCGAGTAATCAGATGCATCGTGAGCTGGATACGAGTAGTTCCCCGAGGCGATCTGGCCGAGCTCATAGGAGAAGGTCCTCCGATCCAAGAGCATTCTGAACAACGCTGGTACAGGGATGCGGTTCATCGTCCGGTACCGCCAGATCCAGGCGTACCTGCCCCGCCCACCCGACCTGAAGTAGGACCAGATCATGCTTGATACCTGCCCGAAAAGGGCGTCCCCTGCGTGTCCGTTCAGATGTAGGGTGCTTCCGGTACCCCCGATATGCTTCTCAATGGTGGAAGCCGATGCTATGGCTGTCGACAGTGCTCCAGGCCCCTCCGGAAAGATAGAGGGTGAGGCCGGGATCTCCCCCGTGATGTGGTCCAGAACCGACTGGTAGGGCACCTTCAAATGATGGGAGGAAATCTCACGCGCTGCGCGGTCCGACCACGACCAGTCGTTGTTTGATTTATCCCTCGACTCCATGAAGAAGGTGTGGAGATTCAGTCCGATGCTGGACAAGAAAAAGCCCAGCGTTGTGGAGTCCAGGCCCCCTGAAAGGTCGGCGCTGACTGCAGGACGGCCTTCTGTGCGTGACCTCAGTGCTGTCTCGATCCCTGTGGAGAGCTTGTGTTTCAGTTCATCCAGCGGCTGGTCAGCCTTCGGTGGGCGCCACCACAGACTTCTTCGGGGTTCGGAATCTTTGGCGATGTGTAGGTATTCTGCAGTCCCCAAGGCGTCGACGTTGAGCCATATCGGCCGCCGCATGAAGGGGTGGGACACCTCGGCGTTGGCGAGGCGCGTGGCGAGTACGCTTTGATCTAACTCGAAACCGTTGAGAGCGGCGAGTGGATACTGTTCGTCGCTCACTACCACAAGCCCGTCGAACCGCGTCCAGAAAAGAGACCTCGACTGAAAGACTGGAGCATAGGCGTGGAGTTCCTCCCCGTTGTGGGCGAAGAGGAGGACATCGAAGTCCACGAGCTCGTCGGCGAGGTCCTTCGTCTGTGGAAGGGAGGAGATCCTGTCCGTTTTCTCTGTGAGATCCCCGCTTTTTAGGCGGGCGTGGCCGGTGACGGCGAAGTTTAAGTTCCTGTTGTGCGATGTCAAGAATGCGCCGCTGGCTGGACTGCCCAGTATCCAGGGGCGTCCGGAGCGATGATGACAGAGCACAGGACCCACTGTGTCCTGGAACAGCGACAGGGTGCGCTCATGAATATCGGTGTCGGGGAGGATGAATAGCGCCACGATCACTCCTCTCGTGCCGGTGGTTTCATTTTGCGTATCGGGGCTCGTCCTGAATTTCTGTAGAGCGGTATTCTCCGATCTCGCATGGGAGTACGGGGCAGCACTCCAGGAGTGCTGCCCCGTACTTGTTCAGGTCGTTCAGCAGGCGGGGCTGGTCGTCCACAGGGCGCGGAAGCCGAGGATGTCATTGCAGCTCAGGCGACCCAGCGACTTCGTAAGCTTCTTGAACGAACCGATGTGGGTAAGAGAGGGGGAGGTGTACTTCTTCATGGTCTTTCCTTTCTTGGAGAACTGGCGGATCTGGCGGGGCAGCTTCCTTCAGTCTTCCACGGGCGCCAATGCAGGTCGTAGGAGGCCCCCGAAGGGGCAATGGCTTCCCCAATGACCGTGGCTGTTTGGTCGGAAAGGGCTGTAGGCAGGCCTGCTGATCCGCCGGCCCCGGTATGCGGACGAACGTTTGTCCGTCCGTAGGGAATCTAAGTGAGTTCTCCCGCCCAAGTCAATGAACCTCCGCCGCCACGGTGGATGTCTTTCGTTCTGGAAGTGCAGGTCACGGCGTTGTGAACGTTCGCCCCGGGCTTCACTCGGAGAAAGAAACCCCTGGTGGGGGAGTGTTCTTGCAGAAATCTTCGAAGGAATCAGGGATGAGGCGCCCTCCGGGGCTTCGTGGGCGCTCTGCGGTAATCGTTCTACCCTTATTGAACTGGGGTTACTGGAACAGACATGAGGAAACAGGTTCGATAATCATGAACAAATGATCTTGAATTGGAGGCGGGTACGTTCTGCAATGAATCGTTTCCGCTGTGTCATCAATCCTATTCGCCTCGTCGTCGGGCCGCCTGCTGCTGAATCGCATGTCTATGCATGCGTGAATGGACGCATGTTGTTCGAGGTGAAGTTGAGAAATTTGTGAACCAAAGTTTTCCGAGCAGGGGGGTGAAGGAGGGATTTCGTGGACGGATACTCCTCCATCAGAGCCCGGGTGGGCCCGCACCACCCTGATACGGGCCTCCGTACGGTGGCGGTTGGAAAGGCACTCGCCGAGGACGGGTGCGGAGGGTGGGGCGCCGTGGTCGGCGGTGCGGGCCGCTGTGGTGGGATCGACGCATGTTGAGAGATGCTCGGGAGGCGTCGGGTCGGCGCTCCGCCGCCTCACGGCTGGTGGACGCCGCCGTGTCCGCGGCCGTCGTGCTGGTCTTCTGGATCCCCCCGGTGCTCGGCCTAGCCCCGGGAGGGGACCGGCTGCTCGGCTCCTGCCTCGCGCTGCTCGTGGGCGGCGCCGTGCTGCTCCGGTGGAGGTTCCCGGCTGCCGCGGTGTCCGTGGCGCTGGCCTCCACGGCGGTGGGATGGCTGCTCTCCGCCACCACTGATCCCATGGTGGGGGCGGCCTGGTGCCTGTACCCCCTGGCGCTGCGGGGCGGGTCCCGGGAACGCGACGTCGGCTCCGTCGTCCTGGGGGTCCTCGTCCTGGTGTCCCTCGTGCTGGGGGTCAGCTCATCGGCACAGGACGCGATGCAGGGGGTCGTGTTCGGCCTCGGCGCGATCGGTGTGGCCTGGCTCCTCGGACGAGCCGAGGCGGAGCGGCTCGGTGCGGTGCGTCGTGCCGAACGCCAGCAGGCCGAGTTCGAGCACGTCCGGAGGGAGGCCGCCATGGCCCGCGAGGTCCACGACGTCGTGGGCCACGCGCTGAGCACCATCAGCGCCGAAGCCGCCGTCGCGCGGGCCGTGTCGTCCTCGGAGCGGGAGGAGCTCCTCGAGGCGCTGGAGGACATCGAGCACCGGTCGCGTTCGGCCCTGGTCCAGGTGCAGGACCTGGTGCGGGCGCTGCGCCGGCGTGACCGTGCTCCGCTCGGCGGCGGCGGGAACCACGCCGCCGCGCTTCGTGAGCTGGTCGCGGCGGCGACGGTGAGCGGCCTGGAGGTGGATGCCCACATCGACCTCCCGGAACACGGAGGGGAAGCCGCCTTCGTCGCCACCCGTGTCGTCCAGGAGGCGCTGAGCAACATCGTTCGGCACGCGGCGGCCGAACGGTGCGAGCTCATGCTGGCGCCGGTCGGGGGCGAGCTCGTCGTCCGGGTCGACGACGACGGCGTCGGGATCCGGGCCGGCGGGAGCGCGGGCTCGGGGATCGCCGGGATGCGCGAACGGGTCGAATCCGTCGGAGGGCGTCTGACGGTGACCAGACGTCTGAGCGGAGGGACGCGTGTCCTGGCGGAGCTCCCGCTGGAGGTGCGGCGCTGAGCACCTCCCCGACCGCGTTCCGGAGCGGCCGGGCCGGCCAAGGTGAGTTGTGAGAGTCTTTGCCGCCCCGATCCCCGACGGGCCGGTCGGCCGGGTCACACTCGGAAGTGGTGTGCGTCCGATGGAGAAGGGGTTCTGATGATCACCACCGACTTCCTGCCCGGTTCACCCTGTTGGACCGATCTGTCGTCGCCCGACGTCGAGGCTTCGGCCGCGTTCTACCGGGAGCTGTTCGGCTGGCAGGCGGTCGAGGGAGGCCCCGACAGTGCCGGGTACCGGTATTTGCTCCTGGACGGCGCCGCCGTGGCCGGGCTCGTGCCGTTCATGGGCGAGAGTGAGAGGCCCGCCTGGACGGTCTACTTCTCCGACCCCGACGTGGACGACACGGTCCTCACGGTGGAGCACCTCGGCGGAACCCTCGTGGTGGAGCCGTTCGACGTCCTCCACCGCGGGCGCATGGCGGAGTTCACCGACCCTCAGGGCGGCTACGCCGGGCTCTGGCAGGCCAGGGCCTTCCGGGGGATGGAGGCCGCCGACCGCCCCGGGACGCTGTGCTGGGTCGAGCTGTGGACCCCCGACGGCGACGGTGCGCGGGATTTCTACGCCGAGCTCTTCAAGTGGTCCTACACCGGCTTCTCCCTGCCGGGGGAGGCAGGGACGTACACGATCGTCACCCCCGCCGGGCAGGGGCGGGACCGGGCGCACGGCGGGATCATGCCGGTCGATCCCGCTCAGCTGGCCGCCACCGGGGGCGCGGCGGACTGGCACCCGGTGTTCGCGGTCGAGAACTGCGACGCGGCCGTGGAGAGGGTCCGATCGGCGGGCGGCCGGGTGTACACGGGTCCGGAGAGCACACCGGGGGTGGGGCGGCTCGCCCTGTGCGCCGACGTGTTCGGCGCGGGGTTCGTCCTGCTCGCGCCCTCGCCGATGTGAAACCGCGCCCGTTCGGGGCCGGGCCCCGGCGGGGACCGCGGCCGCAAGGAACACGGAGGCCACTGCCATGATCACCACCGACTTCACACCGGGCGCCCCCTGTTGGCTGGAGCTGGGCACACCGGACGTCGACGCGGCCGCCGCCTTCTACCGGCGGATGTTCGGGTGGACCGACACCTCGGCGGGACCGCACACGGGCGGTTACCGGTTCGCCCGCCTGGACGGGAAGGACGTCGGCGGGCTCGGCCCGCTGATGGAGGAGGGCGAGCAGCCCGCGTGGACCGCCTACTTCTCCGTCCCGGACGCGGGGGCCGCCGCCAAGGCGGTGCGCGGACTGGGCGGCACCGTGCTCGTCGAGCCGCTGGACGTCATGGGACTCGGGTGGATGGCCCACTTCCTGGATCCACGGGGCGGGCACTTCGCCGTCTGGCAGGAGGGGAGGTTCGCCGGGTTCGACGTCGCGGACCGCCCGGGCACCCTGTGCTGGCTCGAACTGTGGTCGCCGGACGGGGCGGGGGCGCGCTCCTTCTACGGCGGGCTCTTCGGATGGTCCTTCCACTCCTTCGCCCTGGCCGGGGCCCATGAGTACACGCTCGTCGGACCGGAGGGGACGGGGGAGGAGGCCGCCCACGGCGGGATCCTGCCCGTCGACAGGTCCCGGCTGTCCGACGACGCGGGCACCGCGCTCTGGATCCCCGTGTTCCGTGTGGACGACTGCGACGCCGCCGCGGAACGGGCGGCCGACGCGGGCGGACAGGTGTACACGGAGCCGGAGGACACGCCGGGCGTGGGGCGGGTCGCGAACTGCGCGGACCCCTTCGGCGCCGGGTTCATGGTCCTCGGCCCGTCGGTGTGAGCCGCCCCCGCGGGCCGGACCGGCCCGCCGGACGGCCCCGCGCGGGCCCGGTCGGGGGACGCCGGGCCCGCTCCGCCGCCTACTGCCGTGACACGGCGGACGCTCCGCCGCGCAGGACGAACTTCCGGATCTTGCCGGTGGCGGTCTTGGGGAGCTGGTCGAGGAACTCCACCTGCGTGGGCGCCTTGAAGTGGGCCAGGTTGTCGCGGGCGAAGCCGATCAGCTCCTTCTCCGTGGCCTCGGCCCCCTCGCGCAGCACCACGGACGCCCTCGGTGTCTCGCCCCAGCGCTCGTGCGGCACCCCGACGACCGCGGCCTCCAGCACCGCCGGGTGCCGCAGGAGGACCCCTTCCACCTCGACGGACGAGATGTTCTCGCCGCCGGAGATGATGACGTCCTTGATCCGGTCCTGGATCTCCACGTACCCGTCCGGGTGGGTCACCGCGGCGTCCCCGGTGTGGAACCAGCCGTCGCCCATGGCCGCCTCGGTGGCCTCGGGGTCGTCGTAGTAGCCCTTCATGACCACGTTCCCGCGCACGGTGATCTCCCCGACGGTCGTACCGTCCCAGGGGACCTCCCGGCCGGCGGTGTCCACCACGCGCAGCTCGCCGGAGGTGAGCAGCTCGACCCCCTGCCGGGCCTTGACGGCGGCGCGGTCGCGGCCGGACAGCCCCCCGTGCTCCGGCCGGGGCTCGCACACGGTGATGAACGGAGCGGTCTCCGTCAGCCCGTAGACGTGGGTGACGGTCCAGTCGAAACCGTCTTCCAGGCGCTCGATCGTGTCGGCGGCCGGGGAGGCCCCGGCGGTGACCACGCGCACGCCGGGCGGGACCTCGCCGCGCACCCCCTCCGGGGTGTTGGCCAGCATGATCAGCACGGTGGGCGCCGCGCACAGCCAGGTGACGCCCTCGTCGCGGATCAGGTCGTACACGGTGGCCGGGTCCATCGCGGGCAGGCACACGTGGGTGGCGGACGCGGCCGTCACCGTCCACGTGTAGGTCCATCCGTTCGCGTGGAACATCGGCAGGGTCCACAGGTACCGGTCGCCGACGTCCATCCGCAGGTGGAGCAGGGTGCCCACCGAGTTCATGTACGCGTTGCGGTGGGTGATCATCACGCCCTTGGGGCGCGCGGTGGTCCCGCTCGTGTAGTTGACGGTCAGGAGGTCGGTCTCCTCGACGACCGGGCGCACGAACTCGGGGGAGGCCTCCGCGACCAGGGCCTCGTAGTCCTCCCAGCCGGACCGGGCCCCCTCCAGCGCCACGAACCGCTCCACGTCCGGAAGCCGGTCGCGGACGGCGTCGACGGTGTCGAGCTGGTCGGCGTGCACGCACAGGACCTTCGCCCCGGAATGGTTGACGATGTAGGCGAAGTCGTCGGCGGACAGGCGGAAGTTCACCGGTACCAGGACCGCGCCGAGCTGCGGCACCGCGTAGAAGGACTCCAGCTGCGCGTGGGTGTTGGGGGAGATGTACGCGACCCGGTCGCCCTTGGCCACCCCCATGCCCTGGAGGACCGACGACCACCGGTCGCACCGGTCGAAGAACTCCTCGTAGGTCAGCCGGAGGCCCCGGTCGACGACCGCCTCGCGGTCCGGGTGCAGTCTGCGCGTCCGGCGCGCGAACTCCAGGGGGGTCAGTGCGAGTTCCATGGTGCCTTCCTTCTGTGCTGGGCCGGTCCGTGTCCGCGGCGGGCCCGTGTCCGCGGCGGTTCCCGGCTGGGGGCGGTCACAGTGCGAACAGCCGTGCCGCGTTGCCGTGGAGGACGGCCCGCAGCCAGTCCGGGCCCAGGCCGAGGCGGGTCAGGGCGTGGAGCTGCTCGGCGTAGGGGTAGGGGATGTTCGGGAAGTCGGTGCCCAGCAGGACGCGCTCGCCCAGGTCCGCCAGGCGGGGGAGGGCGTCGGCGGGGAACGGCGCCCGGGCCTCGGCGAAGTCGGTGAACACCATCGTGGTGTCGAGGTGGACGCGGCCGTACTTCTCGGCGAGGTCCAGGAACTCGACGTACTCCGGCGCCCCGGCGTGCGCGATGACGGCGGTCAGCCGGGGGTGTGCGCTCAGGACCTCGGAGAAGGGGCCCGGACCGGTGAATCGGCCCGGCTCGGGGCCGGAACCGCAGTGGACCACCACGGGCGTCCCGGCGTCGGCGAGGTTCCCCCAGACGTCGGAGAGCAGGGGGTCGCGCGGGTCGTAGCCGCCGACCTGGAGGTGGGCCTTGAACACGAGGACGCCGGCCTCGACGGCGGCGGCCACGTAGTCGCCGGCGCCGGGCTCGGGGTAGAAGGTGGCGCTGCGCAGGCAGTCGGGGTTGTCGTCGGCGAAGCCGCCCGCCCAGTCGTTGAGCCACACGGCCATGTCCGGCCGGTGCGGGTACGAGAGCGCCGTGAAGTGGCGGACGCCGAACCCCCTGAGCAGGGCGAGGCACTCGTGCTCGTCCCCCCGGTAGGCGAGGGGCCACTGGTCTCCGAGGGCGTCGAAGTGGTTCCGCACCTTGCGCAGCACGTTGTGCGGCATGAAGTGCGTGTGGACGTCGATGAGCCCCGGGAGGCCCAGGTCCCGCCAGACCGTGTGGACGTCGGCGGACCCGGACGCGGGGTCGGATGAGACTCGTGTCACACCTGACACGATACGTGGGCGTTCCCCCGCTGTTCGTGCTGGCCCTGCGGGGAACTCCGGGTCGCCCGCGGAAGACGGGGGCCGAGGGGGCGGGGTCGGGGGATGCCGGGACCTCGGCCGCCGCGGGAGCCGCCCCGGGCCGTGGGCCGTGAACCCTCGGCGCGCCGTTCCGGCGGAGCCCTCCCGGGAAGGCGGAGGGCCCGGCCGGTGCGTCCGGGTCAGCGCCGCCGGGTGCGCGCCGTGGTCGGCGCGATGCGGTCGTTGCGCAGGTGCTCGTAGACGATCGAGGCGCGCACGTCCGCGACCTCGGGTCTCTCCGTCAGCTTGTCGACGACGAACGCGTACAGGCTGTTGTTGTCCGGCAGGGCCACGTGGACCAGGAAGTCCTCGCTGCCCGAGGTGACGAACACGGACAGGGTGTCCGGCAGGGAGCGGACCCAGTCCCGGAAGGCCTCGATGTTGTGGCGTGAGGGCTTCACGACGCTCACGGTGATGAGCGCCTGCACCGGGCGGCCGATCTTCTCCAGGTCCACGTCCAGGATCGAGCCGCGAATCACACCCTTCTCCCGCAGCGCGCGGGTCCGGTCGAGGGTCGTCGTGGGCGATGCGCCGACCGCGGCGGCCACGTCCCGGTTGGTTTTTCGTGCGTCTGACTGGAGTTCGGCCAGAATCGCCGTATCAAGTTCGTCAAGATCAGGCATGGGCGCATTGTAGCCGTATTAAATACGGAATGTTGTGTATACACCCGCTCTATGATTAACATTTAAGAGAAAAGGTCGTATTTGGCTCGCCGAGGAAGTGATCCTTCCGGAGCAGGCACCGTCGCCCCGCCGTTCGGCCCAGCTCTGGCGCGAGGACGCGCCACCGCAGAACACAAGGGACGTCCGTACCGTGAGACCTTCCTCTGTCCCGGCAGCCGCCGACCGACCGTCGGCCCGCCCGCGGACCCGTGGCCGCACCCTGGCCCTCATCGCGATCGTCTGCGCGGCGCTCAACCTGCGCCTGGTGGTCACCTCGCTGTCCCCCCTGCTCGCCACGGTGGGGGAGGAGTTCGGGTTCACCGCCGTCGTCGTCGGCGTGTTCGGCACCCTGCCCCTGATCGCCTTCGCGGTGTTCGGTCTGGTCACGCCCGCGATCATGCGCCGGCTGGGGCCGGAGGCCACCGCCGCTCTGAGCATGCTCCTGACCGGGGCGGGACAGGTCGTGCGCTCCTTCGCCCCCGACACCGGGACCCTGCTGGTCCTCACCGGCATCGCCCTCACCGGCGCGGCGCTGGGCAACGTCGTGCTCCCGCCGCTGATCAAGCAGTACTTCCCCGACCGCCTGGCGGCCCTGAGCACGGTCCAGATGGTCGCCATCCACGCGGGAGCCCTGTTCCCCCCGCTGGTCGCCGTCCCCCTGGCCGAGACGATGGGCTGGCGCTTCGCCCTGGGCGCCTGGTCGGTGCTCGCCCTGGCGGCCGCCCTGCTGTGGGCGCTCCAGGGGCGCCGGGTGCGCCGGGACGCCCCGGCCGTCGCCGCCTCCGGGCGCCGGTCGGGCGCCGTCCCGGCCGACGGCGCGGGGCCGGAGGACGCCGCCGGCGCCGGACCGGCCCGCCCGATCTGGCGGGTCGGCACGGCCTGGCGGATGGCCCTGCTGTTCGGCATGGTCACCTGGAACGTCTTCACCCTGTTCACCTGGCTGCCCGCGCTGCTGACCGGCGCGGGCCACTCCCCGGCTGCTGCCGGTGCCATGGTGTCCCTGATGGTGGGCTCCAGCCTGCTGTTCGGGCTGGTCGCGCCGACCCTCACCCTGCGTGCCGTGAACACCTTCCCGATCGTGGCACTCGGCCTCACCGGCTACGCGGTCGGCTACCTGGGGGTGGCGGCGGCACCACAGCTGGCGCCGCTGTGGGTGGTCTGCCTGGGCCTGGGCACCAGCCTGTTCGTGGTGACCATGACGATGATCAACGCGCGCAGCACCACCGCGCGGGGCTCGGCGGCCCTGTCCGGGTTCGTGCAGGGCGCGGGCAGCGGGATCGCCCTGGGAGGCCCTCTGCTGTTCGGGCTGCTGCGTGAGCTGACCGGGGGCTGGACCGCCTCGTACGCACTGGTCGCCGGCGGGTCGCTGGCGGTGGCGTTCGTCGTCGCCCACGTCGAGCGCACGCCGTGGACCATCGAGGCGGCCGCGGCCGGAGGCCGTCCCGGCTGACCGGCGCCCCCGCGGGCGGCGTGCCGGTGGGCGGCCCCGGGCCGGGAAAGGCCCGGTTGGCCGGACCCGGCCACCCGGTGCACGTGCACCGGGTGGCCGGGTCCGGCCGCTGTCTCCCCCGAGCGCGGCCGGGGCCCCGGCCGCCCGCCGATCCCGGCCGGGCCGCGTCCCCGGAGGGGCGCAACCGGGTGGCCCAGGTGATCGGTCCTGGCCAGAGGCATGGGAGACGGGCCGGGGCGGTCCCCGCCAGGCCTTTGCGCAGGCCCGGCGAGCCGCGAGTGCGCCGTCGGCGGAGGGGGGTTTCCGGTCGGTCCGCCGATGTACGGGGCAGAAACACCAAACCTCGCTAATACGGGCAAGACGCGCATAATGACGTCATGACAAGCCCACCCCTCGACAGGCCGTCCCCAGCGGCCCGTGATCGGGTCCCCCGACCGCGATGACAGCGGATCGGGATCGCCGACCCCCGCCCCCCGGCCCGGTCCCCCCGGTGGGCGGCGCGGAGGAGGTCCGGCCGCTCATCCGCAACCACGACTTCCAGACGCTCTGGGTCAGCCGGTTCTTCGCCGGGCTCGGCAAGGAGAGCGGAGAGGTCGCCTACCCGCTCCTCGTCCTCTTCCTCGCCGGCTCGGCCACGCAGGCGGGCGTCATCGGGTCGGCCCAGGTGGCCACCGCCATGGTCGCCGCCGTGGCCGGGGGCGTGCTCGCGGACCGGGCCGACCGCAGGACCGTCCTGCTGTTCTGCGACCTCGGACGCCTGGCGCTGCTCGCCCTTTTCGCGCTCCTGCTGTTCACGGGGAAGGTGGCGTTCCCCGTCATCGTGGCGGTCGCGGTCGGCTCGTCGGCGATGATGGGCGTCTCCAACCCGGTCGCCATGGCCTCCGTCAAGCAGCTGGTCCCGGCCTCGCAGGTGTCCGGGGCCGCCGCCCAGAACCAGATCCGCTTCTCCACCACCACGGCCCTGGGCGCGCCCATCGCCGGGTCGCTGTTCAGCCTGGGCCGCGCCCTGCCCTTCGTGACGGAGGCCCTCGCCTACCTGGTGTCGGCGGCACTGGTGCTGTTCATCCGCCGCCCGATGCAGGCCTGCCGCGCTCCGGCGCGCGAGCGCTGGACCCTGCGCGGCACGGTCGGCGGGTTCTCCCTGCTGGCGGCGGACCCGATCCTGCGACCGATGATCCTGTGGATCGTCGGGTTCAACCTGGCCTTCTCGCAGTCGGGGGCGTTCCTCGCGCTCATCGCGACGGCGGAGGCGCAGGGCGCGGGCCATGTGCAGATCGGCCTGACCGTGTCCCTGGCAGGATCGGGCGGACTGGTCGGCGCCCTCGCCGCCGGCGCGGTCCTCAGGTGGGTACGTCCCTCCTCCGCGTTCCTCGCCGCGGCCTGGTCGGCTCCGCTGTGCGCCCTCGGACTGGCGGTCGCGCCGAACGCGGTGTCGCTCGGTGTGTTGCTGGGTCTCGTGTTCGCCGTCGTTCCGTGCGTGAACGCCCTGTTCTACGGCTACGTGGCCGCGTCGGTCGGCGACGGGTACCAGGGCAGGGTGCTGGGGGCGGTCATGTTCATGGCGCTGGTCTCCCAGCCGGTCGGCATCCTCGGGATCGGGATCGTCTTCGACCGTGCGGGGCCGACCTGGGTGTTCCTGGCGATGGCGGGCCTGTCGGCGCTCGCGGCGCTGTTCACCCTCTCGCCGGTGATGCGGGACCTCCCGCGCCCGGAGGAGCTGGCCGGGACCTGAGCGCGGAGGCCGGACCCCACCCGCCCCGGGCGCGGGCGGCGGAACGGGGCCACGTCCCCACGCGGACCCCTTCCGCGGGGCGCACCGGGGCGGGGCCCGCGAGGACGCGCCCCCGGGGTCGGAGGCCGCCGACAGGCCGGGCCGGATGTCGGCACGACGCCACGTTTTTCCCATATATGGAGTTCAGGGTGTTACGTGCTCCGAGGACGGGGGGTACTACACCCACAGGTATTCGTGACTCTCCGTGATGGGATAACTGTGAAACGTATCGCCGCCGTCCTCGCCGCCGCCGGACTCGCCCTGACCGCCGCCGCCCCGGCCCACGCGGCCCAGGGCACGCTCGAACTGGGCCCGAGGAGTTTCGAGAACCCGAGCGGGTGCTACAACTTCCGGCCGTTCGAGGCCAAGACCGTCACCAACCTGACGGACGAGACGGTCACCGTCCACTACGAACGCGACTGCTCGGGGGAGGTGGTCGGGCAGGTCGGGCCGCAGGCGACCGAACGGTTCGACAACAGCCTCTCCACCTTCAGCGTCCACGTCCCGTGAGACGGCCCCGGCCCCCGGGCACGTCGTGCACGGGGGCCGGGGCCCGGGTTCGAGCGGAGCACGGCGGGGCCCGGCGGGCCCCGCCCCCGCGGGAGCCCCGTCCGATCCCTTCGCGCGCCCGCCGGCCGCCCACCGGAACAGTCCCCTGGACTCGTCCGGCCCCGGGTCAGCCCTCGAAGGGCATCGCCATCAGCGGGTCCGAGGTCGGCTGTTCGGAGCCGCCCTCCGGCTCGACCGTGACCGCCACGCCGTCGGTGTCCTCGTCCTCCGGGGTCGCCAGCACCGGCAGCACGAACCCGGCCTCGTCCACCGACAGGACCCCCGCCGACGAGACGGTGCCGTCGGGGCGGGTCAGCCAGAGCTGGTAGTCCTCGTCCTCCAGCCGCTCCAGCCCGTGCGCGCTGAACACCAGCTGCCCGCTGGCCTCCGAGTGCACGACGGTCACGGACACGCCCTCCATGGGCTCGGCCGTGGTGTGGTCGGCGCCCGGGTCCGACAGCACGGCGGCGATCTGCCGCTCGTTCTGGCGCAGGCGCTCCACCTCGCGGATCTGGTCGACGGCCACCGCTCCCAGGGCGACCACGAGCACCAGGCACGCCGCGAGTACCAGCCCCGTGCCCCGGTTCCACCGCTTGCGGCGGGGCTCGGGCAGTGGCTCGGGCGGCGGCGCGAGCTGGCGGGTCCTCGCCACCTCCTCCAGCACGAGCCGGCGCAGCTCCGCCGGGGGCGTGAGCGCCGCGGCGGAACCCAGCAGGGCCGTCGTCTCGGCGAAGCCCCGCACCTCCTGCACGCACGAGTCGCAGTCGGCCAGGTGGTCCTCGAACCGGACGCTCTCACCCGGCGACAGCGCGCCGAGTGCGTAGGCGCCCGAGAGCGTGTGCAGGTCCTGGCCCAGTCTCCTGCTCACCACTCCACCCCCAGGCAGTCGCGCAGCCGGATCAGCCCGTCGCGCATCCGCGTCTTCACGGTGCCCAACGGCGTGGACAGCAGACGGGCGACCTCACGATAGGTGTACCCGCCGTAGTAGGCCAGGCGCACGGACTGGCTCTGGAGCTCGGTCAGGGTGTCCAGGCACCGGCGCACCCGCTCCCGTTCGAGGCGGTCGGTGGCCTCCTCGGCCACCTCGTCGTAGGGGCGGTGCGTGTCGGCCGCCACCGCGCGCGCCTCCCGGTCCGTGGCCGCCTGCTCGGACCGCACCCGGTCCACGGCCCTCCGGTGGGCGAGCGTCATCACCCACGCGCGAGGGCTCCCCCGACGCTCGTCGTAGCGGCACGCGGTGCGCCACACCTCCACCATGACCTCCTGCGCGACCTCCTCGGACTGGGCCGGGTCCCTCAGGACCCGTCGCACCAGACCGTAGACGGCCGGACTGACCAGGTCGTACACCTCGCCGAACGCGCCCTCGTCGCCACGGGCCACCTCGCGGAGCAGCCGCGTGAGCCCCTGGTCGGACGGGGCGGGGGCCGCCGCCCCCTCCACGCGGCGGGGACCACGGGGCGCCGTGGCTTCCTCGTTCATCCGCTCCTCGTTCCTGGTCGGTACGCGGTCGTGCTCCTACGGCTCCTGCCCGGTGGCCGTGTGACGCACGGGCCCGGACGGCCCGGCGTCATCGCGCGGGCCGCCCGGGTGCGTCGTGCTCGGAGCCTGGGTCGTGTTTTCCGGATCATTCCGCCCTCGCGTCCACCCGGCCTCCTCGCGCGGCGCCTCCGCGCCCGTGGAGCACGACCAGTCTGGACCTCGCAGATCGTCTTGCGGGAGACCGCCCGGTCGGCCGCCCGCGCCGGTGTCGGATTCGCCGACACCGGCGAAGGCATCCGGAGAGCACCACCTAGGAGGGCATGAGCACGGTGTCGACGATGTAGACGGTCGCGTTCGAGGTCTGGACGTTGCCGCAGACCACGGCGGAGTCGTCGTCGACCGTGTAGTCCTCGCCGGACCCGGCGGTCGTGACGTCCCCGCCCTGGAGCGACGTGAACGTGCCCTCCTCCAGGTCGGCGGGCGCGTGGCGTCCCTCGACCACGTGGTAGGTCAGGACCTCGGTGAGCTGCTCCTGGTCGGCCAGGAGGGCGTCCAGGTCCTCCTGCGGGATCTTCTCGAAGGCGTCGTTGCTGGGCGCGAAGACGGTGATGTCCTCGGCCGAGTTCAGGGTGTCGACGAGGTCGGCCTCGCCCACGGCTGTCACGAGGGTGGACAGCAGCGGGTTGTTGGACGCGGCCGTCGCGACCGGGTCCTGGGCCATGCCCTCGAAGCTGCCGTCGCCGTCCGCCGGCACGTCGGCACAGCCGGGGCCGAAGTTCTCCCCGGCCTCCTGCATCCCGCCGGAGCCCTCGTTCTCCTCCGTGGCGGGGCTCTCCTCGGCGCCGCCCGCGGCCGGGGTCTCGGCCTCCGTGTCCCCTTCCATCCCGCCACAGGCCGACAGGCCGAAGGCGAGGACGGCGGCGGCTGCGGTGGCAGTGAGAGCGTTCTTGCGGATCATGGTTCTCTCCTTCAACTGGGTGAACTTCGGTTGTCTCGAACCGCTGCCCGGGAGCAGCGGAAGCGTGGTCACTCGGCGGTGAAACGGACGCGGTGCCACCCGGTGGCGCCGTTCGGGACCGGGTCGACCCGCTCCGGGGGCTGGGTGCGGCCGGCGGAGTCGGTGGCGCGGACCTCGACGGTGTGCTGGCCGGGGTCGACGACGGTCTCCGCGACCCACTGGACCCAGGTGTCGATGCCCGGAACCCGGGCCAGCTCGGCGGTCTGCCACGCGCCGTCGTCCACGCGGACCTCGACGGCGTCGACCCCCCGGCGCTGGGCCCAGGCCACCCCGGCGAGGACGACCTCCCCGGAGCCGACGCGCCCCAGGGGGGCGGGCACGTCCACCCGCGACATGGTCTTGACCGGCGCCCGCACGGCCCAGCCGCGCTGTGCCCAGTAGGCCTGCTCGTCGGCGAACCGGGTGAGCTTGATGTCGGTGACCCACTTGGTGGCGCTGACGAACCCGTACAGACCGGGGACGACCATGCGGGCCGGGTACCCGTGGACGGGGGTCAGGGCCTCGCCGCCCATGCCGACGGCGAGGAGGGCGTCGCGTCCGTCCATGACGACCTCCGTGGGGGTGCCGCAGGTCCATCCGTCGTGGGAGGTGCTGAGGATCTGGTCGGCGTCCGCGTGGACTCCGGCGCGGCGCAGGAGGTCCGCGAGGGGGTGGCCGAGCCAGCGGGTGTTGCCCGCGAGGTCCCCGCCGACCTGGTTGGACACGCAGGTCAGGGTGATGTCGGCCTCGACGAGGGGCAGGCCGAGGAGTTCTTCCATGTCGATCTCGAACGGCCGGTCGACCATGCCGTGCACACGCAGGGTCCACCGGGAGGCGTCCACCCGCGGGACGGTGAGGGCTGTGTCGATCCGGTAGAAGTCCTCCGCGGGGGTGCTGAAGGGGGACAGGCCCGGCACACCGAGGTCGGTTCCGGAGGGCAGCGGGGCGAGGGGTTCGGCGGCGGCGGGGAGGGCGATCGCGGACCGCCCGCCCGTGCCGCCGAGGGCGGACGGCAGCAGGCGGCCCAGGGCGCCGGCCGTCCCGGAGGCGGCCAGGACCCCCGCCGCGGTCAGGACGAAGCCGCGCCTCCCGGGCCCCTGGGCGGGTCCCGGCTCGGGAGCGTGCGCCGTCTGCGCGCCCCCGGTGCCGTGTGCGTCCGGGGCGTCCTGCGAGCCCTGCGCGTCCGCCGGCGCCTGCGGGCCTGCGCCTGTCGGCCCGTCCGCCCCGGCTGCGGCCTCCGCCGCCGGGCGGAGGTACCCGCGCGCGCTCCGGAGGAGAAGGGCGAGGGCCGAGGCCCCTGCCGCCGCGCCGACGAGTACGGGGATCGCGGCCCCCGGCTCGTCGGCGCGGCGCAGGAGCACGGCGGCGATCCCCGCCGCCGCGAACACCGCCAGCCCTGCGTACCCGACTGCCGGGCGCCGGAGCGCCACGACGCCGAGCACGGCCCCGACACCGAGGAGGACGACCGCGATTCCGGAGAGCAGTACGACTTTGTCGGCTGTTCCGAACAGCGAGATCGCCAGCTCCATCAGGGCCGGCGGTGTGTTGTCGACGACGGCGTCGCCGACAGCGATCACCGGTGGCGCGGTCCGGGCCAGCGCGGAGGCCAGCTCGGCGGCGCCCAGTGAGGCGCCGACCGAGAGGAGCCCCACGACCGTCCCGACGACGGTCCGTCGCCTGTCGCGTGGCGGGTTTCTCGTCCCGCGTGTCTCGGTGGTCACATGGGGTATTCGGACCCGGAGGCCGGGCGGATGGGTCGGCCGGGAACTTTTTCCGAGGTTTTTCGAGGAGGGTCCTGAGCTGGGGCTACTCCGCGGTGAAGCGGATGCGGTGCCGCCCCTCGGCCCCGTCCGGGATCGTCTCCACCTCGTCGGAGGACTGGGTGTACCCGGAGGAGTCGGTGGCGCGCACCTCCACCGCGTGCATCCCCGGGCCGACCCGCGTCTCCGCGACCCACTGGACCCAGGTGTCGGCGCCCGGCGTCCGGGCCAGTTCGGCCGGCCACCACTCGCCGTCGTCCACGCGGACCTCGACCGCGTCGATCCCGGTGTGCTGCGACCAGGCCACACCGGCCAGGACGACGTCCCCGGCGGCGGTCCGCGTGAAGTCGCCGGGCACGTCCACCCGCGACATGGTCTTGACCGGTCCCCGCTCCGCCCACCCGCGGTCGGACCAGTAGGCCTGCCTGTCGGCGAACCGGGTGAGCTCGATGTCGGTGACCCACTTGGTGGCGCTCACGTAGCCGAAGAGGCCGGGCACGACCATGCGCGCCGGGAAGCCGTGCTCGTGAGTGAGCGGACGGCCGCCCATGCCGACGGCGAGGAGGGCGTCGCGCCCGTCCATGACGGTCTCGGTGGGGGTGCCGCAGGTCCACCCGTCGTGGGAGGTGCTGAGGATCTGGTCGGCACCGGCGCGGACTCCGGCGCGGCGCAGGAGGTCCGCGAGGGGGTACCCGAGCCAGCGGGTGTTGCCGACGAGGTCGCCGCCGACCGGGTTGGACACGCAGGACAGGGTGATGTCGGCCTCGACGAGGGGCAGGCCGAGGAGTTCTTCCATGTCGATCTCGAACGGCCGCTCCACCCTCCCGTGGACCCTCAGCACCCACCGGGAGGCGTCGAGCCGGGGGACGGTGAGGGCGGTGTCGATGCGGTAGAACTCGTCGGCGGGGGTGCTGAACGGGGTCAGGCCGGGGATGCCGAGGTCGGTTCCGGCGGGCAGCGCGGGCAGCGGGACGGCGGCGGCCGGCAGGGCCGGGGCGGGTCGCCCGGGGGGACCGCCGAGGAGGGCCGGGAGCCGGAGGCCGAGCGTGCCCGCCGCGCCCGAGGCGGCGAGGACCCCGGCGGCGGTGAGGACGAACCGCCGCCCCGCGCCGGTCGGCGCCGACCCGTCTCCCCCGGCGGGCGCGGACGGGCCGCCGGACCCGTCGTCCCCTGCGGGCCGGCGGGCGCCTCGGCCCTCATCGGCCCCGGGGGTTCTCGTGTCCGCGTCGGTGACCGGGCCCGGGGCCGTGCCGGGAGCCGCATCCCCGGTTCCGCCGGGCCCCCTCCCGGAGGCGTCGCGCCCGTCCGCCCCGGCCGGCGGGGCGGCTCCCCCTGTACCGCCCGCGCTCCTCAGCAGCACCGCGAGCGCGGCGGCCCCGGCGAGGGCGGCGCACACCACGGACAGCGCCGCACCGGGGTCGTCGGCCCCGCGCAGCCGCGTCGCGGCCAGCCCCGCGGCGGCGAACGCGGCCAACCCGGCGAAGCCGACGGAGGGGCGGCGCAGCGCCACCGCCCCGAGCGCGCCCCCGGACACCGCCAGGACGGCCACGATCCCCGCGAGGAGTACGGCCTTGTCGGCGGTCCCGAACAGCGTGATCGCCGTCTCCACCAGCCACGTGGGGCTCAGTTCCACGACGGCGTCGCCCACCGCCACCACCGGCGGGGAGGACCGGACCGCGGCGGCGGCCAGCTGTGCGGCGCCCAGTGCCGCGCCGACGACGAGCAGGCCGACGACCGGCCCCGTCCACCGGCCGGGGAACGGCCTCGCGCGCGCTGTGCCCTCTCCCGTTCCGGCGGTGCTCGGGCCGGAGGCGGGATCGGCGGACCGGGGGGACCTCTTCGCGGACATGCCACCAAGAATCCCCCACCCGGGGGTTCACCGCCAGAGCCGTCGCCGTCCACGGCGGGGCCGGGCGCCTCCTGGACGCACGTCGAGGGCCCCAGCGCCGAACGGCGCTGGGGCCCGAGAGTTCAATACCACCTACCGGCCGCTGCCGGTCTTCCGCTGCCCGAAGTCGAGCTGGGACGGGATCGCGGGGATCGCGGTTGTGTGACCGTGGACCACCTTCTTCCGAACCGGGCCTTGCGGTGCCCGGGCGAACGTTCCGCGCCGGGCGGTCCTGATGGCACCTACTCCTCTCGATCTCACTGCGTGCGCTGTCTTCCACTGCGGTGCTACCGGCTCCCGGCGCCGTGCCGCTGAGCGCGCCGGTCGAGCCCTACCGCGTTCTTCGTCCTGCTGCGGCGTCCCCTGGACGGGCGGGATGCCGGTCCTGCGTACTGCGGTGCTGCTCGTACTGCGGTGCTGCTGTCCTACCGGCTCCCGGTGTCTTGAAGCACGTGCACACCGTCGAGCCGTCCTGCGTTACCTCCTGCGCGGTGTTCCCCGGTACGGGCGGGACACCGGTACTGCGGTGCTACCGGCTCCCGGCGCCGTGCCGCTGAGCGCGCCGGTCGAGCCCTACCGCGTTCTTCGTCCTGCTGCGGCGTCCCCTGGATGAGCGGGATGCCGGTCCTGCGTACTGCGGTGCTGCTCGTACTGCGGTGCTGCTGTCCTACCGGCTCCCGGTGTCTTGAAGCACGTGCACACCGTCGGGCCGTCCTGCGTTCCACCGGCGTATCCGGTGGTCCAGCCGTGTATCTCTGTGGCTACGACAGGAAATCTAGCAGCACCGAAGGGGCATGTCTACTCCAGCCGCTGTAGTTTTCTGAGCTTTCCGGGAGAAGGTTTCCAGGAGGCGCGGGGGGACCTCCGGCCGCCGGCCGTCCCGGCCTCCGGCGGCGGGGCCGCGGAGAGCGGGGCCGGGCGGCCCGACGGCGCCTGTCGGCTCCTGTGCCGGTCCCGCCCTCCCGATTCCCGGACATCCCCCCTCCGAGCGGCCGGTATCCCGCCAACCGGGGACGTGGCGGTCGGTTCGGCCCTCCGAGTGCTGGAGGATGTTGCCGGTACGCCTCCCTCAACGATCGGAGTTCCCCCACATGGCGCGGAAGACGCCCATCACCGTGGTCGCGCTGATGGTCTCGGGCAGTCTCCTGCTCAGCGGCTGCACGGTCACCGCGGACATATCCGACTGGTGGTCCGAGACGTTCGGAGACGCGTCGGGGCCGCCGACGGTCAGGGAGGAGTTCCCCTACGTCCGCGAGGGGCGCATCTTCCAGGACACCGGGCAGGACACGGAGATGCACTTCGCGGTCACCGGCCTGGAGCGCACCGACGACTACACCGTCATGTACTACGAGGTGACCTACCCCGACGAGTTCTCCGGGCCCAACCGCAACCTGAGCATGGCCCACACCCTCGTGGACCCGCTCAGCGGCCGGGTCTACCGCCAGTTCCTGGACGGGGAGGGGCTCAAGTACGGGTCGGAGAGCCCGAACCAGGACGGCCTGTACCCGGTCCACGACGGCGTCACCAACGAGTACGTGCGCTACTTCCCCCGCATCCCCGACGAGGTGCGGCAGGTGACCTTCGTCGGTAGCGGCCTCGGAGCGATGACGGGCATCCCCGTCCAGGACGTGGAGGAGGAGCGGCCGGACCCGGAGAGCCCCAACGGCCCCGACCACCTCACCCTGGACGCTCCGCCGCCCCGTGGCGAGAACCTCACCTTCGTGAACCGCCGCCCCGACGAGGACGCGGTGGCGGACGAGGGCTGGGTGCAGAGCTTCGTGGACTCCGAGATCGCCTCCACCACGCGGGACGGCGACCGCGAGATCATCTCCCTGCACTCCGACGTCATGTTCGAGTTCGACCGCTCCGACCTGACGGCGGACGCCGAGGACGTGGTGCGCCGGGCCGCCACCACGCTGGCCGCGAACGTCGATCCGGACGAGCCGGCCATCACCGTCATCGGGCACACCGACGGCATCGGCGACGACTCCTACAACGACAACCTCTCGGTCGAGCGGGCGGAGAGCGTCCGCGACCTGCTCGCCGAGGAGCTGGGCACCGACTTCACCCTGGAGGTCGAGGGCCGGGGCAAGCGCGAGCCGGTCGCCCGCGAGGGCGGGCCCGACGACGACGAGGCCCGCGCCCGCAACCGCCGCGTCGAGTTCTCGTACGTGTTCAACACGACGGTCGAGGCGACGGAGGAAGAGGAGTACGACGACGACGGGCTGGGCGTCGCGCAGCGCAACGTCACCTGGCCGGCGCCCTACGACGCGGACCCGGGGTCCGTGGTGGCCGAGGGCGAGCTGGACGGGGTGCGCCTGGAGGTCTACCCCCTGCGCCGCGACGGCGCGTACGTGATCGGCACGGTCGCGCTGACCAACACCACCGGCGAGCCGACCATCCCCGACCTGGGCGGCCAGGAGGCCGTGCAGGCCGGCGGCCCGGAGCAGTTCAACAAGGGTACGCTCGGCGGCTTCCAGCTGCTGGAGCCTGAGAGCGGGCTGGTGCGCTACGTGGCGCAGATGGACTTCGGCGAGGGCCGCTACAGCAGCTTCGCCGAGGAGGTCCACATGCTCCAGCCCGGCAACACCTACAACCTGGTCGCCGTGTTCCCGGCGCCTCCGGTGGACGTGGAGGAGCTGACCCTGCGGGCCGGGCCGTTCGGTGAGTTCGAGGAGGTCCCGGTCGAGTACTAGCCGGCCGGAGGCCCCGCCCCCGGTGCTCCGGTAGGTGCGGTGGGGCCCGGCGGGCCGCGGCGCAGACCCGGTTCCGCAGGGCCCCGCCCCCGGCGCAGGGCCTCCGGGGTCCCTGGAGCCCCGGAGGGTCCGGGACGGCCGCGGGGGCTGGGCCGGGGTCGCATAAGCCGCGAGGGGCCGTCAGCGCGACGCTGACGGCCCCTCGTCGTGTGTGCGGCGTCCGGAGCCCGGCCCCGCGCGCGGTCAGCCGCGGACGCGCTCGGCGGCCTGCATGACGATCCGCTCCAGGTCCTCGCGGGGGACCTCCTCGCCGTAGGCGATCACGGTCACGTACAGGTCGCCCGGCAGGGACAGGTACAGGTTGCGGCTCGAACCGTCCACGGTCCCCACGTACTCCAGGTCGCCGCCCAGGGAGTCGGACTCGTCGGTGTGGTAGGTGTCCACGTCCACGTCGATGTCCACCTCCCAGTTCATCTCCTCCTCGGCGCCGGGCACCTGGACGACGTCCGGGTTGGCGCTGGGGTCGGCGCCGGACGTGAAGACCAGGGTGAGGGAGGGGGCGCCCGCGGTGCCGCTCCCGTCGCTGAAGGAGCACACCACCTGCTCGGCGCCGTCGATCCCCTCCACCGGGCCGGCGTCCTCGGCGAGGACGGGGCCCGGGGCCAGGTCGCCGACGACCTCGGCGGCCCCGGCCGCGGCGCAGGAATCGGGGAGCCCGTAGGACGAGGCCTCCTGCTCCGTCTCCTCTTCCTCCCCCTCCTCGGCGCCGGGCTCGGCGCTCGGGTCCTCGTCCGGTGACTCCTCGCCGTCTGCGGAGAAGAAGCTGAAGTCCATGTCGAACTCGTCGGTGTCGACCACGTCACAGCCGACGAGGACGAATCCGCCGACGACGACGGCGACGGCGGCCGTGCCCAGGCACGACAGGGGGGAGGACGGGATCAGTCGCATGGGTGGCTTTCGGTTCGGGGAGCGCCGGGCGGACGGGAGTGGCGCCGACGGGGGACACACGGAAACCTAGCAAGTTCCGCGTCCCCCCATCGATCGGACACCGCCGCACCCCGTCCCGCCCGCGCCCCGCCCCGCCCGGGCGCCGGCCGCACACGGCGGCGGCCCGTCCCCGGGACCCCTGGCGCCCCGCCCCGCCCGGCCCCCGGAGCGGGGGCGGCGGACGGTCCGGCGCGGGTCCCCCGGCGGCGGATTCCGCGTGTGTTTTCGGCATACCGGGATCAGGATCCTGGATAGTCGGCACCGTTGAGTCCGTTTTATGTACTTATGTGGCGAAACGGTGAACTCTTTCTGGTTCCGCTGGTTATAACGTGTGTCACGCCCGTTCCATGCGAAACCTCTCGGAGGCCCTGGCCCCCGAACTCCCCGAGCCGGTTTTCCCCCGCATCCCGACCCCCCTTCCAGAACTCCCCCACCCCCCTTTCCCAAGCCCCTGATCTCGACGTATCCGTTTTCCCGCCGTTCCTTTCCCCGGCCCCGGACCTCCCGGACGCGACGCCCGCCGACCCGGTCCGGGGCGGGTTCCCCCGCCCGTCCGAACATCTTCGAGAGTGAGACCCGTCCATGCTCGACGCGGACATCCGCCTGGAGTGGTTCGTCTCCTTCCTGGCCGTCATCGACACCGGGAGCTTCGTCGCCGCGGCCGAGTCCACCCGCAGGTCCCAGCCGCGCGTGAGCCAGCACGTGGCCGCGCTCGAACGCGAGATCGGCCAGCCCCTCTTCGACCGCAAGAAGCGCCCGGTCCGCCTCACGGAGGCGGGTGACGCCCTCGCCGTCCAGGCCCGCAACGTGCTCCGCGCGCTGGAGGCGGCCGAGTCCGCCATGGCCCCCTGGCGCGGAGGCACGCGCGGCATCGTCTCCCTCGGCTCCTACCCGAGCGCCAGCGCCGCGTTCGTCCCCGGCCTCCTCAAGAACCTCATCGCCGAGGACCCCGACGTCAAGGTCGTCCTCGTGGAGCGCTCCACCCTCGAACTCGACGAGGCCCTCGCGTCCGGGGGCATCGACCTCTACCTGCGGCCGATGTCGCCCCGGCCCACGTCCCCCTCGGTCACCAGCCTGCCCCTGTGGTCCGAGCCGCTCGTGGTCCTGCACGCGGAGGGCCACCCCCTCGGGGACGTGCCCGACCCCGTGCCTGTCGACGCCGTCGCGGAGCACCCCATCGTGTCCATCGGGCGTCTCGACGCCCCGGAGACCTCGGAGTTCGAGTCCTACCGGGTGTTCCAGGAGCGGGGGCTGCAGATCGACCCGATCCAGGCCACCAACCAGCCGCAGACGCTCGTGTCGATGGTCGCCGAGGGCATCGGCGTCGGCGTCACGAACTGGCTGGCGGCGTCGATCGCGGACACCAGCGGGGTCCGGATCAGGCGGCTCGAAGGGCCCCCCGAGCGGCGGGTCGCCGTGTGCTGGGACTCGACGCGTCCCCTCACCCCGGCCGCCCGCAGCGTCCTGCGGACCATCACCGAACAGCCGAGTCCCACAGGCACCGTCAGAGTCATCTCGCCACGGAAGCGTTCATCCGACACAGTATTCACTTCTCGAATACCGTCATCAGGGAATAGGACTTAACGCCAGGGTGGCGCGGATAGTAGCGTCAACCACGCGAAACGGCGGAGGGGATTCAGACCGGCGCGAACCGTCATCCCCTTCCGAGCTCCCCCTTTTTCACTCTCCGCTACCCCCGTTCGTGACAGGCGACAGCCATTCCCCGATCTCCCCTGGTGGGTCGGGGTGAGCCGGGGTTCGCGGGGGTGCCACCCTGTGTGATCGGAAGAAGTCCATGCCTCGACTTTCCCAGCTGTCCCTCGCCGCGACATGTTCGTCGGTGCTTCTGCTCACCGCCTGTACCGGGGGCTCGACCGTCGACGACGACGTCGAGGGCGCCGACGCGGGCTCGGGCTCGCTGACGAGCATCAACGCCGGCTACGTCTCCGCGATCGACCAGATCGGCCTGCCGATCGGCACCGAGCGGGGCCTCTTCGAGGAGCGCGACCTCGACGTCACCCTCGCCGAGCCCTTCCCCACGGGCGTCGACGCGATCAACGCCCTGGAGGCGGGCGACGTCGACATCATCCAGGTCGGCACCCCGGCCATCGCGGCCGCGCAGGAGGGCGCCGAGCTGAGCCTGGTCGGCAACTACACCGGCTCGGCCACCCAGCGCAGCATCGACGAGACCGCGGCCATCGTCGCGGCCGAGGGCTCCGAGATCGACGGCGAGGACCTGTCCACGCTGGAGGGCAAGTCGATCGGCGTCTCGATCGGCTCCATCAACCACCTCTACCTGCTCGGGCTGCTGGAGGACCTCCGCATCGACACGGACGACGTGGAGCTCGTCAACACCGCCCCGCCGGACATGGCGGTGGCCCTGGAGACCGGCGGCATCGACGCGGCCGTCATCTGGGACCCGTGGCCGATCACCATCACCGAGCAGGTCGAGGGCTCGGAGATCGTCCTGAGGGGCGGCGGCTACATCCCCTTCATCGGCTACATCGTCACCACGCCGACCTTCCTGGAGGAGAACCCCGAGGCCGTCGAGGAGTTCCTCGCCGCACGGGCCGCCTCCGACCAGTGGATCCGCGAGAACCCCGAGGATGCCGCCTCCTCGGCCGTCCAGTGGCTCACCGGCACCGACCCCGAGGTCGCCCAGGAGGCCATGCAGTACAACGTGGCGCAGCTCGACCCCCGCTTCTCCGCCTGCAACTACCTGGCGCTGGACACGGTCGGGCAGCTGCTCGCCAACCAGGGCGAGATCGACTTCGACTTCGACATCAACGACTACTTCGAGCCCGGCCCGATCGTGTCGGTCATGGAGGAGAACCCCGAGCTGTTCGAGGACCTCCAGGACATCCCCGACGCCGCGGCCATCGACGCCGACTACAACTTCGTGCGTGAGATCGCCCAGGAGTCGTGCGCGGTATGACCCCCGACCCTGTGCCGGCCGCCGGGCGCACCGCGCCCGGCGGCCGGGCGGCCCGGAGGGCCCGACGCGGCTCCGGGCCCGGGTTCGTCGGAGCGACGCTCTGGTTCACACTCCCGTTCGTGGTCCTGGTCGCCGTCTGGGCCGTGACCGTCGAGCTCACCGGCGTCCCCAGGCGGATCTTCCCGCAGGTGGACGACGTCGCCGCGGCCCTGGCCGACATGGCGGCGAGCGGTGAGCTCGCCAGGCACCTCGGCGCGAGCCTGTACCGGGTGCTCATGGGAAGCGCCATCGCCGTGGCGACCGGGCTCCCGTTCGGCATCGCCCTCGGCGCCAGCCCGGCCCTGTCCGCGTTCTTCTCCCCGCTGCTGCGGTTCTCCGTGGCTCTGGCGGGCATCGCGTGGATCCCCATCGCCACCCTGTGGCTGGGCTACGGCGACGGCGCCGTCATCTTCATCGTGTGGAACGCCATGTTCTTCGCGCTGGCCTACAACACGATGCTGGGGGTCCGGCGCATCCCCGCGACCCTGCTGCGCTCCGCCCGGTCCATGGGCGCGAGCCGGTGGCGGATGTTCTGGGAGGTGCTCCTGCCCGGGGCGCTGCCCAGCGTCGTCAGCGGCCTGAGGATCGGGCTCGGCTACGGGTGGCGCGGCCTGGTGGCCGCCGAGATCATCGCGAGCAGCGCCGGTCTCGGTTACGCGCTCTTCCTGGCCCAGAAGACCTTCTCCACGGACGTCATCATCGCCTCGATGGTCGTCATCGGCGTCCTGTGGCTGATCATGGACCGGCTCCTCCTGGCACCGCTGGAGAGGCGCACCATCGAGCGCTGGGGCATGACGGGAGGTGCGCGATGACCGCGACCCGCGAGAGGAACGCGTCCCCGGGCGCCCGGCCGCGGCCCCGCCGCGCACCCCTGGCCAGGCGGTTCTGGGCCAGGCTGTCCCGCAACAGCGCGTTCCGCACCCTCGGGCCGTTCGTGCCCGTCGTGGCCCTGTGGTGGCTGGTCGCCGAGGCCGGCGTCTTCCCGGACGCCTTCTTCGTCGGCCCCGACAGGGTCGTCGCCGAGGTCGGCGACCTGCTCCGCAAGGGCATCCTGCCCGGCTACCTGTCCGACTCCCTGACCCGGCTCGGCTACGGCGTCGGGTTCGGCCTCCTCATCGGCCTGCCGATGGGGTTCCTGACCGCGATGTCCCTGAGGGTCCGCAAGGCCGTCTGGCCGATCCTGCTGTTCTTCCAGGCCATCGCGGACATCGCCTGGCTGCCGATCGTGATCGTGTGGTTCGGCTTCAGCCTGACCTCCGTCACCTTCGTCATCGTGTACACGATCGTCTTCCCGCTCATGCTCAGCGTGGTGGCGGGGGTCGAGCAGGTGCCGGGCGAGCTGATCCGCGCGGCCCGCAGCCTGGGCGCCGGCCGCGTCCGGGTGTTCGTGGAGGTCATCCTCCCCGGGGCGCTGCCCGCGGTCGCGAGCGGTGTCCGCACCGGGCTCGGCTACGGATGGCGCGCGCTCGTGGCCGCGGAGATCATCGTGGGCACCAGCGGTATCGGATTCATGATGTTCGACGCCCGCAGGGTCGGCGACGTCAGCCAGGTCTTCCTCGGCATGATCGTGCTCGGGGTCCTCTGGTACATGCTCGACGCGCTCATCCTGGCGCCGTTCGAGAAGGCCACCGTCGAACGGTGGGGGATGGTGCGAAGCATGGAGGGTGACGGATGACCGCACTGGTGATCGAGAACCTGAACAAGGTCTACACCGACGCCTACTCGGGGGAGGAGGTCACCGCGATCGGCGACGTGTCCTTCACCGTGGAGCGCGGTGAGTTCGTCTCCGTCCTCGGCCCCAGCGGCTGTGGCAAGACCACGGTCCTGAACACCGTCGCGGGCTTCGTCGAGCCCACCGGCGGCGTGGTCGAGGTGGACGGGAGCCCGGTCTCCGCCCCGGGGCCCGACCGGGGGGTGGTGTTCCAGAGCCACGCCCTCTTCCCGTGGAAGACCGTGCTCGGCAACGCCGTGTTCGGCCTGCGCATGAAGGGCGTGCCGCGCGCCGAGCGCGAGCGCCGGGGCCGGGAGTACCTGGAGCTGGTCGGACTGGGCGGGTTCGAGCGCAAGTACCCGCACGAGCTGTCCGGCGGCATGCAGCAGCGGCTCGGCGTCGCCCGGGTCCTCGCGAACGAGCCCGCGGTGATGCTCATGGACGAGCCGTTCGCGAGCATCGACGCGCAGACCCGGCGCAGGCTCCAGGAGGACCTGACCCGGATCTTCGAGGAGCGGAGGCCGACGGTGTTCTTCGTGACACACGACATCGACGAGGCGGTGTTCCTCTCCGACCGGGTGGTGGTCCTCTCCGGCAGGCCGAGCACGGTCCAGGAGATCGTCACGGTGGACCTCCCCCGTCCGCGCACCTGGCGCGAGGCGGTGGACCTCCCGGAGTTCCGGGACAAGGTCGCCCGGATCAACGACCTGCTCTCCGGCGGGGCCGGGACGGGGGGTGGGGCCCGTGTCGATTCGGACAGCCCCGTCGACGTGGTCTAGGGCCCTCAGGAGCGCGACCCTGCGCAGGATCGCCGTGGTGGTCCTGGCGGTGCTCCTCTACCAGGGGTGGCTCGGGTTCCAGGCGATCGGCAAGGCCGAGCCGGGGCTGGGGGACGCCCCCGACGAGCGCGGCAGGTTC
This sequence comes from Nocardiopsis tropica, assembly GCF_042660575.1. Lineage (NCBI taxonomy): Bacteria > Bacillati > Actinomycetota > Actinomycetes > Streptosporangiales > Nocardiopsidaceae > Nocardiopsis > Nocardiopsis tropica. The sequence continues at coordinate 60,816 of NZ_JBHSUF010000033.1, forward strand.
GACGTGGACGTGGTCCTCGGGTTCGTGCCCGAGCGGTACCACATCCTCCAGCTCCAGAACCACGGGCGCATCGCGGGCACCGACGACACCGTCGTCCACCTGCGCGGCGTCTCGCCCGCGGGGGTGGACGCCCTGGCGCGCGAGTACTGGATCGAAGCCCTGGTCGCCCCCGAGCCCGAGTAGGCCCCCGCGAACCGCCGGCGCCGTCCACGCCGGCGGCTCCGGCGGGCGGGGACCGGCGGCCCCGGCCCGCCCCGACCACAACCACATCGACGTCGAGAGACACCCGGCACCCGCGGCGGTACCGGGCTCCCAGTGGACCGCTGCCGCGGGGGCTCCCCCCCTCGGCGGTGCCCCGGGGAGCACCCGTCCAGAACCAGAGACCGAGTCCACACCCCACGCCGGCGGCCACCCGCCGGCCGCAGAGTCGGAGGAGCCATGGAAGGCCAGCAGCCGGGCCCCGCAGGGAGCCGGGGCGACGCGCACCGCCCCCGCACGGTCGTCGTCGTCGGCGGCACGAGCGGTATCGGCGCGGCGATAGCGGAGCGGTTCGTCGAGCGCGGCGACCGGGTCGCCGTCGGCGGACTGCGGGCCGGCGACGCCCCGCCGGCGCTCCGGGGGGGTGCCGCGGTCACCGAGGTCGACGTGACCGGCGGCGACGCCCTGGAGGACTACCTGGGCGGGTTCCCGGAGATCGACGCGCTGGTCAACGCGGTCGGGATCATCCGGCGCGGCGACGAGTTCGACCCGGCCGTGTTCGCGCGCGTCGTGGAGGTCAACCTGACGTCCGTGATGCGCTCGTGCGTGGCGGCCCGCCCGGCGCTGGCCGCCTCGGGCGGGTGCGTGGTCAACATCGCGTCGATGCTGAGCTACTTCGGCGGACCGCTGGTGCCCGGCTACAGCGCGAGCAAGGGCGGCATCTCGCAGCTCACGCGGTCGCTCGCCGTCGCGTGGGCGCCGGAGGGCATCCGCGTCAACGCGGTCGCGCCGGGGTGGATCAGCACCGACCTGACCGCCGGGATCCGCGAGAACGACGAGGCCCAGGCGCGCATCCTCGACCGGACGCCGATGGGCCGCTGGGGGCGTCCGAGCGAGGTCGCGGGCGCCGTGGACTTCCTGTGCGGACCCGACGCCGGGTTCGTGACGGGCGCGGTCGTGCCTGTGGACGGGGGGTACCTGGCGGCCTGACCGGGAACGGGCGCCCGCCGGGCCACGGCCCACCGCCCCTACCGGCCGCACAGGTCACACAGGCCCCACAAGACCACCCACCGGATCGCGGGCGCACGCGCCCGCGCCCCACGGCGCGGCCCCGCGCCCGCGCCCGCGCCCCACGGGGCGGCGGACCATGTTCGGATGATGTCGGCGGGGGGA
>NZ_JBHSUF010000034.1:0-39886 GCF_042660575.1 Nocardiopsis tropica
GCCGGGCGGCGCGGGCGGAAGCGGGTGCGGGGACGCGGCCGGTCCGGCCTTCGCGGGGCCGACCGGCCGGACGCGGCCGGTCCGGCCCGTCGGCGCCGGGCCCGGGGCCTCAGCGGCGCTCGGCCCGCGCCCCCGGGAGGCGGGGCGCCGTGCCCAGGACGTCCAGCACGAACCGCGCCCGCTCCGCGACCGGGACGCGCGGCAGCTCCACCAGCTCGTAGCCGTGCGCGGGGTAGGCCTCGACCATCGCCCGATGGGTGCGCTCGGCCTCCTCCGGGGACTGGTGGCGCTCGGCGTCGCCGGTGAAGATCTCCGGCCACGGCGGGGCGACGAACACCCGGCGGTGGTAGCGGAACCGCCGGGCCGCCCGGTCGACGTGCGCGGGCACCGGGAGCCCGCGCAGCAGGAAGTAGCCGACCAGGTCGGGGACGCCCCGGTCGCAGAAGACCGGGCCCTCCCACCCGGAGGCCTCGCGGTGCGAGCGCATCTCCCAGGACAGCATCAGCTCGGCGAACAGATCGTCGTCGCGCCAGGCCAGGCCGGGACCGTCGATCTCCCGTTGGTCGCGGATGATCGCCCGTCCGGCCTCTACCGTGCGCGCGTGGCCGAGCGCGGCCAGGTGCTCGATCAGCGCGGTCTTCCCGGAGCCGGGGCCTCCGGTGACGACGACGAGGTGGTCCATGGTTCTCCCTGGGTTGTCGGGCGGCCCCGGAAGGGCCGGAAGCGGCTCGTGCCCCTCCGTCTCCGGCGCCTCCGGAGGAGCGGTCTCCGGCCCTCCGGGAGGCCCGGGGGCCGGACCACCGTGCGCGTGCGGCGGACCGCGGCGCGAACGGTGTGCGGGGCAGGACGGGGGCGGCGTGCGGGACGGGTCCCCGGCGGCGCCGTGCCCGTGGGGACGCGGGGCCGCCGGTCGCGGTCCGGGACGGCGGGGAACCCGGAGGAGGCCGTGGGGCGGGGGCCGGGTCCTCCCGGCCGGCGCCGGGACGCGGTCCGTGGGTGCTTTCGGCCGGCCCGGCGCGTGCGCCGACCGCCGCGGGCGGTCGCCGGGCCCTCTCCCGCCGGACGAGCGGCGGGGGGGGCCGGCCCGGGTTCGGCCGTCCGGGCGCCCTCGGCGCGGCGGGGGCGCCCGGCGGACGCTGGCCCGGGACGACCCGCGGAACACGGCCTAGCGGGCCGGGAGCTCCGCCTCGACCAGGTCGGCCGCGTACGCGGTGCCGCTCTCCTGGAGCCGGGCGCTGATGCCGGCCAGCCTCCGGGCGACCTCCGGGTCGGAGGCCAGTTCCAGCAGGGCCGAGCGGAGCGTGGCCGCGTCGGCGTCCGCCGTGTCGATCCTCCGGGCGACGCCGAGTTCCACCAGCCGGTCGGCGTTGTCGAACTGGTCGGTGGCCTGCGGGACCGCGATCATCGGCACCCCGCAGTACAGGCCCTCGTTGGAGCCCCCCATACCCGCGTGGGTGACGAACGCGTCGGCCTGGCGCAGGATGTCCAGCTGCGGCACCCAGGGGTGCGTCTCCACGTTGGCCGGGATCTCCCCCAGCTCCGCGGGGTCGACGAACTTGCCGATCTGGAGGACGACGTGCCAGCCCGGCAGGTCGCCGAAGGCCTTCAGGCACTCGCGGTAGAACCCGGGCAGGTTGGTGAACGCCGACCCCAGGGACACCAGCAGCACCTTCTCCGCGCCCGCCGGGCGCGTCCACCCGCCCTGGTCCGTCCGCGCGCCCAGGCAGGGGCCGACGAAGGTGACCGTGTCGGCGACGGTGTCCGCGTACGGCTGTATCTCGCGCGGGATCAGCGCCAGCGCGCGGTCCGGGCGCCCGGCGAACGAGGCGTGGTCCAGCCCGGTGACGCCGTTCTCCGCCAGCCAGGCGTCGAACCTGGCGAAGTGCTCGGCCGCCCCGGGCAGGGCGCGCAGCATCTCCATGACGGTGGCCCCGTGGTCGGCCCACGCCACGTAGGTGGGTGAGAGCTGCACGCTGGGGATGCCCCAGTTCTCACCGAGCACGCGGGCGGGGTACCCGGCGATGTCGTACAGGAAGAGGTCGGGGCGGTCGTCCTCGTAGGCGGCCCGGACGACGGGGAGCTGGGCCATCCCGTCCTCCAGGAAGACGTCCATCGCCCGGATCGGGTCCTCCGGCCAGTCGGCGTCGGCGACGGGCAGGGTCGTGGCGCAGGGGACGAGTTCGGCGCCGGCTCCGGTGATCAGGTCGGCCATCAGGGGGTCGTTGGCGTAGGTGACGCGGTGGTCGCGGGCCACCAGCTCCCGGATGATCTCCAGGCTGGGCAGGACGTGGCTGACGGCGGGAACGCCGACCATGGCGATGTGGGCGCGACGGGTCATCGCAGTGTCTCCGTATGCAGATGTCGGGTAGGGCTGTGGGGCACCGGGCCCCGGGACCGGGGCGGTGCGCGGCGGCGTCGCTCGACGCGGGCCTCTAGCCGTACATCTGAAGCATGTGCATGGCGTGATGCTATCCGTGGCGCTCTCCCGGCGACAAGCCGTTTTCCCGGGGCCCTCCGGCCGTAGGATCGGGTCCCCGGCCCCACTCACGCACCCCTTCCGGAGGTCCCGTGCCCGCCTCGGTCCCCGGCCCCGCGCCGGTCGCACTCGTCATCTCCCTCCGGGTGCTCCCCGGCCGCCGGGAGGACTTCCTCGCCGGGATCTCCCGCAACGCGTCGGCGGCGGTGCGCGAGGAGCCCGGCTGCCTGCGCTTCGACGTGGTGCAGGACGGCGCCGACCCGGACGTCTTCCGGGTGTACGAGGTGTTCGCCGACCGGGAGGCCCTGCTCGCGCATCGCGGGACCGCGCACTTCCTGGCCTGGCAGAGGAGGAAGGCCGAGGTGGTCGTCCCCGGAAGCCAGGTCGACCACCTCGGGTCGCTCGCGGTCAGCGAGGGCTGAGGCGCCTCACTCCGGGTCCTCCGGCCGCTCCCGGGGCGCGCGGTGGCGTCCTCCGCCGGAGCGCCTGGAGGCGCCCTCGCCGTCCGCCCCCTCCGGGCCGGCGTCGTCCGGCCCGGTCCTCTCGTCCCCGCGGTAGCCGTCGGCGTAGCCGCCCGCGTAGCCGTCGTCGAACGCGGTCAGCCCGGACCCCTCCTCGGCGGGGCGGGGCTCGTCCCGGGCGAGGGGGGCGCCGTCGCCGTCGCCGTCCCGGACGGCGGCGTGCGCCCCGCGGAGCCGGAACCCGGCGACCGCCATCACGACGCCGAAGATGATGGCGTAGACGCCGACCACGAACACGATGGCCTGCGCGCCCTCCAGCGGCCAGAACCACAGGAGGAGGCCGAACACGACGGAGAGCGCGCCGACGAAGATCAGCAGCCACTCCGAGCTGATGTGCGCGCGCAGGCGGATGGCGGTGACGATCTCGGCCACACCGGTGATGACGGCCCACGCACCGATCACGAGCACGACCGCCATGCCGAAGGCGACCGGCCAGATCAGGGCGATCAGGCCCAGCAGGACGCTGACGACCGCCTGGGCGGCGAGGGAGCCCCGGCTGCCCGGTGCGGCGCGGTACGCCGCGTAGCCCAGGGCCGCGCCGTCGACCAGCGCGTAGACACCGAACACGATCGCCAGGGCGACCAGGGTGACCCCGGGCCACACGAGGGCGATCAGTCCGAAGAGCACCGCGGCCGCGCCGCGGAGGACCACAACCCACCAGTTCCGGCTCAGCTCACCGAGCAGGTCACCGGTCAACGCGTACCGGACCATCGTCGCCTCCCCTTCACCAGCACGGCCCGTGCGGGCCACACCCTGCAACTTCCCTCAAGGTCGCACATGGATGACAGACTGTACGCAAAATGCGGGGAAAGGGCGGACTATGTACCGGTAGGGACAGTGCCGCCGCCCCGGCGCGACCGGTACGCGGGTGAACGAAGACGACGGTGCCCGCCCTCGCCTGCGGCGTGGGCGGGCACCGTCGTGCGCCTCGGGCGGGGGCTAGCCCTGGCCCGGGAGGCGTCGCTCGGCGGAGCCGACGTAGTGCTGGCGCGGGCGCGCGATCCGGAAGGCCGGGTCGTGCAGCTGCTCGCGGTAGTGGGCGACCCAGCCGGGCAGACGGCCGATCGCGAACAACACGGTGAACATGTTGGTGGGGAAGCCCATGGTGCGGTAGATGACGCCGGTGTAGAAGTCGACGTTCGGGTAGAGCTTGCGCTCCGTGAAGTAGGAGTCGGCGAGCGCCGCGGCCTCCAGCTTGAGGGCCAGGGAGAACAGCTCGTCCGGGTTCTCGTCCCGGTCGAGGATCTGGCTCGCCAGAACCTTGATCTCCTTGCTGCGCGGGTCGAAGTTCTTGTAGACCCGGTGTCCGAAGCCCATGAGGCGCATCTCGCGCGCCTTGACCTTCTCCAGGAAGTCCTCGATGGAGATGCCCGAGTCGCGGATCTCCTCCAGCATCTCCAGCACGGCCTGGTTGGCGCCGCCGTGGGACGGGCCGGACAGGGCGTTGATGCCGGAGGCGACGCTGGCGTAGATGTCGGCCTGCGAGGAGCCGACCACGCGCACGGTGGCGGTGGAGCAGTTCAGCTCGTGGTCCGCGTGCAGGACGAGCAGCATGCCGACGGCCTTGTTGAACAGGTCGCCGAGCTCGCCGGTGGGGGCCTTGTCCCCGAAGGTCATCCGGATGAAGTTGTCGACGTAGTCGAGCGAGTCGTCCGGGGAGATCGGCGTCTCGCCGATGGAGTTGCGGTAGATGCGGGCCGCGATCGTCGGCAGCTTGGCCAGCAGCCGGATCGTGGCGAGCTCCACCTGGGCGTCGTCGCCCGGGTCCACGCTGTCGTCGTAGTACGCGGCGAGGGTGTTGACGGCACTGGCCATGAGCGCCATCGGGTGGCCGTTGCGGGGCATCGCGTCGATGAACGCGCCCATCTCGGCCGGGATGTCGGCGTTGTCGCGCAGGCCGTCGGAGAACTCCTTCAGCTGGCCGGGCTCGGGGAGCTCGCCGTAGATCACCAGGTAGGCGACCTCCAGGAAGGTCGCGCCCACGGCGAGGTCCTCGATCGGGTATCCGCGGTAGCGCAGGATGCCGGCGGCCCCGTCGATATAGGTGATCTTCGAGCTACACGAAGCGGTGTTGCCGAACCCGGGGTCCAGGGTCGTCATTCCGGTCGACCCCAGCAGGGTCTTCAGCTCGATGGTGCGTTCACCCTCGGTACCGGTGAACACCGGCAGCTTCAGCACGCCGCCCTCGTAGTGGAGCTCCACCGTGCGGTCTTTGTCGTCTTCGCTCATGCCCGAGGTCAACCTTTCCCAGCGGGGGATACGTGAGGTGCGTCAGACGCGGGGCGGTCTGCCGCCACGTTCTTGATTCACTCGTTATTGTTCTGTTTTGTTAAACGACTGTTAAGCAAAATCATATAAGTTTCACCGATTCACGAACAGGTGACATGCAACACATACCCAGACGTGAGAAGAATTACCGCACGGTGAAGATTTACAAACTTTGCCGATTGTCGATTACTCCGTGATCGCCCTGAGACGTCGCAGACGGCACCGGGGGTTCTCCCGGCGTCGTCACCGTCTCCTGTGGTGGTCCCCTGAGCACCCCGCCACCCGCCCGGACCGGCCCCTCGGCGCCCTCTTCACAGAAGTGGACATACCCGAACGAAGCTCAGTGCGGCCAGGTGTTCGAACGCGCCCTAGCGGCCTTCTCTCAGGGTACCTTCGCCCTGATCAAGGGGGTTGACACGGGGTACCCCCTGCTTGGTGATCTTGACCTCTGCCTGCACAACAGCGGTCCCACGGGCACCTCCGGACGCGGCGGAGCGGAGTCCCGATGGGCGTGTGGTGTGCGTGCGGCACGAGAGTTCACACGGGCCCCGGAAGTGGCGGAGCGCTCTCCCCGCACGGCGCCGCCCGGGGCTCGCGCCCTCACCCGGAGCGGTCCCGTGCGCCCCTCCCGACACACACGGGGGAGGGACGCACGGCACGCGGGACGAGGCCGGTCCCGCTCCCGGGCGCCGGCGCCGGTCCCGGACGCCGGCGGAGGACGTCACTCGCCCTCGTCGACGCCGCCCGCCAGCAGGGGCTCCATGAGCAGCGAGGGGTGGTCCCGCTCGATGACCCTCAGCCGCCACTTGTTGTGCACCAGCACCAGGAGTTCTCCGTCGGAGCGGCGCCTGAGCACCTCCGCCCCCGACAGGGCGTGCAGGACGGGGGCCGACTCCTCGTCGGTGCGGCGCGCCACCGAGTAGTCCAGCGGCGACGCCTCCACGGGGCTGCGGAACTCCTGGTCCATGCGGTGCTTGACCACGTCGAACTGGAGCGGGCCGACCGCCGCCAGCACGGGCGCCTGCTCGCCGCGCACGTCGGAGGTCAGGACCTGCACCACGCCCTCGGCGTCGAGCTGGGCGATACCCCGCTGGAACTGCTTGTACTTGCCCGCGTCGACCGCGCGCGCCACCACGAAGTGCTCGGGGGCGAAGCTCGGGATCGGCGGGAAGTCGACCTTGGGCCCGTCGTAGAGGGTGTCGCCGACCGCCAGCGCCTGGGCGTTGACCAGGGCGATCACGTCACCGGGATAGGCGGTGTCGATGGTGGAGCGGTCCGAGCCGAACACCGCCTGCGTGTACTTGGTCGCGAAGGGGCGGCCGGTGGAGGCGTGGGTGAGGACCATGCCGCGGTCGAACCGGCCCGAGCTCACCCGCAGGAACGCCATGCGGTCCCGGTGGTTCTTGTCCATGTTGGCCTGCATCTTGAAGACCTGGCCGGAGAAGGGCTGCTCCACCCTGCGCGGCCGGTCCTTGGCGTCGAGCTTGGCCGAGGGGGCCGGGGCCAGCTCGACCACCGTGTCCAGCAGCTGGCCGACGCCGAAGTTGGACAGGGCCGCGCCGAACAGCACCGGGGAGGACTCCCCCGCCATGAACGACTCGGGGTCGAAGTCGGCGCCGAGCGCCTCCAGGAGCTCGATCTCCTCCTGCGCCTGCACCCAGGCGTCCAGCTCGACCTCGGCCGCCCGCTCGGGCTCCAGGACCTCCTCGACGGCCTTGGTGGCGCCGCCGGGCGTGCGGGTCATCTTCGTGTAGACGCCGCTGGTCCGGTCGACGAGGCCGCGGAAGTCCCCCGCGATGCCCACCGGCCAGTTCATCGGGGTGGGGCGCAGCCCGATGCGCTGCTCGATCTCGTCCAGCAGCTCCAGCGGCTCGCGGCCGGGGCGGTCCCACTTGTTGACGAACGTGATCACGGGCATCTTGCGCGCCCGGCACACGTCGAAGAGCTTGAGGGTCTGCGGCTCCAGGCCCTTGGCCGAGTCCAGCAGCATGATCGCGCAGTCCACGGCGGACAGGACGCGGTAGGTGTCCTCGGAGAAGTCGGCGTGGCCCGGGGTGTCGAGCAGGTTCAGGACGCGGCCGTCGTAGTCGATGCGCAGCGCCGCCGAGGTGATGGAGATCCCCCGGTCCTGCTCCATGTCCATCCAGTCGGAGGTGACGCCCTTGCGGTCGCCCTTGCCGTGGACGGCGCCGGCGGAGGAGATGGCCGCCGCGTGCAGGGCCAGGGCCTCGGTGAGGGTCGACTTTCCGGCGTCGGGGTGGGAGATGACCGCGAAGGTCCTCCGGCGCCCCGCCTCGTGGGCGACCTCTGACTCCTGCTTGGTCACGCCCGCCGTGTCCACACTCATTCCCGCTGTCCGCCCCGCCTCGTGTGCTGTCGTCCGACCGGCCCGTGGGCCCTGTCCAGCCTACGCTCGCCGGGGCGTGCGGGTGACAGGAACCCGGCCGCCGCGCCCCCGCCACCGGCGCGGTTCGGTCCCCGGCCCGCGCGGCACCGGTGGCCGGCCCCTCCGCCGTGCCCGCGACCGGGCTCAGTCCCCGGGCGCGCGTGCGGCGCGCCTGCCGAGGTGGCGCTTCGATCCGGCGGTGGTGGGCCCGAGGACCGTCCCGAGGGGGAGGGGCGTGGGCGCCCGCCGCGTGCGGGGGACGGCCCCGACCTGGTGGGCGTCCTCGTAGACGATCCGGCCGGGGTCGTCGGACTCGCTCCTGCGGTGCTCCACGCCGTGGGCGCGGAGCAGGCCCCGGAGGGCGTCGAGACGGCCGGTGAAGTGCGCGCACCCCTCCGTCTTGAACCAGGTCACCGCGCCGACCGTGTTCCCGTCGGCGTAGAACGGAGGGGTCGGCAGAGCTTCCCGGAACCAGTCGTCGACGTCGAAATAGAGGTCCTCCTCGGCCTCCGACAGCCGCCCGGCCCGGCGCAGGTGGTCGACCGCGACGAAGAGGCCGACCCCCGTCCCGAGGCGGCCGATGTAGTCCGCGTGGATCCTGAAGTACCGCGCCACCCCGTCAGTGTGCCCCGGGCGCGCGCCGCGGTCCAGGGGCGGCCGGGCCCCGCTGCACGCGGAAGGGCGGGCCCCTGCCCTCCGGCGCGGGGCGCGCCTGCCGATGGTCCCGGGCACCGACGCGGCGCGGGCCCCGCCCTGCGGGGCGGCCGTCCCGCAGGGAGGCCGGCGGCCCGGGACGCGGGGCCTCAGGCGCCCCCGGCCCCCTCCACGGCGGCGGTGACACGGCGGATCAGCTCGTCCCGGCCGATGCCGCCGGGGTAGACGGCGACCAGCACGCGCTCCCGCGCGGCCCCCTCCTCGGCGCGCAGCATCGGTTCGGCGGCCCGGCGGACGAACTCCATGGCGGCGTCGAAGCTCGCCCACACCTCGCGCCGGTCCTGCTCCGGACTGCGCAGCCACGAGCGGAGGACGTGGTTGTGCGCCGAGATGAGCGAGGCGGCGGCCACCCCGGCGGCCAGGGACCGCTCCCCGCCGCCGTCCCCGCCCTCCCGGTCGGCCAGGAAGCGGCTGAACGCCGCCTGGTAGCGGGCGGTCATCGCGACCTCGCGGTCCCGCAGGCGCGGGTGCGCGCGCACCAGCCGGTAGCGCGGCACGGTGATCTCCGGGTCCCCCAGATACCCCTGGAGCACCAGGCGCGCTGCGGCGAACACCGAGCTCAGCGGGTCGTCGGGGGAGGCCTCCAGGTAGCGGACCACGGTCGAGAACAGCTCGTCGTGCTCGGCGAAGAGGATGTCCTCCTTCGACCCGAAGCGCCGGAACAGGCTGCGGCGGCTCACCCCGGTGGCGGCGGCGATCCCGTCCATCGTGGTGGCGTCGAACCCGTTCTCGGTGAACAACCGCACGGAGGCCAGCACCACCTCGCGGGTGGCCACGCGCCCACCCGACCGTTCCCGCGCCATGGCGCACCCCTTCGACGTACGGAAGCTGCCAAGAAGCTATCCGACTGTGTACTTCGCCCTTTCCACCCCCTATTCTGGCACTGGATGCCACAGAAAGGCACGCGGTGCCGGGAAAGGGAATCGGATGAGTGACTTCGACCTGTTCAAGACCACCGAGGAGCACGAGGAGCTGCGCGCGGCCGTGCGCTCCGTCTCCGAGGACAAGATCGCGCCCCACGCGGCCGAGGTCGACGAGAAGAGCGCCTTCCCGCAGGACGCCCTGGAGGCCCTGGTGGCCACCGACTTCCACGCACCGCACATCGCCGAGCAGTACGACGGCGTCGGCGCCGACGCCCTGGCCACCTGCATCGTCATCGAGGAGGTCGCCCGCGTGTGCGCCTCCTCCTCCCTCATCCCCGCCGTCAACAAGCTCGGCACCATGCCGCTGATCCTGGGCGCCTCCGAGGACGTCAAGCAGCGGTACCTGCCCAAGGTGGCCAGTGGCGAGGCGATGTTCTCCTACGGGCTGTCCGAGCGCGAGGCCGGCTCCGACACCGCGAGCATGCGCAGCCAGGCCGTGGCCGACGGCGACGACTGGATCCTCAACGGCCAGAAGTCCTGGATCACCAACGCGGGCGTCAGCGAGTACTACACGGTCCTCGCCGTGACCGACCCCGAGGGCGCCCGCGGCCGCAACATCTCGGCGTTCGTCCTCCACGCCGACGACGAGGGCTTCACCCTGGGCGAGCCCGAGCGCAAGCTCGGCATCAAGGGCTCCCCCACCCGCGAGCTGTTCTTCGACAGCGTGCGCATCCCCGGCGACCGCATCGTCGGCGCCCCGGGCGAGGGCCTCAAGATCGCCCTGCGCACCCTGGACCACACCCGCGTCACCATCGGCGCGCAGGCCGTCGGCATCGCCCAGGGCGCCCTGGACCACGCCGTGGCCTACGTCAAGGAGCGCAAGCAGTTCGGCAAGGCGATCGCGGACTTCCAGGGCATCCAGTTCATGCTCGCCGACATGGCGATGAAGCTGGAGACCGCCCGGCAGATGGTCTACGTGGCCGCCGCCAAGTCCGAGCGCGGCGACGACGACCTGGCCTTCTACGGCGCCGCCGCCAAGTGCTACGCCTCCGACGCCGCCATGGAGATCACCACCGACGCGGTGCAGCTGCTCGGCGGCGCGGGCTACGTCAAGGACTTCCCGCTGGAGCGCATGATGCGCGACGCCAAGATCACCCAGATCTACGAGGGCACCAACCAGATCCAGCGCATGGTGATGGCCCGCCAGCTCCTCAAGAAGTAGGCCGCCGACGTCGGTTTCCGCCGTCACGGCCCGGCCGTGAGGTGACAGCGGCAGACCCCCGGTAACCACGTTCCCGGGGGTCTGCTCCGTCTGTGTCCTGTGCGATCGCCCGCACCGGAACCGGTCGTCGGCCACGCGTCGCCGGGGGCTCGCCGTTCCACCCGCGCCCCGCCCGGGCCCGGACGCCCGCGGAGGGCCCTACGGCGGCCCGGCGGGGGTCAGAGGACGGACTCCCGCATGAAGCGGGCCAGCGGGATGGGGTCGCGGTTCAGGGCCGCGCGCACCCCCTCGGTGACCTCGGCGGCCCGGCCCGAGACGGCGGCGGCGAAGCGCTCGTTGAGCGTGTCGATGTACCTCTCGCCCCAGCCCCGGTTGGTGGCGCGGAAGTAGAAGCCCGCCTCGTCCACGGTCTTGAACCGCCACACGGGGCTCTCGGTGCCCTTCGTCCGCTTGACCACCTCGCGGAAGGTGAGGGCCTGCGGGCCCGTCAGCGTGTACTCCCGGCCCCCGTGGTCGCCCAGCAGGGCGGCGACGGCGGTGTCCGCGACGTCGCGGGCGTCCACGAAGCTGACCTCGGTCCGGCGCTTGACGGGGAGTTCGAGGCGGCCGTTGCGTGACCGCGCCAGGCTCGCGAACGTGCCCTCCGTGAAGTCCTGGAACAGCCAGTTGGGCCGCAGGACCGTCCACGTGTGGAACAGGTCCTTGGCCCGCAGCTCGGCGGCGCGCTGGTCCGAGTCGGAGGGCGCGTGCTCGGTGCCCATGGCGGACATGACCACCGCCCTCCCGACCCCGGCGTCGGCCGCCTTCTCCAGGAACCCGGCGACCCGGTTCCCCAGGGCGCTGCCGACCGGCGTCACCACGAAGATGCTGCTCACGCCCTTGAGGACGTCGTCCCAGTTGGAGGTGTCGGTCCAGTCCAGGCGCGTCTGAGAGGAACGGGACGCCCCCGTCGCGGGCAGCCCGCGCCGCGTCAGCTCGGTGAGGACGCGACGGCCCACCATTCCGGTGGCTCCGGTGACCAGTGTGCTCATTGGAACCACCGTACCGACGGCGCGCGGCCGACCGGACACGAACCGCCAACAGGACCGCGATCTCGGGCGCGGACACGGGCCGGCCGGGGCCTGCGGGCGGGCCCGGCCGCCCCCGCCCGGGGTGCGGCTCCGGTCCGTGGGCGCCCGCGCGCCGGGTCCGCCCCGACCGGCCGGCCGCGGCCCCGCCACCTGCCCCGACGACCAAAGTATGGACCTGGCCGCCATCGGTAGGGCGTGCCGCCGGGCGCCTGCCCGGGGCCGGGCTCCGAACGTAGACTTCGCAGCGATGAACGCTTCCACGGTGACCGGTGCGCAGCGGTGCAGTGCGCGTGACTGGATCGTGGACCTGTCCATGTTCCTGCTCGCCCTCGCCTACGCGGTGACGACCTCCCTCGAACTGCCCGGGGCCTCTCCCCCCGGCGTCGAGTTCGGCCCGGAGCTGGTGCCCCCGGGGCCGCCGTCCACCTGGTTCGAGGGCGCGGGGCGCCTGGCCGCCTTCCTGGCCTGCCTGTCCCTCTGGTGGCGCCGCCGCTGGCCGGTCCAGCTCGCCGTCGCACTGGTGCTGGTCTCCGTGGTCTTCCCCCTGGCCATGGGCGCGATGCTCATCGCCCTGTTCTCCCTGGCCGTGCACCGGTCGCCGCGCACGAGCCTGGCCGTGTTCGGGGTGGGCGCGGCCACCGCCTACCTGCACGCGGTCCTGTGGCCGGACCCGCACCTGCCGATGCTGGTCACCGTGCTGCTGAGCGTGGCCATCCAGGGCGCCGTCATCGGCTGGGGGCTGACCGTCCACCACCGGCGCGAGCTCGTGGAGTCGCTGCGCGACCGGGCCGTGCACGCGGAGACCGAGGCCCAGCTGCGGGCCGAGCACGCCCAGCACCAGGTCAGGGAGGCGATGGCCCGGGAGATCCACGACGTGCTCGGGCACCGGCTGTCGCTGCTCAGCGTGCACGCAGGAGCCCTGGAGTACCGGCCCGACGCCCCGTCCGAGGAGGTCGCGCGCTCGGCGAAGGTGATCCGGGAGAGCGCCCACCAGGCCCTCCAGGACCTGCGGGAGGTGATCGGCGTCCTGCGCGCGCCCGTCGGGGAGCTCCCCCAGCCGACCATGGCCGACCTCCAGCAGCTCGTGGAGGAGGCCGACGAGGTCGGCGCCCGCGTGGAGTTCGCGGAGGAGTACACCGGGACGGTCCCGGAGCGGACCGGCCGCACCGCCTACAGGATCGTGCAGGAGGGCCTGACGAACGTGCGCAAGCACTCCCCCGGCGCCGACACCCGGGTACGGGTGAGGGGCGCCCCCGGCGAGGGCCTCGTGGTGGAGGTGCTCAACGGCCCCTCCCCCGAACCGCCTCCCCCGACCGCCGGCGGGGGTTCGGGCCAGGGCCTGGTCGGCCTGGCGGAGCGGGTCTCCCTCGCGTCGGGGCGCCTGGAGCACGGGCCGGCCGCCGGTGGTGGCTGGCGCCTGTCCGCCTGGCTACCGTGGCCCGTATGAGTCGAACAGAGCGGGGAGCCAGGGAGATCGGGGTGGTGATCGTCGACGACGACGCGCTGGTCCGGGTCGGCCTGGTGATGATGATGGGCGGCGCGCCCGACATCCGGGTGCTGGCCGAGGCCGAGGACGGCGGGTCGGTCCTCGGCCTGGTCGAGCGGTACTCCCCCGACGTGGTCCTGATGGACATCCGCATGCCGACGGTGGACGGCCTGACGGCGACGGAGCGGCTGCGCTCCCTGGAGGACCCGCCCGAGGTGCTGGTGCTGACCACGTTCGACGCCGACGAGCACGTGCTGCGCGCGCTGCGGGCGGGCGCGGCCGGGTTCCTGCTCAAGGACACCCCTCCGGCGGAGATCGTGGAGTCGGTGCGGCAGGTCTCGCGGGGCATGTCGGTGCTCTCCCCCGCCGTGACGCGCCGCCTGGTCGACCGGGTGGGCGCGGGCGACCACGGGGCACGGGCGGGCCGGGCGCGCGAACGGCTGGCGGCGCTGAACGGCCGTGAGCTGGAGGTGGCGGTGGCGGTCGGCGAGGGCCGGTCCAACGCCGACATCGCCTCGCGCCTCTTCCTCAGCGTGCCGACGGTCAAGACGCACGTGTCGAGCATCCTGACCAAGCTGGGGCTGAACAACCGGGTGCAGGTCGCGCTCCTGGTCCATGACGCGCAGCTCCTCGACGGCGGCGGCTGAGACCCCGCCGCGGCGGTCCGCGCCCCGCCTCCCCGGGGCGCGGGTTACGCCGTCCCCCCGTCGGGCAGGGCCGTAACGAGGGCTCCTCGGAAGGACCGCTCCGCGGGAAGGGAGGATCGGATGGACGACAGCGACTACTACCCCGGCGTGCTCGACGCCGTCATGGAACAGGTCCGGAGCCACATCGGCGAGGGGCGGGTCGCCGACTACATCCCCGAGCTGGCCGACGTGGACCCGGACGAGTTCGGGTTCTCGATCGCCACCGTGGACGGCGGCATGTACAGCACCGGCGACCAGGCGCGCACCCGCTTCTCCATGCAGAGCATCACCAAGGTGTTCACCCTGGCCCTGGTGATGCGGGGCCACGCGGGGTCCGACGTGTGGAAGCGGGTGCACCGGGAGCCGTCGGGCAACGCCTTCAACTCCCTCCACCAGCTGGAGTTCGAGAACGGCGTTCCGCGCAACCCCATGATCAACCCGGGGGCGCTCATCGTCACCGACCAGCTCCTGTCCGACACCGGGGACGCGGTCGGGGAGCTGCGGAAGCTGCTGTGCGAGGAGACCGGCGACCCCGACCTGCACACGGACAACCTGGTCGCGGAGTCCGAGTCCAGGAGCGGCGACCGCAACCGCGCGCTGGCCTACCTCATGGCGAGCTTCGGCAACATCCGGAACCCGGTGCCGGAGGTGCTGGACCACTACTTCCGGCAGTGCTCCATCACCGTCAGCTGCGAGGAGCTGGCCAGGGCCGGCCTGTTCCTGGCCCGGCGCGGCAGGCGGGCGGACGGCTCGGAGCTGCTCAGCGTCTCGGACACCCGCCGGATCCTGGCGGTGATGCTGACCTGCGGCACGTACGACGCCGCGGGGGAGTTCGCGTACCGCGTCGGGATCCCCTGCAAGAGCGGGGTGGGGGGCGGCATCCTCGCGGTCGTCCCGGGGCAGTGCACGGTGGCGGCCTGGGGCCCCGGGCTGGACGCCAAGGGCAACTCGGTGACGGCTGCCCTCGCGCTGGAGGCCTTCACCGACGTCACCGGCTGCTCGGTGTTCTGAGCGGCGCGCGGAGCCGGGACGCGTGGGCCGGGGCCGGGACGCACGGGGCCGCCCGGTCCGGGGAGCCCGGAGGCGATGAGTTCCGCCGCGCCGCCGGGTCCCAGTCCGTGTACACCCGACCACCCTCGTCCGAGGAGGACGCCATGACCGCCACCTACACCTTCGACGTCTTCTCCAGCCTCGACGGCTTCGGCTCCTACGGCGGGGACGGCGACTGGGGAGGCTACTGGGGCAAGCAGGGCCCGGAGCTCCTCGGCCACCGCCTCGCCCTGTACGACGCGGAGCAGCGGATGGTCCTCGGAGCGACCACCTACCGGGAATTCGCCCGGATGCTGGGGCCGGACCCCGACGCGGGCGACCCCTGGGTCGCCCGGATGAGGGACCTGCCCCTGACGGTGGTCTCGACCACCCTGGAGGAACCCCTCGACTGGCCGGGCGACGCGACCGTCGCCCGCGGCGGCGCCGTCGACGCCGTCGCCCGGCTCAAGGAGGAGTCCGCGGTCCCGCTGCGCTCACACGGCAGCCTGTCGATGAACCGCTCCCTGATGGCCGCCGGCCTGGTCGACCTCGTCCAGGTGACGATCTTCCCCGTGATCACCGGCCGCACCGGAACGGCACCGCTCTTCCGGGGCGCGGCCGACTTCGACCTCGACCTGGTCGACCACCGGACGCTGGACGGCCGCGTCCAGGAACTCGTCTACCGGCCCGCCCTGCACGCCTGAGGCCTACCAGGTGCCGACCTCCAAGAACACTCCCACGGCCCTGTGCCGAGACGGCTTGACCGAAGCCGCTCGACATCCCTGGGAGCGCCCCGGCCGGGTCAGGCGTCCGGGTCGAAGGTCTGCGCCATGTGGTCCAGCATCTCCCGGTTGAGGTCGGGGTGCTCGTTGCTGGCCACGAGGAACAGGGCGTAGCCCCTGTCCTCGGTGTGGAAGCCCCGGTTGATGCCGTGCATCCGGCCGCCCCTGCCGTCGTAGGTGAACTCCCAGTCGGCCGCGCTGACGTAGTCGTCGGCCCAGTCGGCGTCGACGTCCTCGATGCCGACGAGTTCGTAGCCGGGGAAGTTGCCGCGCACGCCGGGCTCGGCGGCGCGCCAGTCGTCACCGGCGTCGGGGTTGGGGCTGTCCGTGTACTCCACGAGCAGGTAACCGCCGTCGGGGTTGCGGAAGTAGACCTGGACCCCCGACCGGTCGATCTCCCAGTCCTCGGGGACGTCCACGGCGAAACCGTTCTCGTCCTCGTGGCGGACGAGGTGGTCCCACCTGTCGTCCTCCTCGTCCTGCTCCTCCTCCGGGTCCGCGTCCTCGGCCCCGGAGGAGGCCTCCGGCTCGGAACCGGGTTCCGCCGAGGGCTCGGCCTCCTCCGACACTCCGTCCCCGCCCTCCGCGGACGGTTCGACGGCGGCCTGCTCGGAGTCGCCGACGAGTCCGGCGCCGGTGTCGCCGGACCGGTTGACGGCCACCAGGACGCCGGTGGTCGCGCCCCCGACCAGCAGGACGAGCACGAGGGCGAGGAGCAGGAGGGGCCCCCGCCGCCGACCGGGGCCGCCGCCGGAGGGGCGGGGGGCGGGCGGCACGGGGACGGGCGCGGCGGGCCCGGCGAGCGCCTCGGCCGCGGCCGACCCCTCCGCGGGCCCCGTCGCGGCCGGGGCCGGCGCCACCGCCGTGGCGGGGGTGTCGGAGGCGTCGCGGATCTCGCGGAGCCACGTGCGGACCTCGCTCACGGACGGCCGGTCCTCCGGCCGCTTCTCGCACAGCGACTCCAGGACCGGGCGCAGCGGGCCCGCGTTGACCGGCTCGGGCAGGTCCTGGGTGACGATGGCGGTCAGCGTCGCCATGGGGGTCGGCCGGTCGAACGGGAGCGTGCCCTCGGAGGCCTGGTAGAGGGTGATGCCCAGGGCCCACATGTCCGAGGCCGGGGTGGCGGAGTGCCCGTGCGCGATCTCCGGCGCCAGGTAGCTCGGCGACCCGATCAGCAGGCCGGTGCTGGTGAGGTGGGTGGAGCCGTCCAGGTGGGCGATGCCGAAGTCGGTCAGGACCGCGCGGTCGTTCCCGGCGATGAGCACGTTGCCCGGCTTGATGTCGCGGTGCACGATGCCCCGCGCGTGCGCCTCGGCCAGCCCGGCCGCCATCTGCTCGCCGATGTCGGCGACCCTCTTCGCCGACAGGGCCCCGTCGGAGCGGATGAGGTCGCCCAGGGAGGGGCCCAGGACGAGTTCCATCACGATCCACGGGCGGCCGTCCTCCTCCGCCACGTCGAACACGGTGATGATCGAGGGGTGGCTGAGCTGCGCCGCGCTGCGCGCCTCTCGAAGCATCCGGGTGCGCAGCACGTCGACCTCGTGCGCGGGGAGGTTGGGGGGCGTGGTCAGTTCCTTGACCGCGACGGGGCGGTCGAGGAGGGTGTCGGTGCCCCGCCAGACGCGCCCCATGCCGCCGGCTCCGATGACCTCGTCCAGGCGGTACCGGTTGGCCAGGACACGGCCGGGGTCGGCTTCCGAGCTGTTCGTCAAGGCGCGATTCCTCTGTGGGGGAAGGCGGTGTGTGAGGGTTCCGGGACGCGGAGGGGAAGGTCGGGGGTCGCCACGATTCTAGGAGCCCGGGGCGACTCCTGCCGCTCTTCCCCGGGGCGGCATGTCGGTGGCCCCTGTCGGCCAAGCGCCCGTGGGACCTCCCTGAAATGCGACGATCCCGCCGGAAACACCTGAGGGCGTCCATCCGGCGGGACCGAATCACCGGGAGTGTCACACCCGGAAACCGTTCAGCGGAGGCGCACCGGGAGGGGCGCGACCCCGGAGACGATGGTCGAGGGCGGCGGGGCCGGCCCGTCGGCGCCCTCACCGGCGTCGAACGCCCTCCGGTGCCTCTTGTCCTTCCGGATCCGCGTGTCGGCCAGGGCCTCGGCGACCCCGGCGTGCGTGGTCACGACCCACGCAGCAACCTCTCCAGGAAGCCCGACAGGGACGACAGGGCCGATCTCCCGGAGGTGGGCCGCTTGTGCGCGGAGGTTTCCGGGGGCGAGTGCGACGGGCTCCAGGGGGTTCCTTCCACGGGCGCGGGGGCCGGGGGCTGCTGCGGGGTGAAGAGGACGGGGAGTTCGACGGGGGTCCACGCCAGCCCGGTCAGGCGCCAGCGCAGGTCCTCGGCCGGGACAGCCGCGCGGAGCCCGGGGAGCCGGGTGAGGAGCGTGCGCGTGGCGATGATCGCGATGCTCGTGGCCTCGTCGCGGGCGGGGCAGCGGTGCGGGCCTGCTCCCCAGGCGAGGTGGGCCCTGTTGGGGGTCTCCTCCATCCGCTCGGCGTTCTCCCGCAGGAAGAAGTGGTTCGCCGCGGCGAAGCCCAGGAGGATCGGCGTCCCCGCCTCGATGACCCGCCCCCCGCCGACGGGGATGTCGACGCGGGGGTAGACGGCCGGGTAGTTGGTGATCGGGGGGTCCGCCCACAGGACGCGGTCGACGAGGTCGCCGAGGGCGGCGTCCGAGAGGGAGACGGCGTCGTCCCCGCGGACCGCGGGGTCGGCCAGGACCGCGCGGACCGCCGCGCCGATGAGGTTGGCGGTCGGCTCGTTGGCCGCGGCGACGACGAGGAGGAGCTGCATGACCACCTCCTCGTCGCTGAGCCCGGCCCGGTGCCGGATCAGCCTGGAGGTGAGGTCGTCGCCGGGAGCGCGGTGCTTGTCGGACACCGCCTCGGACAGTACGCGTTCGGCCTCGGCGTTGGACTCCTCGGTGTCCACGCCCGTCCACAGGTCGCGCATGGCGGTGGCGAAGCGCAGGCCCTGGTCCCCGTCGAACCCGACGAGGTCGTTCATGACGAGGAGGGGCAGCACGCGGGCGTACTCGTTGAGCACGTCCGCGCGGCCCCGCCCGCAGAACCCGTCGATGAGCCGGTCGGCGTACCTGCCGGTGATCCGGCCGAGGTGCTCCGCGCCGACGGCACCGAGGCTGTCGGTGATCGCCCCGCGGTAGCGCTGGTGCTCCGTCCCGTCCACGAACAGGGCGTTGGACCGCGGGGCCATCATGGGCAGGAGCGGGGAGGCCGGGTGGACCCTGCCCTCGGTGAAGTCCCGCCACAGCCGGGGGTCGTGGGTGAAGGCGGTGGTGTCCCGCGACCAGGAGATGAGGGTCGAGTAGTCCGTCACGAGCCACCCGCGCACACCCGGTTCGAGTTCGACCGGGACCACGGGGCCGTGCTCGGCCCGCATGTCGGCGTAGACGGCGTAGGGGTCGGGGTGCGGTTCGCTCCGGTACAGCGCGGCGTGGGGGCAACCAGAAGACACGGGTACCTCGGGGGGTGTCGGTCGGCTACGGGCCGGGGTTCGTCCTGCGCCTCCTCGGGGCCGTCGGGCACGGCGGGACCGCCGCGGCCGCGCGTGGGGACCCGCGGCCGGTGCCACTGGGCGCACACCCTAGCGGCCCGTCCCGGGAGGCGCGAGAGCCGGATTCCCCGTGCGACAGCGGACATCGGCGGTCATCTGCCGTTATAGGGATGTCCTTCCCTCCGCCCCTTCCCCCTGTCTTCGCGTGCACGCGGGGCCAGGGGGAAGGGTCGGGCCGCCCCGGCGCACACGGCGGCGCCCCGCCCGGAGCCGGTGCTCCGGACGGGGCGTCCCGGCCGTCCCTCCTCAGGTCCGGTCGGCGGCGGTCCCCATGTGGTCCGACAGGGGCCGGAACCTGCGCAGCCGCTGGCTGTTGGTCACCACGAACACGCTGGACACGGCCATCGCCGCTCCCGCGAGCATCGGGTTGAGCAGCCCGGCCGCGGCCAGCGGCAGCGCCGCCGCGTTGTAGGCGAAGGCCCAGAACAGGTTGCCCTTGATGGTGGTGAGCGTGCGGCGCGAGAGCCGGACCGCGTCCGCCGCCGCCCGCAGGTCGCCGCGCACCAGGGTCAGGTCGCTGGCCTCGATGGCCACGTCCGTGCCGGTGCCCATGGACAGCCCCAGGTCGGCCTGGGCGAGCGCGGCGGCGTCGTTGACCCCGTCGCCGACCATGGCCACGGTGCGTCCCTCGGCCTGGAGGCGCTTGACCACGTCGACCTTGTCCTTCGGCAACACCTCGGAGAAGACCTCCTCGATGCCGACCTCCGCGGCCACGGAGCGGGCCACCGCCTCGTGGTCCCCGGTCAGCAGGATCGGCGTGAGTCCGAGCTCTCGGAACTGGCGGACCGCCTCGGCGCTGGTGGGCTTGACGGTGTCGGCCACCACGAGCACGCCGCGGGCGCGTCCGTCCCAGCCGACGGCGACGGCCGTGCGCCCCTCCCCCCCGGCCTTTTCCAGCGCCGGGGACAGCTCCGCGGGCAGCTCCTGGGACCACTCCTCCAGGAGCGCGGGGCGTCCGACGAGGACGGCGCGGCCGTCCACGACCCCCTGCACGCCCAGTCCCTCGATGTTGGCGAAGTCCTCGGGGGCGGACAGCGGGCCCACCCGGGAGGCCGCGCCGGCGGCGACGGCCCTCGCGACGGGGTGCTCCGAGGCGTTCTCCAGGGCCCCGGCCAGGCGCAGGACCTCCTCCTCGTCCTCGCCGTCCGCGACGGCCACGCCGGTCAGCGCCATCCGCCCGGTGGTGACGGTGCCGGTCTTGTCCAGGACGACGGTGTCCACGCGGCGGGTGTTCTCCAGGACCTCCGGGCCCTTGATGAGGATCCCGAGCTGGGCGCCGCGGCCGGTGCCCACCATCAGGGCCATGGGCGTGGCCAGGCCCAGGGCGCAGGGGCAGGCGATGATCAGGACCGCGACGGCCGCGGTGAAGGCGGCGCTCGCGGGTTCGCCCGTGCCGAGCCAGAAGCCGAGCGCGGCGACCGCGATCATGATGGCGACGGGGACGAACACCCCCGAGACCCGGTCGGCGAGGCGCTGGACGGCCGCCTTGCCGTTCTGGGCGTCCTCCACCAGCCGCGCCATCTGCGCGAGCTGGGTGTCGGAGCCGACCCGGGAGGCCCGCACGACGAGGCGGCCCCCGGCGTTGACGGTCGCGCCGACGACGGTGCTGCCCGGGGAGACCTCCACGGGGACGGACTCACCGGTGAGCATGCTCATGTCGACGGCGGAGGTGCCCTCCTCGACCGTGCCGTCGGTGGCGATCTTCTCCCCGGGGCGGACCAGGAACCGGTCGCCGGCCGAGAGCTCCGCCACGGGCACCAGCTCCTCGCGGGCGGAGGGCCCCTCGCCCCGCAGGACGGTGACCTCCTTGGCCCCGAGTTCGAGGAGGGAGCGCAGGGCGGCCCCGGCACGCCGCTTGGAGCGCGCCTCGAAGTACTTGCCGAGGAGGATGAAGGTCGTGACCCCGGCGGCGACCTCCAGGTAGATGTTGGCGGAGCCGTCGGTCCGCGCGATGGTGAGCTCGAACGGGTGGGTCATGCCCGGTGTCCCGGCGGTGCCGAGGAAGAGGGCGTACAGCGACCACAGGAACGCCGCGGAGACGCCGAGGGAGACCAGCGTGTCCATGGTGGCGGTGGCGAGCCTGAGGTTCTTCCACGCGGCCACGTGGAAGGGCAGCGCGCCCCAGACGACGACGGGCGCCGCCAGGGCGAGGGAGGCCCACTGCCAGTACGTGAACTGGAGCGCGGGGACCATCGCCATGGCGATGACGGGCACCGAGAGCACGAGGGAGACCATGGCCCGGTTCCACAGGACTGCGGTGGGGTCGGCGGGCTCCGCCGCGGAGGGTCCGGGGTCGGGCCGGGGGACGGTGGCGGTGTAGCCCGCCTTCTCCACCTGCGCGACCAGGTCCTCCACGGGCGTGGGCGCCCCCTCGAAGGACACCCGGGCCTTCTCGGTAGCGAAGTTGACGGTGGCGGTGACGCCCTCCAGCCTGTTGAGCCGCTTCTCGACCCGGTTCGCGCACGCGGCGCAGGTCATGCCGCCGATGGCCAGTTCGACCGCCGCGGCCCCGGCCGGCTTCGCCGTGGTTCCCCCGCTACCCATGGTCCCTCCCCGACTCACTGCGCTCCTCGTCGTGCCCGTACGACGCGTCCTCCGTGTGGTCCCGTCCGCCCGTGGAGGACTCCTCCCCGGTCTGCGCGCTGCGCGCGTGCCCCGGGGCCTCCTGCGGCAGAACGGGGCCGGCCAGGCCGCCGACCCCGAACGCCGCGGCGAACACGGCCACGAGACCCAGGGCGTAGAGCCCGAGCTTCGCGGTCACGTTCATGTCAGTCACGCACCTCGTAACCCGCCTCGTCGATGGCGGCGCGGACCGACGCGTCGTCGACCGGGCCGTCGCTGGTGACGGTCACCTTCTTGTCGTCGAGGTCGACCTTGACGCCGGTGACCCCGCTGACCCCGCCGACCTCCTCGGTGACGGAGTTGACGCAGTGCCCGCAGGTCATGCCCTCGACCGTGTAAACAGCGGTGGTGGTGGCAGCCATTTCGCCTCCTGTGGCGTGTGTGGTGTCTCGGTCTCCGTGGCGGACCGCTCCAACAGGGCCCAATATACCCCCAGGGGGTATGCAATTGTCAAACCCCTGCCGTCACACCACCCCCGCCCGGGCGACGCGGGGCCCGCACCGCCCGCCACGGGGGCGCCCCCGCACCGGGATCCCCCTCGCCCCACTGTACCCCCGGGGGGTAATTCCACGGGGGGCTTCCCCTCCGGACACGGCCCGGGGCCCCTGCGCGTCGCGCAGGGGCCCCGGGCCCTCCACCCCGTGGGACGGAGGAAACGCGTACTCCGGGACACATGCCCGGATACCCTCCCCCCGTTCCCGGCCGGACGGGCCGGGAACGGGCGGGGGCTACTCGGTCTTCAGCTCCAACCGGGCGACCACGCGCTCGCTGAGGTGGTGGCCGCTCAGCGTGAAACCGGCCCGCTGGAACATCTCCACGGTCCCCGTGTAGACCTCGGCGCTGGGGGCCCGGCCGCCCACCGTGTCCACCGGGTAGGCCTCCAGGACGCGCGCGCCGCCGGCGCGGGCGTACTCGACCGCCCCGTCCAGCAGGCGGCTGCCCAGGCCCCGCCGACGCCGGCGGGGCGGCAGCCAGAAGCAGACCAGCGCCCAGACCCCCGGCTCCGTGGGGTCGGCGGGGCGCAGGGAGCGCGACCGGGCCAGCCGGATGAAGTCGTCGCGCGGAGCCACGGACACCCAGCCGCACGGCCCCTCCTCGTCGTAGGCGAGGAGGCCGGGCACCTTGCCGTCCAGGGTCAGGCGGCGCAGTTCCTCCTTGTTGTCCACGCCGCGCATGGAGCGCTCACAGGATGTGCTCGCCGTGTGGTCCTTGGCCCGCCGGCGGAAGAACGTGCACCAACAGTGCCCGTACGCCCCGGTCGGTCCGAAAAGGTTCTCCAGGTCATCCCACCGCTCGGCGGTGGCGGGCTCGATTGAGACGATGGACATCGGACTCCCTCGACGAGACACACTGGCCGCCACAACTGTGATCCAGCACACTAGCGATTATTCGCCGTGACCGAAAGAACACAGATGCCCCCCATCGAACACTTTCTGGTTATTCGTGGAGAAACGCCCCCGTGTGCGTGGCCGGAGGACGGGCCCGCCCCCGTCCCGCCCCCCGGCCGCCGGCTCACGCCGGCGAGCGCTCGGACTCGTCCGGCCGCAGCGCGTCCTCGGGCCCCCAGCACTCCACCCCCCGCAGGTCCGGCATCCGGTCGCGGGTGAAGACCGGGTCGATCCCCTCGCGCCGCTGTCCGACGTAGTCCTTGAGCAGGCGTGCGGCGACCGCCGTGAGCGGCACGAGCGCCAGGAGGTTGACCAGCGCCATCAGGCCCATGGTCGTGTCCGCCAGCGTCCAGATGAGGTCGATCGAGCCGAGCGCCCCCAGGAAGGTCGCCGTCAGGAAGACCAGCTTGTAGCCGAACAGGACCCTCTCGTTCGTGGTCAGGTACTCCAGGTTGGACTCGCCGTAGTAGTAGTTGCCGAGCACCGAGGTGAACGCGACCAGGAAGATGATCAGCGTCATCAGGTGCAGCGCCCACGGACCGAGCGCCGCCTGGAGGGCGAACTGGGTCAGGTCGCCCTCCAGCTGCCCGTCACCGGTGCCCGGGTTGCCGAGCAGGATGATGAACGCCGTGACCGAGCAGACGACGAGGGTGTCCAGGTAGACCCCGAGCGTCTGGACCAGCCCCTGCTTGACCGGGTGGGAGACCGCGGCGCTGGCCGCCGCGACGGGAGCCGATCCCAGGCCCGCCTCGTTGGAGAACATGCCCCGGCGCACGCCCTGGATGATCACGACGCCCAGGCCCGCCGCGGCGAACTCCCGCACCCCGAAGGCGTGCTGGAAGATGAGGGTGACCATGCCCGGGACGGCCTCCCAGTTGAGCGCCATGACGACGAGGCCGAGCAGCACGTACAGCGCGGCGAAGAACGGGATGAGCGCCTGGGCGGTGTTGGCGATCCTCCGGACCCCGCCGAAGATCACCAGCGCGGTGAGGACGACGAGCAGCACGCCGATGAGCGCGGACATCCACAGGCCGGTGCCGCTGCCCAGGTCCTCGGCGGAGTTCGCGATGGTGTTGGTGATCGTGTTGCTCTGCACCGCGTTGAAGACCAGCGGGAACGTCACGATGAGCGTGAGGGCGAAGAGGACGCCCGCCCACTTCTGACCCAGCCCCCGCTCGATGTAGTAGGCGGGCCCGCCCCGGTACCCCGCCGGGTCGCGGACCTTGTAGAGCTGGGCGACCGTGGACTCCACGAAACTCGCGGCGCACACCACGACCGCCATCGCCCACATCCAGAAGACGGCGCCGGGGCCGCCCAGGGAGATCGCGATGGACACCCCGATGATGTTGCCCGTGCCGATGCGGGCCGCGGCCGAGATCATGAACGCCTGGAGCGAGGAGACGGCCCTCTTGCCGTCGGGGGCGATCTCGGGCCTGCTCCGCAGGACCCGGAACATCTCCGGGAGCATGCGGATCTGGACGACCCCGGTCCTGACCGTGATGTACAGGCTGACCGCCACCAGCAGCGGGATCAGGATCCAGGACCAGAAGAACTCGTCGTTGAAGGCGGCGACGGCGTCGGTGAGGCGCGCGTCGAGGGGTTGTGCTGCGTCTGCGGATATCACGGGGGACGGGGCTCCTTCGCTCCGAAAGGGACAACCGCTCCCACCTACCCGTGAAGTGCACCGAATCACCGCCGGGGGCGCACACCGGCGCGATGGTGATGATTCCGTTACTGCACGTGCTCCGTGTCAGCCCTTGTGGACGAGGTCCGCGTAGCCCCGGTTCTTCCCGATGTAGGCCCGCGCGAAGGGGCAGATCGGCACGACCTTCAGACCGCGCTCGCGGATGTCGTCCAGGGACTCCCTCATGAGCGCGCTGGCCACGCCCCTGCCCTCGAAGGCCGGGTCGACCTCCACGTGGGGCAGGGCGTACACGCCCTCGTCGATCAGGTGGTAGGCGGAGAAGCCCACCACCTCCCCGTCCGCGCTGACCTCGTAGCGCGAGCGCTCCGGCACGTCGACGACCGTCAGGTCCATGACACTCCCCCGCCTCCTGCGTCCGCACACGCCGTGTGCGCGTGATGGGTGGGCCCTGGGGCCACGTTCCCACACCTACCCACCACGCACACCCCGGGCCCCGTCCCCGACCCCCGGGCGCGGGACGCGGGGCGCCGGGCGCCGGGGGTTCTGGGAGAACGTGGACCCGGCCTCCCGCACCCCCTGCGGGGGCGCGGGACGCGGGGCGGGACTCAGCGGCCGGCGAGGTACGGGTCGGTGATCCCCCGCGGGCAGGCCAGCGCGTCCAGGTCCCAGCCGGCGAGCCCGGCGCCCGCCCGGTAGGCGCTCTCCAGGAACTCCAGGACGGTGGCGCGCGGGTCCGGCGACTTGCGCGCGTCGGCGTAGCGCAGCAGCGCCAGGTGCCCCTGGCCGCTGCTCACCCACTCCGCGGAGGGGGGGTCGAGCCTCCGGTCCGTGAGCCCGTCCGGCTCGGGCGCCGTGTAGGAGTAGAAGCAGGGCTCCGGGATCTTGTCGTCGCCGAACCAGAAGCCGAAGCTCACCACCTCCCGCGAGTACGCCTCGCGCACCAGCTGCCCCGCCTCCCGGGGCTGGGGGACGGGGTGCGGGGAGAAGCGCGTGACGGCGATGTCGAACGTGTGCCAGAAGTGGTGCACCGGGCTGGTCTTGCCCGAGAAGCCGGCGGCGAACTCCTCCAGGACCAGGGCGACCTGGCTCAGCACCTGCCAGTAGCGGGTGGCGTGCTCGGGCACGTAGGCGGCGTGCTCGCGGTCCTCCGTGAACGGCCGCCCGGTGTCGGGCAGGTCGAACGGGGTCGCGTGCGGGATGCTGCCGTCCACGCCGAGGCTGTCCAGCGCCGACTGGAGCCCGAGGTAGAACGACGCCACGCTGTGCCCCTGGAGCGGGAAGGACGCGGTCCGCCCGTCCAGGTTCGCCGCGACCAGCCGGTGCCCGACGAAGTCGAAGTCGACGGTGAAGACGGGGTTGCCGTCCACGAGACCCATGGGACGGGTGGTGATGCCGCGCCCCGTGACGTGGAAGGGGACGTTCCACCAGTGGTTGCGGCGCGGGCTGTGCTGCAGTCGGACCTTGCCGACGACCTGCTCGAAGCGGTGCAGGGTCTGCTTGGTGTCGTACCACGAGTCGAGCGGGATGGCTGGGAACAGCTCCACGGACTCTCTCCTTCTCTCCTTGGTGGGTGGCATACACGGCCGGACCTGCGGACCGGGACCGGTCCCCGGCCGTGCGGGGCTCACCAGCCCCGGCGTGTGGACCGCTCGGACCGGCCGGCGCCGGCCGTGTGCCGGTCCCGCGTGCGGTAGACGACGTAGGGGCGGAACAGGTAGCCGACCGGCGCGCTGAACGCGTGCACCAGCCGCGTGAACGGCAGCAGCGCGAACAGTGCCAGGCCCGTCAGCGCGTGCAGCTTGTACGGGGCCTCGGCGGCGGCCATCGCCGCGACGTCCGGCTGCAGGATCCAGATCGAGCGGAACCACGGGGAGACCGTCCGCCGGTAGTCCTGGGTGTGCCCGCCCGCCAGCTCGACCCCGGCGAAGTACGCGGTCATGCCCAGCCCGGTGAGGATCGCCAGGACCAGCACGAGGTACATGAGCTTGTCGTTGCGGGTGGTGGCGCTGAAGACCGGGCCCGTGGTGCGCCGCCGCCAGATCAGCAGGGCGATCCCGCCGAGCGTGCACACCCCCGCGACCAGGCCCAGGCCCAGCGCGGTGACGTGGTAGAGGGCGTCGGACACCCCGAGCGCCCGGGTCCACCCCTCGGGCACCAGGAGCCCCACCACGTGGCCGAGGACGACGAAGAGCAGGCCTGCGTGGAACAGCGGGCTGCCGATGCGCAGCAGCCGCGACTCGTACAGCTCGGACGAGCGGGTGGTCCAGCCGAACCGGTCGTACCGGTACCGCCAGACCAGCCCGCCCACCGCGGTCACGAGCACCGTGTAGGGCAGGATGCCCCACAGGACCAGGTCGAGCGGCCCGGTGCCGTTCACGCCTGTCCCCCGTCGCCGCAGCCGCAGGCGGGCCCCGACGCCCGCGGCGCGGGCACGCCCGGCGCCGGCGGCACGCCGCCCGCCGGCCCCCCGGCGCCCCGGCCGGAGACGTCGGTCACCGGCAGCGGGACCCGGACACCGTACGGCTCCAGGCCCACGTCCTCCGCCGGAGGCCCCTCGGCGGCGAGCCGCCGCACCGCCTCCCGGTCGTCCCGCCGCTGCGGCGGCAGGGTCATGCGGACGGCGTCGACGACCCGCGCGTACGGGGTCCCGTGGGCGCGCAGCGCCTCCCACAGCAGGTCCAGGCCCGGACGGAAGCGCAGCAGCAGCGCCCCGCCCCTGGCGGCGTCCCCCCTGGCCGCGAACTCCAGGACGACCGCCAGGTGGTCGGGCAGCTCCCCCGCGTTCACCGACCACCCCGACTCGGCGTAGACCCGCTTGATCTCGGCGAGCGCGTGCCCGCGCCGCCGGGTGTCGCCGTCGGTGTAGTAGGTCATGTGCAGGGCTCGACGCCGGCGCAGGTCGAACACGTCGACGTAGTGCCGGCACAGTTCCAGCTCGGGCGTGCTGGCGGCGTGTTCGCAGAACTCCTGGAGCTCGGTGCGCACGGCGCCCCTGGGCAGCTCCGCGACCGCGCGCGCGACCAGCGGCAGGCGCTCGAAGAAGGCCTGGTCCGGATAGGCCAGGAGGACGGACGCGGCCTGGTGGGTGACCGCGATCCGGTGGGAGCGCCGGGCGGACCGGCCCGCGCCGAGCCAGCCCGGTCCCCGCTGCGCCGGGACCGCGGGGGCGCCCGCCCCCCCGACGGCCGCGGCCCGGTCCTCCCCGGTCGCGCCGCCCGTGTGCCCGTCCGCCCCGTCGGTGGTGGTGCTCATGACTGACCCCCCTCACGCGGCGCGGAGGCCCCGCCCCCGCCACCGCCGTCGGTGCCGTTGCCGTCCCCGCCCTGCCGGGGCGGGAAGAGTCCGTCGGGACGGCCGTTGCCGTCCCAGTTGAGGAGGTTGACGCGCCCCTCCGCGGGGACCCGCCCCTCCCCCTGCGCGGCCCCGCCGGTCTGGCGGTCCCGCAGGGCGTGGAAGGTCTCCACGGACGCGGCGTCCGGACGGCCGGACGCCTCGCCGAACGGGACGCCCCCCATCCCGCCCATCCCGGGCCCTCCCTCGAAGTCGAGGCCGCACCCGACCTCCTCGATGACCCCCCGGTCGGCCTCGTCCACCCCGTAGGCGGTGGGGACGACGTAGCGGTCGTCGTACTTGGCGAGGGCGAGGAGCCGGTACATGTCCTCGATCTCGGCGCCGGTCATGCCGACGGCCCCGGCGATGTCCTCGTCGCGCTCCTGCCCGAGGTTGATCCGGCGCATGTAGGAGCGCATGGCGGCGAGGCGGCGCAGGACCAGGTCGACGGGCGCGGTGTCCCCCGCCGTGAACAGCTCGGCCAGGTACTCGACCGGGATGCGCAGGGTGTCGATGGCGCCGAACAGGTTGCCGGCGTCCTCCCCGTCGTGCCCGGTGGAGGTGAGGGAGTCCACCACGGGCGACAGCGGCGGGACGTACCAGACCATCGGCATCGTCCGGTACTCCGGGTGCAGCGGCAGCGCCACCCGGAAGCGCTTGGCCAGCGCGTACACCGGTGAGCGGGCGGCGGACTCCACCCAGCGGTCGGGGATGCCGTCCCTGCGCGCGGCGGCGCGCACGGCCGGGTCCGCGGGGTCGAGGAACACGTCCAGCTGGGCGCGGTACAGCTCCTTCTCGTCCTCGACGGCCGCCGCGTCGCCCACCCGCTCCGCGTCGTAGAGGACGACGCCGAGGTAGCGGAGCCTGCCCACGCACGTCTCCGAGCAGATGGTGGGCATGCCCACCTCCACGCGCGGATAGCAGAACGTGCACTTCTCGGCCTTGCCGGTCTTGTGGTTGAAGTAGATCTTCTTGTACGGGCAGCCGGTGACGCACATGCGCCAGCCCCGGCAGCGGTCCTGGTCGACGAGCACGATGCCGTCCTCGACCCGCTTGTACAGGGCCCCGCTCGGGCAGGACGCCACGCACGTCGGGTTGAGGCAGTGCTCGCAGATGCGCGGCAGGTAGAACATGAAGGTCTCCTCGAAGGAGAACCTCACCCTGTCGCCGAGCTTGCGCACGATCGGGTCGTGCCGGGCCAGCTCCGGCCCGCCCCCGAGGTCGTCGTCCCAGTTGGCGCTCCAGGTGACCTGCATCGGCTCGCCGGTGAGCGCGGAGCGGGGCGAGGCCACCGGGAAGTCGTCCCCCAGGGGCGCGTTGAGGAGGGTGTCGTAGTCGTACGTCCACGGCTCGTAGTAGTCCTGGATCGACGGCATCACGGGGTTCGCGAAGATCGTCGCCAGCCTCTTGATGCGCCCCCCGGCGCGCGGCACCAGGCGGCCCCCGGCCTTGCGGACCCAGCCGCCCCTCCACCTGTCCTGGTCCTGGTAGGTGCGCGGGTAGCCCTGGCCGGGGCGGGTCTCGACGTTGTTGAACCAGGCGTACTCGACCCCGCTGCGGTTGGTCCACGCCTGCTTGCACGTGACCGAGCAGGTGTGGCAGCCGATGCACTTGTCGAGGTTCATGACCATGGCGACCTGGGCCATGACCCGGCCGACGGCCCGTTCCCCCCGGGCGCCGTCGGCCGCCGTCCCCTGCCCGCGGTTCGTGTCCTTGCGGCGTGCCATCAGTACCGCACCTCCGTGGTCCGCTTGCGCACGACGGTGATCTCGTCGCGCTGGTTTCCGGTGGGGCCGAGGTAGTTGAACGCGTAGGACAGCTGGGCGTAGCCGCCGATGAGGTGCGTCGGCTTGACCAGCAGGCGGGTGAGCGAGTTGTGGATGCCGCCGCGCCTCCCCGTCGTCTCCGTCTTGGGGACGTCGATGGTGCGCTCCTGGGCGTGGTGCATGTACACGGTGCCGACGGGCATCCGGTGCGACACCACCAGGCGGGCGGCGACCACGCCGTTGCGGTTGACCGCCTCCACCCAGTCGTTGTCGGCGGCCTCGATGACCGCCGCGTCCTCCACGCTCATCCAGATGGTCGGGCCGCCCCGCGACAGGGTCTGCATGAGCAGGTTGTCCTGGTACTCGGAGTGGATGGACCACTTCGAGTGCGGGGTCAGGTAGCGGACGGTGACCTCGCGCCGCCCGTTCGGGCCGATGCGGGGCTCGCCGAACAGGCGGCTGATGTCGAGCGGCGGGCGGTACACCGGGAGCGCCTCGCCGAACTCGTGCATCCAGTCGTGGTCCAGGTAGAAGTGCTGTCGCCCGGTCAGGGTGTGCCAGGGCTTGTCGTGCTCGACGTTGATCGTGAACGGCGAGTAGCGGCGGTCGGCCGCCTCCTTGCCCGACCACTCGGGGCTGGTGCCCACCGGGGTGGGGCCCCGGCGGGCGTCGTCGAAGACCACGCGGCGCTCGGCCGAGTGGGCGGCCAGCTCGCCCATGTCGGTGCCGGTGCGGGCCGCCAGGCGCTCGAAGCCCTGGGCCGCCAGGCGTCCGTTGCTGGTGCCCGACAGGGCGAGGATCGCCTCGCAGGCCTTGACGTCGGTGTCGAGGGAGGGCCGCCCGTCGGCGACGCCCCCGCGGACGGCGCCGTTGCGTTCGCGCAGCCACTCCACCTCCTCGTCGGGGGTGAAGGAGACGCCCTTGACCGGGAGCCCCGCGGACTCGGTCAGGGGCCCCAGGGACGCCATCTTCTGCGCGACCGCCGAGTAGTCGCGGCGCACGGCCACGACGGCGGGCATGGTCCGGCCGGGGACCGGCCGCTCGCCGTCCGCCTTCCAGTCCACCGGGACCCCGTGCGGCTGGGCCAGCTCGCCGGGGGTGTCGTGCTGGTGGGGCACCGCCACCAGGTCGGTGACCTCGCCCAGGTGGTCGGCGGCCAGGGCGCTGAAGGCCCGCGCCAGGGCGTGGAAGGCGTCGAAGTCCGTGCGGGTCTCCCACGGCGGGTCGATCGCCGGGTTGAACGCGTGCACGAACGGGTGCATGTCCGTGGTGGACAGGTCGTGCTTCTCGTACCAGGTGGCGGCGGGCAGGACGATGTCGGACAGCAGCGTCGTGCTGGTCATGCGGAAGTCCATCGACAGCAGCAGGTCGAGCTTGCCCTCCGGGGCCTCCTCGCGCCAGCTGACGTCGCGCGGCCGGTCGTCCGGCCCGGCGGGTTGCGCCCGGAGGTTGGAGTGCGTGCCGAGCAGGTGCTTGAGGAAGTACTCGTTGCCCTTGGCGGAGGAGCCGAACAGGTTGGACCGCCAGACGGTGAGCGTCCTGGGCCAGTTGGCCGGGTCGTCCGGGTCCTCCGCGGCGAAGCGCAGGGTGCCGTCGGCCAGCTGGCCGGCGACGTACTCGCCGGGGTCCTGCCCGAGCTCGTCGGCCTCGCGGCCCAGGTCGACCGGGTTGCGGTTGAACGTGGGGTAGGACGGCATCCAGCCCATCCGGGCCGACGAGGCCACCAGGTCGGCGGTGTGCATGCCGCGCACGCGCCCCGGCCCCAGCGGCGAGGCCAGGGCGTCGGCGCGGTAGGTGTCGTAGCGCCACTGGTCGGTGTGGGTGTACCAGTACGCCGTCCCGGCCATGAAGCGCGGCGGCCTCGACCAGTCCGCCCCGGAGGCGTAGGCCGCCCAGCCGGTGGCGGTGCGGCACTTCTCCTGGCCCACGTAGTGCGCCCAGCCGCCGCCGTTGACCCCCTGGCAGCCGGTGAGCAGGAGCAGGGACAGGAAGGCGCGGTAGGCGTTCTCCCCGTGGAACCACTGGTTCGTGCCCGCGCCGAGGATGATCATGGCCCGGCCGCCGGAGGCCTCGGCGGTGTCCGCGAACTCGCGGGCGATGCGGGCCGCCCGGTCGGCCGGCACCCCCGTGACCGCCTCCTGCCAGGCGGGGGTGCAGCACTCGCCCGGGTCGTCGTAGCCGGTCGGCCAGACGCCGGGCAGGCCGTCGCGGTACACCCCGTACTGGGCGAGGAGCAGGTCGAAGACCGTGGTGACGAGGCGGTCGCCCACCCTGCGGACCGGGACGCCCCGGGTGGCGACCCCGGCGGCGCCGGTGGGGGTGTCGAAGCGGGGCAGGGCGATCTCGGCCGCCTCGCCGCCCACCTCGTAGAAGCTGAGGGCGGGAGTGCGGCCCTCCAGGTCGAGGTTCCACCTCCCCAGGCCCTCCTCGCCCCACCGGTCGCCGACGGTGCCGTGGGGAGCGGCCGGCGCGTCCTCCCCCTCCGCCCAGATCACCGGCTTCCAGTGGGCGTTCTCCCCTCCGCCGGGACCGAGGTCGGCGGCGGTGAGGAACTTGCCGGGCACCAGGCGGCCGTCGCGGCTGTCCAGCGAGACCACGAACGGCAGGTCGGTGTACCGGCGGACGTAGTCCTCGAACCGGGGCGTGGTCCGGTCGACGAACCGCTCCTTGAGGATGACGTGGCCCATGGCCATGGCCAGCGCCCCGTCGGTCCCCGGGTGGGGGGCCAGCCACTCGTCCGCGAACTTGGTGGCGTCGCTGTAGTCGGGGGAGACCACGACGACCTTCTGGCCCCGGTAGCGGGCCTCGGCCATCCAGTGCGCGTCGGGGGTACGGGTGACCGGGACGTTGGAACCCCACAGCACCAGGTAGGCGGCGTCCCACCAGTCGCCGGACTCGGGGACGTCGGTCTGGTCGCCGAACACCTGGGGCGAGGCCACCGGCAGATCGGCGTACCAGTCGTAGAACGACAGCATGGAGCCGCCGAGGAGGTTCACGAAGCGGGCGCCCACCCCGTGCGAGACCATCGACATCGCGGGGATCGGGGAGAACCCGGCCACGCGGTCCGGACCGTACCTCTTGATGGTGGACACGTGGGAGGCGGCGGCGATCTCCAGCGCCTCGTCCCACGTGACGCGCACCAGACCGCCCTTGCCGCGCGCCCGCTGGTAGCGGCGGCGCCTGACCGGGTCGGCGGTGATCTCCTCCCAGGCCGCCACGGGGTCGCCCAGGCGTCCGCGCGCCTCCCGGTACATCTCCACGAGGACGCCGCGCGCGTACGGGTAGCGGACGCGGGTCGGAGAATAGGTGTACCAGGAGAAGGCCGCGCCGCGGGGACAGCCCCGCGGCTCGTATTCGGGACGGTCCGGGCCGACGGAGGGATAATCCGTGGCCTGCGTCTCCCAGGTGATGATCCCGTCCTTCACGTACACGTCCCAGGAACACGAACCGGTGCAGTTCACGCCGTGGGTGGAACGCACGACCCTGTCGTGGCTCCAGCGGTCCCTGTAGAAGACGTCGCCCTCTCGTCCGCCGTGCCTGACCTGCGCCCGGACGCCGTCCAGCGGCTCCGCCCGGCTCAGGTGACCGCCCAACCGGAGAAGGGCCTCCCCCGCGCCTCCGCCTTTGCCCTTTTCCGCCATACGGGAGCCACCTCGTTTAACAGCGCATTGCCGAGAATTGCATTTCCACGCGGTTCCGGTGTCCTGTGCCCATGACATTCCGTTAATGAATATGCCTCCTTCGGCGCGGAAGTCACGTATCCCACACCGGAAGGGGTGACAATCACCTCCGAAAGGGACACCGCCGGCCGGATCGACAGGACGTGGGGGACCGCCATGGGAGCGGAAGTCGGGGAGCGGGACACCCGCTCGGGAACGGCGGGCGCCAACCTCGCCCTGGCCACGGCGGCGTTCGCGCTGACCTTCTGGGCCTGGAACCTCGTCGGACCGCTGTCGCGGACCTACACGCAGGAGCTGGACCTGTCGCCCTCGCAGACCTCGCTCCTCGTGGCGTTCCCGGTGCTCGTGGGCTCCCTGGGCCGCATCCCGGTCGGCTCGCTGACCGACCGCTACGGCGGGCGGCTGATGTTCACGGTCATCTGCTTCGTGAGCATCGTGCCGACCTTCCTCGTGGGCGTGTCGTCGGGGTCCTACGCGATGCTGCTGGTCTGGGGCTTCTTCCTCGGGATCGCGGGCACGTCGTTCGCCGTCGGGATCCCGTTCGTGAACGCCTGGTACAGGGCCGGGCGGCGCGGTTTCGCCACGGGCGTGTTCGGGGCGGGCATGGGCGGCACCGCCCTGTCGTCGTTCCTCACCCCCCTGCTCGTCGAGAAGACGGGGGTGCTCACCACCCACCTGCTGATGTGCGCGGCCCTGGCGGCCATGGGCGCGGTGATGTGGGTGTTCAGCCGGAACTCCCCCGCGTGGAGGCCCCGCACGGAGCCGGCCCTGCCGGGGATGCGCGACGCGCTCGGGCTCAAGGCGACGTGGCAGGCGTCCCTGCTGTACGCGGTCGCCTTCGGCGGGTTCGTGGCCTTCTCCACCTATCTGCCGACCCTGCTGACGATGGCGTACGACTACGCGCAGACCGACGCCGGGGTGCGCACCGCCGGTTTCGCGGTCGCCGCCGTGATCGCCCGGCCGGTCGGCGGCATCCTGTCGGACCGGCTCGGCCCGGTGCGGGTGTGCCTGGCGTCGTTCCTGGGCACGTGCGTGTTCGCGGTCGTGCTGGCCCTGCACCCGCCCGCGGAGTTCCCGGCGGGTGCGGCCTTCGTGCTGATCGCGCTGTCGCTGGGCCTGGGCACGGGCGCCGTGTTCGCGCTGGTCGCGAAGCTGGTCGACCCGTCCAGGGTCGGTACCGTGACCGGGCTCGTGGGCGCGGCCGGGGGTCTGGGCGGCTACTTCCCGCCGCTGCTGATGGGGGTCGTCTACCAGGCGACGGGCGCCTACACGCTGGGCTTCGTGCTGCTGGCGGCGGTCTCGCTGGCGGTGGCCCTGTACACCTCGCGGGCCTTCCGCGGCGTGTCCGCCTGACCCCGCGCCGGGGAGCCCGGCGCGCGGCCCGCGCGGACGGCCCCGGACCCGGGACCGGTCCGGGTCCCCGTCCCCGACGCGACGCCTCCCGGAGGGGCCGTGCCCGGAGGGCTCGCCTCAGGCGCACGGGCCGGGATCCGGAGGGGCGGCGGGCGGTCGGGGCCCGCCACGGCCGTCAGGGGGCGATGTCCCGGGCGCGGACGAGGGCGGCGGCGCGGTTGCCCACCTTCACGCGCTCCAGGGCCCTGACGCCCTCCGGCAGGGCGACCCGCCTCGTCCTCGCGGTCACCACCACGACGGCGTGCTCGGGCAGCACCCGCCCCAGGGAGGCCAGCATCGCCCGCAGCGGCGCCCCTCCCCCGGCCGATCCGCCGCCTTCGCGGCGGTCGGCCGGCGCGTGCCCGGTACCGCCCCCGTGCCCTGCGGCCCCGGGGCCCCCGTCCTCCGGGACGGCCCCCGCCCAGGAGGTCATCTCGCCGTAGGGCACGTCGGTCACCACCAGGTCCGCCCCCACCGGCTCCCGCAGGGAGAACACGTCCTCGACGACCGCCTCGTGGGGCAGGTCGCCGCCCATGGCGGACAGCCCTGCGGCGAGGTCGCGGGTGGCCTCGGCGCGCTCGACGAACTCCGGGCGGCCGAAGTCGCGGGCGGAGCGCCGGAGCTCGTCCTCGCGCTCGGCCAGCCCCTCGGCGGAGAGCAGGCGGAGGTTGCGGGCCGCCAGGGCGACGGCGTCCGGGTCCACGTCGCCCGCGCGGACGCGCGTGAGCCGTTCGCGGTGCAGGAAGCCCAGGACCGTGACCAGGTAGCCGCTGCCGCAGCAGGGGTCCCAGAGGCGCACGCGCTCCTCCTTGGTGTGCACCATCGCCCGCTGGAACAGCTCGCTCGCCAGCCGCACCGGGAAGCCCGGGAAACCGGGTGCGGACCGCAGCACCTGCCCGCTCGCCAGAGCCGAGTGGTCGGTCCGCTCGACGGCGTACCGGTAGCTCACAGTGCCCCTGCCCTTCCGTGTCCTGCTTCGTCGGCGCCCCGGCCGCGGTCGCCCGCGGGCGGCCCCGCACCGGTCTCCCCGGCCTCCGCCGCGCTCAACCCGCGCGCGGCGGACGGAACCGCACCGCCCCCGGCGGCACGGCCGGCCCCGGGGGCCGGGCACGGCGCCGTGCGCGACCCGGCGTGCGCCTCCCATGTTCCCCGAGCACGGCGGAACACGGCGGGCGGCGCGCCCCGGCCGCTCCCCGGAGGCCGGGCACGGCCCCCGGAGGACCGGATCGCCCGGGGCCCGGGAACGCCGAAGGCCCGGCGTCCTGGGACACCGGGCCTTCTCATGCGGTCCTGACGGGATTTGAACCCGCGGCCTCCACCTTGACAGGGTGGCGAGCACTCCTAACTGCTCCACAGGACCTCGTTGCTGGTACAACTCTAGCGCGGTTTCGGAGTACTTCGTACCGGCTCCCGCCTAGAGTGGCAGGCATCCGCTCCACCACCCCGACGACCCCGAGAGGACCCGGCGTGAACGAGTCACCGGCCCCCCTTCCGCCCGGACCGGACAGCACCCGGGTCGACCGCTGGCTGTGGGCCGTACGCCTGGTCAAGACCCGCGCCGACGCGGCGCAGGCCTGCCGGGGCGGGCACGTGCGCGTCAACGACCGCCCGGCCAAGCCGGCCTCCCCGGTCAAGCCCGGCGACGAGGTGCGGGTCCGCCTGCACGGGACCACGCGGATCGTGGAGGTCGGCCACGTCATCGAGAAGCGCGTCAGCGCCCCGGTCGCCGTCCGCTGCTACGCCGACAACACCCCCGAGGCCCCGCCCGAGGCGAACCTTCCGGTCATCCGCCGGGACCGGGGGGCCGGACGCCCGACCAAGCGCGACCGGCGCGTCCTGGACCGGCTCCGCACGGAGTTCCCCCCGCCCGTCTGACGGACGGCCTCCCCCATTCCGCCGGCACTCCTCGCGTCGGACCGCGAGGCCGACGCCTGCGCCCCCGGCGGGACCGCGGCGGCGGGGGCGGGGGCGACCGGCGGGGCCGGTTCCCCCGGCCCCGCCGCCGAGGCGGCGGGGAGCCCCGGGGCGGCCCGGCGACCCCTCAGCGGTCCGGGGACCGCGAGTCCTTGTGCGCGGCCAGGCGCGCGGACAGCACGAGTACCGCGCAGGCGAACACCGCCGCCGCCAGCCCCGGACCCGCAGCCAGATCGCCGCTGTTCCGGGGCCAGGAGAACAGGAACAGCAGCGGGGACGCCGCCGCGAGGACCTGGACCGTCACGAAGAGGACCCTCGA
Organism: Nocardiopsis tropica; assembly: GCF_042660575.1. Lineage (NCBI taxonomy): Bacteria > Bacillati > Actinomycetota > Actinomycetes > Streptosporangiales > Nocardiopsidaceae > Nocardiopsis > Nocardiopsis tropica. Next base: position 37,136 of record NZ_JBHSUF010000034.1, read on the forward strand.
CCAGGTCACGACCGCGCACACCGCGACCGCCAGGAGCACGAGGAGGACCGTGAAGGCCGCGGCGAGGAGCAGGCGCTCGTCCTCGAAGGACGCAGCCAGCACGTCCCATCCCGTGGCGGACGCGCGCACCCCGTACATGCTGGGAACGCCCTCGTCGCTGATGTCGTACGCGTACGGGACCTCCTCCCGGGCCCAGGGCAGGGACAGCGAGAGGAACAGGGCGACGGCCCCGGCCGCGGAACCCGCCGCGGCCGTCCGCGCCCTGGACTCCGCGGCGGAGGACTCCCGCGCCCTGATCTCCAGCCGGGTCACGCGCCTTCTCAGCTGTTCCGTCTCCGAGGGCTTCCCGGCGTCGTCCGGCATGGATGGTCCTCCTGGGGTGGGGTCGGGTGGGGGTGGGGGTGGGGGGGAGAAGGCGGGGCGGGGCCCGGGCCGGGCCCGCGGGACCGGCGGCGGACACCGCGGCACGGGTCCGGCCGACCGGCGGACGGGAGCGTCCGGCGGCGAGGGGGCACAGCCGTGGCGCGGCGGGCGTTCCGGCTAGAGCGGGTGCCCCGCCAGGAAGTCGAGGACCTCGCGGGTGGCCTTCGGCCCGTCCTCGTGCAGGTAGCCGTGGCGCATCCCCGGCAGCACCAGCAGGCGAGCGCCGGGGATCCGCCCGGCCAGGAGGGCGGCGTTGCCGACCGGGGTCAGCTCGTCGTCCTCGCCGTGCACGACGAGGGTCGGCGCCTGGATGCCCGGCAGCAGGTCCCGGCCGTCGTAGCCGGTGCTCGCGCCGAAGTGCAGGCGCTGGGCGCGCAGAGGGCCGTGCGGGAGGATGCCGGTGACGGCCTCGGGATGGGCGGACGCCCACGCGGGCGAGTAGAACAGCTCGGCGATCGCGTCCCGCCCGGCCGCGGTGTTGGCCCGGCGCAGCGCCAGGGTGGCCGAAGCCGGGCGCTCCACCTCGTCGGCCCCGCCCGGGCCGGTGGAGCCCAGGACGAGCGCGCCGACGCGGTCCGGCGCCGCGGACGCGAACACCTGGGCGACCTTGCCGCCCATGGAGAACCCGTAGACGTGCGCCCTCGGGATCTCCAGGGCGTCCAGGACGGCCAGGGCGTCCTCGGCGAACAGCTCCAAGGTGTAGGGCTCGCCCAGGGGCGCGTCGCTGCCGCCGGTGCCCCGGAAGTCCACCCGTACGACCCGGTGCCCGGCCGCCAGCCCGGCGCGGACGCCCTCCCACATCCCGTGGTCGAGGGACTGCCCGTTGAGGAGCAGGAGGGGGTCGCCCTCACCGAGGGTGTCGTACCAGATGCGGGTTCCGTCCGCCGCGGTCACATGGCTCACGGGTCCGGACACTACCCGATGACGTGCGCGGGGGCCGTGTCACGTGTCACCCGGGGAGCGGGGGACCCGCGCGACCCCGCCCCCGGACCGCGGGACGCCGCGTTCGGCCCCCTCCCCGCCGCGGGCGCCCGCGCGCCGGACCTCCTCCGCCGTGGCGCCCCTCACCCGGGTCCCGGGGGAGGGGGCGTGTCGGCGCCCGCCGCTCAGGGACGGGCTCCCGACAGGCGCGGGAGGCGCTCCGGGTCGCGGTCGGCGTCCGCCGCTCAGGGGCGAGGCGCCTTCTCCCCGTGGACCGCCCGGTACTCGGCCGCGAGCCAGGGTCCCAGGTCCTCGATCAGCTCCTCCAGCACCTCCGGGTCGCCCGAGGGGGCACGGCCCTCCGCGACCGCCGCCCGCATCTGCCCGAGGCGGTCGGGACGGTAGCGGCCGAAGATCTCGGCGGACTCGTCGAGGTCGCTGGTCCAGCCGCCCCAGAGGGGCATGACCAGGGTGAAGCCGGTGCGGACCAGGCGGCGGCCGACGCCGCGTCCGAGCCCCGCGCGCTCGGCCGCGGTCTCCGCCCGCCCGGCACGCTCCCGCCAGCGGGGCAGCACCAGGTGCAGGTCCCCGTTGGTCTCGCGCGCCAGCAGGGACGTGGGACGGTAGCGCGGCAGCCGGTCCGCGAGGTCCTCGCCGAGCAGGGGCGTGCACAGGCAGGCGACGAAGAAACCGAAGTCGTGCCGTTCGAGCTCGCTGAGCGCGTCGCGGACCGACCCCAGCAGGACGCCCACCCCGTCGACCTCTCCGAAGGCGGCGTCGAGGTCGGCCTCCATCTCCCCGGCCGCCTCCCGCTGCGCCCCGGTCACGGCGTCGCGGAACACCAGTTGCAGGTCGAGGTCGGAGGTCCCGGGGACCGCGGTGCCCCGGGGGACGCTTCCGTAGAGGTAGGCGCTGTGCAGCGCGTCGCCGAACAAACCGGCGATCCGGGCGCGGGCGGCCTCCACCACGGGCGCGAAGGCCGGCCCGACCCGCGCGAGCGAGCCCTCACGCGCGATCGCGCCGTCCGTGTCCAGCCCCCGCCCGTCGTCCATGGACGCACTGTGCCGTATCCGGGCGGACGCCGCGACCGCATTTCCCCGACGCCGCCGGCGCGCCCCGCGCACGGCCCCCCTGCCGGGACCCGGCCCGTGCCGGTCGGCGGTCCGCGCCGACGGCCGGCCCCGCTGCCGGGGCCGGCCTTCACTGCGGCGGACCGCCGGGGACGGATCCGTCAGCCCGCGTGCTCGGCCGCGGGCCGGCGCCGGCGGACCGGCTTCCGGTAGGTCAGTGTGCGCAGCAGGACCTCCGCCGGTCCGCGCCGGCCCGCCCGGTCGAGCAGGTACGCCGCGAGGACGGTCAGCAGCCAGGTGCCGAAGGCCACCAGGACCGCCGACCAGCTGGACAGGT
>NZ_JBHSUF010000035.1:0-26913 GCF_042660575.1 Nocardiopsis tropica
ACGTCGGCGCGGCTCTCGGCGTGAGCAAGGGACGCGCCCAGCAGATCGCCGAGGGGCGCACCAGCTGACCCGGGACCCTTCCGAGGGCATGACGAAACCCCCACCCCTCAGCGCTCGGCCCCGGCCGGCCCTCGTCCTCGAGCCGGTCCCGGTCCAGGGCCTCGCGCCCGTCCTCGAGCCGACCCTCGTCGGGCGAAAGAATTCGATCCGGCCTCGTGTGCGGGGAGGGTCGGAGCTGGGCCACGGGGGACTGCCGGGTGGAAGGCGGGGACGCGCGCCCGGAGGGGAGCGTAGCCGGTGGCCTGCGGGACTCGTGAAGGTTCCCCGCTCCCGGACACTCGCGCGGCCAGGTAGTGCCGTCGATCCGAGAAAGCACTACCTGTTGCACGACGGTCGTAGTACCGTCCCTCTGACCTCGCCAAATGCTCTTCGTGCGACGGTTTTCGGGCCTACGACACAATGTAGTAGGCATGGAGGGGTGCCCTGCGCCGGGGCCCCTCGGGAAGCTCCTCCGGCCGGGGCTACGGGGCCGGGGGGTGCGCCTGCGGGCCGGCGACGTCGAGCACCACGGTCCCCGCGATCCTGTCGTGCAGGCCCTGCCGGTTGGGCCTGTTCCAGGCGGCCATGCCGCCGGTGAGCACCGCCATGACGGCGACCAGCAGCCACCAGAGCCAGCCGAGGGCGAAGAACAGCAGGTACACGAACAGGAAGGGCAGCGCCAGCAGCGCGGCGCGCACGACCAGGGCGGTGATGCGCACGGCGCCCAGGCTGCCGGTGCCCTCCACCGGCGCCACCTTCAGCCCCAGCCTGCGCTTGCCCAGGGTCTGGTGCCGGCGGGCGAGGGCGAAGGTCTCGTAGCCGGTGTAGAACGCGAACCAGACCACCGACAGGAAGACCGGGTACCGGTCCTCGATGCCCTGCGTCGACCCGTTGGAGACCTGCTGGACTCCGACCCAGGCCAGCGTCACGACGAGTCCGACGAGCAGCGCGGGCAGGGCGACCAGGACGAGGTCGATGAGCCTGGCCAGGACCCGGGTCCGCCAGCCCGCCAGCGGGTACAGCCGCTCGGGCCCGGGAGGGGCGGAGGGGGCCGCGTGCCCGGCGGCGGGCACGGTGGTCTCGGCCGGGTCCGCGGGGGCGTGCCCGTACGCCCGGTCGTGGGGCGGCTCCTGGCGGCCCTCCGGCCGCACTCCGTGTTCGGGTCCGGGCGGGGGAGCGTTCATGGCGGTGGCCGACCTCCTGGCTGTCGAGGGGCTGCCCGGGGCAGGGTGGCGCACGGACACGCCCGACTGTACCCACCCGGCGGCACCCGTCGTGAACGGGCCGATCCGCTGTGGCCGGCCCCTTCCGGGGCCCGCCCGGCGCCGGGCGTCCCGTCCCGGCCCCGGCCCGGGACGGCGAGTGGCCCGCCCCCGCCGAACCCGGCGGGGGCGGGCCCGTTCGGCCCCGGACCGCTAGAGCAGCTTGGCGAGGAACCGCCCGGTGTAGGACTCGGCGACCGCCGCGACCTCCTCCGGGGTGCCCTCTGCGATCACCGTGCCGCCGCCCGAACCGCCCTCGGGTCCCATGTCGATGACGTGGTCCGCGGTCTTGATGACGTCGAGGTTGTGCTCGATGACGATCACCGTGTTGCCGGTGTCCGCCAGCCGGTTGAGCACGCCCAGCAGCTTGCGGATGTCCTCGAAGTGCAGGCCCGTGGTCGGCTCGTCCAGCACGTACACCGTCCGGCCGGTGGAGCGCCGCTGGAGCTCCGCCGCGAGCTTGACGCGCTGGGCCTCACCGCCCGAGAGGGTGGTGGCGGGCTGCCCGAGCCGGACGTACCCCAGGCCGACGTCGTCCAGGGTCTGGAGGTGGCGGCGGATGGCGTTGATCGGCTCGAAGAACTCCAGCGCCTCGGAGATGGGCATCTCGAGCACCTCGGAGATGCTCTTGCCCTTGTAGTGGACCTGGAGGGTCTCCCGGTTGTACCGGGCGCCGTGGCAGACCTCGCAGGGCACGTAGACGTCGGGCAGGAACTGCATCTCGATCTTGAGCGTGCCGTCGCCGGCGCAGGCCTCGCAGCGGCCGCCCTTGACGTTGAAGGAGAACCGGCCGGGCTGGTAGCCGCGCGTCTTGGCGTCGGTGGTCTGCGCGAACAGCTTGCGGATGTGGTCGAAGACCCCGGAGTACGTGGCCGGGTTGGAGCGCGGGGTGCGCCCGATCGGGCTCTGGTCGACGTGCACGACCTTGTCGACCTTGTTCATGCCGTTGACCCGCACGTGCCGGCCGGGCACGTCGCGCGCCCCGTTGAGCTCCTTGGCCAGCGCCTTGTACAGGATCTCGTTGACCAGGGTGGACTTGCCCGAACCGGACACTCCCGTGACGGCCGTGAACACGCCCAGCGGGAACGCGACGTCGATCCCGTGGAGGTTGTTCTCCCGGGCGCCCTTCACCACCAGCTCGTGCCCCTTCGTGAGGGGGCGCCGCCCCTCGGGGAGCGCGATGACGCGCCGGCCGGACAGGTACTCGCCGGTCAGCGACGTCTCGGAGGTGAGGAGTTCGTCCACGATGCCGGACACCACGACGTGTCCGCCGTGCTCGCCCGCGCCGGGGCCGATGTCCACCACCCAGTCGGCGGCGCGGATGGTGTCCTCGTCGTGCTCGACCACGATCAGCGTGTTGCCGATGTCGCGCAGCCGCTGGAGGGTCTCCAGGAGGCGGGCGTTGTCGCGCTGGTGCAGGCCGATGGACGGCTCGTCGAGCACGTACAGCACTCCCACCAGACCGGAGCCGATCTGCGTGGCGAGCCTGATCCGCTGGGCCTCGCCGCCGGAGAGCGACCCGGAGGAGCGGGCCAGGCTCAGGTAGTCGAGGCCGACGTCGAGCAGGAAGCCGAGGCGGGCGTTGATCTCCTTGAGGACCTGGGCCGCGATGACCGCGTCGCGGTCGGAGAGCGTGAGTCCGGCGAGGAAGGCGGCGCTGTCGGTGAGCGACATCTGCGCGACCTCGGCGATGGACCGGCCGCCCACCGTCACGGCCAGCACGACCGGCTTGAGGCGGGTCCCCTCGCAGGTGGGGCAGGGCACGGTGCGCATGTACCCCTCCAGCCGCTCGCGACCGTAGTCGCTCTCGGTCTCGGAGTGGCGGCGCTTCACCCAGGGGATGACGCCCTCGAACTCGGTGTAGTAGGAGCGGTTGCGCCCGTACCTGTTGCGGTAGGTGACGTGGACCTGGGTGTCGTGCCCCTCCAGGAGCGCCTTGCGCGCGCGGCGCGGCAGCCTCTCCCACGGGGTGTCCAGGTCGAACCCGACGGCCTCGCCGACCGCGGTCAGGATGCGCTCCCAGTAGCCGCTGTTGGGCCCGCCCGACCAGGGGCCGATGGCGCCCTCGGCCAGCGTCTTCTCCGGGTCCGGGACCAGCAGCTCGGCGTCGACCTCCATACGGGTGCCCAGGCCCGAGCAGTCGGGGCAGGCGCCGTAGGGGGCGTTGAAGGAGAAGGAGCGGGGTTCGAGCTGCTCGAAGGAGAGGTCGTCGTAGGGGCAGTAGAGGTGCTCGGAGAACACCTTCTCCCGCTCGGCGTCGTCGGCGTCCAGGTCCACGAAGTCCAGGACGATGGTGCCGCCGGCGAGCTTGAGCGCGGTCTCGACGGAGTCGTTGAGCCGGCCCCGGGCGCTCTCCTTGACGGAGAGCCGGTCCACGACCACGGCGATGTCGTGCTTGTCGTAGCGGCCCAGCTTGGGCGCCTCGTCCAGGCGCACCGCCTCGCCGTCCACGATCGCCCGGGTGTAGCCCTTGGACTGCAGGTCCTTGAAGAGCTCGGTGTACTCGCCCTTGCGTCCGCGCACGACCGGGGCCAGCACCTGGAAGCGGGTGCCCTCGGTCATCTCCAGGACACGGTCCACGATCTGCTGCGGCGTCTGCCGCGCGATCTCCCGGCGGCACTCCGGACAGTGCGGCACGCCGATGCGGGCCCACAGCAGGCGCAGGTAGTCGTACACCTCGGTGATGGTGCCGACGGTGGAGCGCGGGTTGCGGCTGGTGGACTTCTGGTCGATGGACACCGCCGGGGACAGGCCCTCGATGAAGTCCACGTCCGGCTTGTCCATCTGGCCGAGGAACTGGCGCGCGTAGGCCGAGAGGGACTCGACGTAGCGGCGCTGCCCCTCGGCGAAGATCGTGTCGAAGGCCAGCGACGACTTCCCCGACCCCGACAGGCCGGTGAACACGATCATGGAGTCACGCGGCAGGTCCAGCGAGACGTCCTTGAGGTTGTGCTCTCGGGCTCCCCGGACTACCAGTTGTTCGACCATCGAGTGAGACATCCTTCGGCATAGGCACACCGGGGCGCGGACCGCGTCCGATGACGGCGGGCGACCCGTGTGTGGCTTCGCGGCGTGGCGGGCGAACGGCCTCAGGCGACCGCCTCGGCCTCGGAATCGGGCCGGTGAGGGGATACGGGGAGGCCTCCGGCCTTCCCCGTCCGTCAAGACTAACGATCGCCGACGTCGGTTTCTTCCACTACGGAGAAGTGGTGGTGCCCCGGCGCTCGCGCGCCAGGACACCACCACTATAGACGAACAGCTGTTCGAAAAAGGCCGTTCCGCAGGATGTCCGCGGGCCGCCCGGAGGCCGCCCGCCCGAGATCAGGACCTGTCGACCGGAACGTCCTTCTCCTCCTCGACGGCAGGCTTGTTGCGCTCGTCGATCCTGGACTTGACGAGGCTTCCGACGATGGTGATCGTCATGATGCCGAGGATCACGGTCAGCGAGGTGCCGATGCCGATGTCGATGATGTGGATGCCGTTCTCGTGCAGCGCGTGGAAGATCATCTTCACGCCGATGAAGACCATGATCGCCGACAGGCCCCAGCTGATGTAGGCCAGGCGGTCCATCAGGCCGGCCAGCAGGAAGTACAGCTGGCGCAGGCCCAGCAGGGCGAAGGCGTTGGCGGTGAAGACGATGTAGGTGTCCTGGGTCAGGCCGAAGATCGCCGGGATGGAGTCGACCGCGAAGACCAGGTCGATGACGCCGATCGCGAGGATGACCAGGAGCATCGGGGTGACGTGGCGCTTGCCGTCGAGCTTCACGGTCAGCTTGGCGCCGTGGTAGTCGCTGCTGACCGGCCAGAAGCGCTTGACCAGGCGGACCACGGGGGTCTGCGTGAAGTCCTTCTCCTCCTCGTCGCCCTTCATGTGGTCACGGACGATCTTGTAACCGGTGTAGATCAGGAAGGCGCCGAAGAGGTAGAACACCTCGCTCCAGGCGTTGATCACCTGGGCGCCGAGGGCGATGAAGATGCCGCGCATGACGATCGCGATGACGATGCCGACGAGCAGGACCTCGTGCTGGTACTTCCTGGGCACCGCGAAGGAGCTCAGGATGAGGTAGAACACGAAGAGGTTGTCGATGCTCAGGCTCTTCTCGGTGACGAAGCCCGCGAAGTACTCCGCGCCGGCCGAACCGCCGCCGAAGTACCAGACCCCGAGACCGAAGAGGATGGCGATGCCGATGTAGAAGGCCGCCCACCAGGCGGCCTGCTTGATCCCGAACTCCTGGGGACCCTTGTTCTTGCTCCAGGGGTGGTCGACGATGGCCAGGTCGATCACCAGGATGGCGATCATTCCACCGATCGTCGCAGCCCACACCCACATGGGAACGTCCACGGACGGATTCTCCTCCGGTTGGTGCGCGCGAGCAGTGTGCACGCACGTCGAACTACCGGAGGTCTCTCCCGCTCACGTCCGGAGGACGTGAACCGACGGCACCGGGAGAACGACTCTGTACTCCGTGATGACGACACCGCCGCGACAGGGATACTCCCCTCACGTGAAACCAAGGGTACCGGTCGTGCGCACTCCGTGACACACCTTCGGACCCACGGATCAGGATGGCATCTCCGGCCTCTCCCGGGAAGAGGCGGCGGCGGTGGTATTCATCGCTCCTCCGGGACACATGGGTCAGGCCCCCGGGTAGGGGTCCCCGTCCCCCGGCCCGGGGATCCTGCCGCGCCCCGCCCCCGGCGCCCCGCGGCTCAGCGGCGGAGCACCGACTTGTAGACGGCGGCGGCGGCCTCCACCGCGTCCTCCTCGCTCGGCAGCGTCCGCGCGGTCTCCCGTGCGCGGGTCCGCAGATCCGCGGCCAGCACGGGGTCGTCCAGGACCCGCCCCACCGCTGCCGCGAACGCCTCCGTGTCCCCCGGCGGCACCATCAGCACCGTCCCCGCGTACAGGTCGGGGATCCCCCCGACCCGGGTGGAGACCACGGGGAGCCCCGCCCGCAGCGCCTCCATGATCACCAGCGACGGCCCCTCCCACCGGCTGGTGAGACAGAACACGTCCGCGGCGGCGAGGAGGTCGGCCACGTCCGAGCGGTGGCCGAGCATGCGCACGTCGGCGTCCATCTCGGCCGCCGTGTCGTGCAGGCGGCCCCAGAGGGGGCCGTCCCCGGCGATCGCGATCACCGGCTCCGGGCTGCGGTCGGCGATGGAGGGCGCCGCCTCCAGGAGCATGTGCAGCCCCTTCTGTTCCGCGAGCCGGCCGATGGTCAGCAGCAGGGGGCGCTCGGGAAGGACCGCCAGGTCGGCGCGCGTGGCCTCGCGCCCGTTCAGCGGCGTCCCCGTCTCCGGCGCGGCCACCACGGCGAGGCGGGCCTCCCGCGCCCCGAGCGCGCGCATCCGCCGCACCAGGTCGCCGGACACCCCCAGCACCGCGTCCGCGCGGTGGGCCACGATCCGCTCCAGGAGGGGGTAGGCCAGGGCCAGGAGGCCCCCGACCGGCGGCGGCGCGTTGTGCGCCGTCACCACCAGCGGCCGGGCGCCCGCCAGCGCGCAGAGGGCCCCGGCGCGCATCCCGTGCGCGTGGACCACGTCCGCGCCGCGCGTCAGCGAGCGCAGGAGCAGCACCGCGCCGGGGTCCCCCGCCGAGGGCGCGGGGCCGATGGGCACCGGGGAGAAGCGCAAGCCCTCCGAGGTGAACCCGAACTCCTGCTCGGCCTCGGCCGGGCCGAGCACCGCCACCCGGTACCCGCGGGCGCGCAGTCCCGCGCCCAGTGAGCGGACGTGGCGGCCGACGCCTCCTGTGCTGGTACCGACGACCAGCGCGATCCTGCCGTTCACCGCTTCCCCCTCCTGCGTTCGAGTACGGTCCTGGCCCGGTCGGCGACGGCCCGCACGGCGGCACGGTCCGCCAGGGCCGCGACCGCCGCGTAGACCACCAGCCCCGCGGCGCCCGCCGAGGCGGCCGCCCCCGCCGACTGCCACACCCCGTCGGCGGGCAGGAGCCCGGCGACCGCACGGCCCGCCACCCATCCGGCGCCGCCGCCGAGGGCGGCGGCCAGCACCGAGCGCGCCACACCCGCCAGGGCGCCGCGGCCGTGCGCGCGCGCCACGCCCGCGCAGAGCAGTACGGCGGCCAGGGTCAGGCCGACCGTGCTGGCCGCGCCCAGTCCGGCGATCGACCATCCCGGGGGGAGCAGCCACACCAGAACCGCGGCGCACACCGTCACCACGAGCCATCCCACCACCTGGGCCGCGGCGGCGGAACGTCCGTGGTGGGACGCGTACAGGGCCCGGCTGAGCAGGGCGACCAGGCCGAAGCCCACCACACCCGGAGCGTAGGCCAACAGGGCGCGCTCGAGGGTCTGCGGATCCTGCTGGGCGAAGACCCCGGCCACCGGGGCGGCGGCGGCCGCCAGCGCGGTGCCCACCCCGGCTGTGGCCACCACACAGGCGCGGGCGCCTCCGGCGGCGAGCGCGGCGAACCCCTCCCGGTCGTGTTCGGCGTGGGCCACGGCGAGGGCGGTGAAGGCGCTCGTCGCGATGGGGACCGCGATCACCCCGTACGGGAGGGTGAACAGCGCCCACGCGTAGGTGTAGAGCACGGCCGCCCCCGCGCCCCCGCCCCAGTTGGCCAGCGCCACCGACAGCAGGAGGCACACCTGCATGGCCACCAGCGGCAGCAGTGACGCCGCCGCCAGGGAGCGCACCCGCTCCCCCACCCCGGCGGGGAACGTCAGGCGCGGCCGGGGCCCCGTCCTCAGCCGCGCGGCGGGACCGAGCACCGTCAGGAACAGGGCCGCCGCCCCCGCGGTGGTGCCGAGCGACAGGGTGAGCTCCGCCGCGACCGGCAGGCCCGCGACGTCCTGGCGGTGGCCGCCGCCCAGCGGCACGAAGGCCAGGCAGGCGGCGATCACCACGAGGCTGGACAGCAGCGGCGCCAGTGCGGGCGCCAGGAACCTGCGGTGCGCCTGGAGGACGCCGTACAGGACCGAGGCCAGCCCGTAGAAGACGATCTGGGGTGCGAAGACCACGAGCATGCGGGAGGACAGGGCGAGCAGCGCCTCCCCGTCGCAGCCGGCTCCGGCTCCGAGCATCAGCGCCATCACCGGGGGCGCCGCGAGGGCGAGCAGGACGGACAGCGGGACGGACAGGAGCAGCACCCAGGTGATGAGCGCGGACGCGGTGCGGCGCACCTGGTCGTGGTCGCCGCGGGCGGCGGCCGAGGCCATGACGGGGACGACCACGGCCGTGAGCGCCCCGCCGATGACGATCTCGAACAGGACGGCGGGGATCTGGTTCGCGGTGACGTACGCGGTGCCCAGGCAGGTGTCGCCGACGGTCTGCGAGAAGACCACCGTGCGGCCGAACCCCGCCAGGCGCGCCCCCACGGTGGCCACCGCGATGAGCGCCGCCGCCGCGCCGACACCGCTCGTCACGCCGTGGACGGCGCGGGACACCGCGGACACCTCACGCGCACCTCCCCACCGGGCGCCCTTCGCCCGGAGCACCGGCACGCCCGTCGTCCTCCGCCCCTCCGGCGGCCGTCCTGCGGACGGGGCTCCTGCCCCACTGGTCGAGGCGGCGCAGGGCCGGGACGCGGTCGATGACACGAGAGAAACTGGTCACCTCGCTGGCCAGGGTCAGGGCGGCCACCGCACCGAACAGCGCCAGGCGCACCGGGCGCGGCGCCTGCGCGACGGCGGCGGCCCCGAGGGCCGCGCCCAGGGCGTTGGCCCCCGCGTCGCCCAGCATGGAGCGTTCGGCCAGTTCGTCGGGGAGCAGCGCGGAACAGGCGCCCACCACCGGGCCGAGCAGGGGCGCCGCGGGCGAGGCCAGGGCCGGCGCCGCGGCGAGGAGGGCGAACTTGGCGGCGCGGCCGGGGCGCAGGTCGAACAGGTTGACCAGGTTGGCGCCGGCCGCGATGAGCGCGCCGTCCACCAGGGTGTCCACCGGCCCGCGGCGCAGCAGGGAGGCGGCGGCGACCCCGGTGGCGCCGATGCCGACCATCTTGACCAGGCCGGTGGTGACCTCTCCGCGCGCGAGCGCGGCCAGATGTCCGCGCAGGCCGCGGGCCTGGCCGTTGCCCGAGAGGTCGTCGTAGGCCCCGAACGCGGCGGCCCCCGCCGCGGCGAGGGCGGACGCGGCGCGCACCCGCGGCGCCGGCCCGGGGACGAGGAGGCTGGCGGCGCACACCCCCGAGGCCAGGGCCGGTCCCTCCTGGAGGGTGACGACGCGGCCCCGGAAGTTGCGGCGCAGCCAGGCGGAGGGGACGTCCGCCCCGGGCGCCCCCGCGGTGCCCTCCGCCCGGGGGTCTCCGGGAGCCGTGCCGGTCGCGCCCTGCGCCCCCGTCCCGGCGGGGGCGCAGGCGCGCTCGGGCAGGGTGAGCACGGCGTAGGCGGCCCGGGCGGAGGCCGCGCCGACCACGGCGCCCGCCAGCCCCTGCGCCAGGGAGCGGAGGGGCGGCGGGACGGGCCGGCGCCCGCCGCCGGCAGGCGCGACCGCGGCCGTGCGCACGGCGTGGGAGGGCACGGGTGTCACTCCCCCTCCCTGACGGTGCGGCGGGACTCGTCGGCGCCGCCCCTCCCGCCGGTCGCCGCCTCCTCCGCGGCGCCGGACGCCGCGTCGCCCGCCTCGCGGGCGGCGGGCAGCGGGTCGGGCAGGAACCCCCGGACCCCCTCACCGATCCCGTACGCCCCGGCGCCCCCCTCCAGGTTCTCGGCCAGGGCCAGAACGGCGATGATGTCGCCCATGGGGCGCCCGGTCACGTCCGCGGTGGCGAACTCCGGCTCGGCCGCACGGGCCTGGGCGAGCATCCCGTCACCGCGGGAGGACGGCACGTCGCCGGCGAGGACGGCGGCGCCGACCTCACGGTGCAGGGCGGTGGTGACGGTGGTGAGCACCGCGTTGACGGCCTCCCGGTCTGGCCCGTCGGAGGACCCCGCCGCCGGCGCGAGGACGACCAGGGCGTCGGCGGACACGGCGGGGTCGCCCTCGACCTGGACCAGACCGCCCTCGGAGAAGGCGTCCAGAACGGCCTCGGCGTCGTGGGAGCCACCCCCTCCGGGGGTCTCCTCCGCCTCCCGCGGGTCCTCCGTCGCCCGTCCGGCGCCCTCCGCGTCCCCGTCGCCGGACCCCGCCCCGCCGGCGGAAGCCAGGGCGCGCCCGAGCTCCGTGCCCGCCTTGTCGTAGGGTCCTCCGGTCAGGCCGTCGGGGTCCTGGGAGACCTGGATCGACAGCTCGTCGACGAAGGTGGCGTTGCCCGCGTCCACGAGGGCGTCGGTGACCGCGACCCGGCCGACGACCTCGCCGCCCGCCTCCTCGACCCGCGCGGCGAGCCCGTCGGCCACCTCGGGGTTCGCCCCCGGGGCCGTCACCACGACCACGCCCAGGCCGGTGAGGCGGCCGTCGAGCATGTCCGAGGACACGGCCTCGGCCATCTCGTCGGCCCCGGCGTTGACCTTGTCCGCGACGTCGCGCTCGGAGCGCAGGTCCTCGCTCTGGCCGCGCAGGTCCGCGGTCTCGGACTGGAGTGTGTTCAGCAGGGGGTCCTGGAGCATGGTGGTCCCCAGGACCAGCCCCACGGTGAGTGCGAGGAACACCGCGACTATGGACACCAGGTGGTAGCGGAAATCGATCACGTCAGCAGTCCCGTCAGCCAGTAGGAGAACACGTCCCAGCGCGCCGCGAGAAAGGTGAGGTAGACCTGTCCCGCCGGTGAGCTGTAGGCGGCGACCACGATGGTGAGCAGACAGGCGGCGACCAGCCCGAGCAGCGCCCAGGGCGAGATGCGCGAGCGGTACAGGCGGCTGACGCCCTTGGCGTCGACGAGCTTCCCGCCCACCCTGAGCCTGGTCAGGAAGGTGCTGGCCATGCCCGAACGGCCCTTGTCGAGGAACTCCTCCAGGGTGGCGTGCGTGCCCACCGCCACGATGAGGGCGGCGCCCGAGCCGTCGGCCAGCATCATCGCCACGTCCTCGCTGGTGCCGGTCGCCGGGAAGACCACCGCGTCGTAGCCGAGGTCGGTGAGCCGGGGGAGGCCGGGGGCCCGGCCGTCCCGGTAGGCGTGCACGACGAGTTCGGCGCCGCTCGCCAGGGCCTGGTCCGACACCGAGTCGAAGTCGCCGACGATGATGTCGGGCCGGTAGCCGCCCTCCATGACCGCGTCCGCGCCGCCGTCCACGGCGATGATGACGGGTCTGAACTCGCGGATGTAGGGGCGCAGGGCCGCGATGTCCTCGCGGTAGTGGTAGCCGCGGACCACGATGAGGACGTGGCGCCCCTCCATGTCGGTCTCGATGTCGGGGATGCCGATGCCGTCCAGGAGCAGGTCCCGCTCGTGCTGGAGGTAGGCCATGGTGTTGGCCGCGAACGCCTCCAGCTGTGTGGCGAGCCCGGCGCGGGCCTCGGCCATGGCGGCGCTGACGGTCCCCGCGTCCTGGAGGGTCCCGCGGGCGAGCGCCTCGTCGCCGCGGTACAGGGTGGCGCCCTCCAGCCGGAGCCGCTCGCCGTCGCGGACCCGGGTGAAGACCTCGGGGTCGACGTCGTCGACGAGGGGGATGCCCGCCGTGACGATCATCTCCGGCCCCTGGTTGGGGTAGCGGCCGCTGATGCTCTTGGCGACGTTGAGCACCGCCGAGACCCCGCAGCCGACCAGCGCCTCGGCGCTGACCCGGTCCAGGTCGACGTGGTCGATGACGGCGATGTCGCCGGGGCGGAGGCGTTTGGTCAGGTTCTTGGTGCGGCGGTCCGAGCGGACGGGCGCGACCAGCCCTGTGGGAGCGTCCGCCCGGGAGCGGCGGAACCGCATGACTGTGGCGCTGAGCGCATCCGTTACCTTCATCGCTGGCATACTGTCAGAACGCGACTACGGTAAGTCATAACACCTGGGAGATCGGCGTGTTCGGGCAGGACCGCCGTCACCACCCCAACGGGGACGTCGACGGCGGCCTGCCACCGCCCTACCCGGGAACGGGCCCGTCTCACACATCCGCCCCGCGGGTCCCGGGGCTCCCGCTCAGGCGGCGGGGTAGGCGCGCTCCGGAGCGGCGTTGGTGAGCAGCTCCTCGGCGTGGGCGCGGCCCAGCTCGGAGTCCTCCAGGCCGGCGAGCATCCGCGACAGTTCGCGGACCCGGCCCGCGCGGTCCAACCGCACCACGCCGCTCTCCGTGACCAGGCCCTCGGTCGACTTCTCCACCACCAGGTGCGCGTCCGCGAACGCCGCGACCTGCGGGAGGTGGGTGACGACGATGACCTGGGAGCGCTGCGCGAGCTTGGCCAGGCGGCGGCCGATCTCCACCGCGGCCTTGCCGCCCACCCCCGCGTCGACCTCGTCGAAGACGAACGTCGGCACCGGGTCGGCCCCCGCGAACACCACCTCGATGGCCAGCATCACCCGGGAGAGCTCACCGCCGGAGGCGCCCTTGTTGAGCGCCAGCGGCGGTGAACTGGGGTGCGGGGCCAGCAGGACCTCGACCTCGTCGCGTCCGTACGGGCCGAACTCCTCGCCCGTGGTGATCCGCACGCTCACGCGGGCGTGCGGCATGGCCAGGGCGGTCAACTCCTCGGTGACGGCCGCGCCGAAGCGGTCGGCCGCCTCGGTGCGGACGCGCGTCAGCTCCGCGGCGCACCGGTCCAGCCCCTCGTACAGCTCGGCGGCCTCGGCGCGCAGGGCCTCGATGCGCTCGTCGTCGTTGTCCAGGTCCGCCAGCCGCTTGGCCGCCTCCGAGGCCCAGCCCAGCACCTCGTCCGTGGTCCCGCCGTACTTGCGGGACAGGGAGGTCAGGAGCGCGCGGCGCTCCTGCACCTGGGCCAGGCGGCCGGGGTCGGCGTCCACGGACTCGGCGTAGGACGCCAGCTCGGTGGCCGCGTCGGTGAGGATGTAGGACGCCTCGTCCAGCCGGTCGCCGATGGCGGCCAGCTCCGCGTCGTGCTCGCGGACGGAGGCCACCGCCTGGCGGGCCGCGGAGAGCAGCGCGGCCACGTCGACCTCCACGTCGGAGGCGGGGTCCCCCGCCAGGGCCTCGTGGGCGGTGGTCGCCGCCATGCGCAGGCCGTCGGCGTGCGCCAGGCGCGTCTCCTCTGCCAGGAGTTCGGCGTCCTCGCCGGGCAGGGGCTCGGCCGCGGCGATCTCCTCCACCCCGAAGCGGAGCATGTCGGCCTCCTGGGCGCGCTCGCGCGCCCGCTCGACCAGCTCCTCGAGCTCCGCGGTCACCTCCCGGTGGCGGCGGTAGGCCAGGGTGTACTGCTTGGCGGCCTTCGCCAGCTGCTCGCCGGCGAAGCGGTCCAGTGAGGAGCGCTGCCGGTCGGCGCGCAGGAGCCGCTGCTGGTCCGACTGCCCGTGGACCGCCACCAGGTCGTCGGCGAGGTAGGCGAGCAGGCTGACGGGGGCCGAGCGCCCGCCCATCGTGGCGCGCGACCGGCCCTCCGCGGACACCGCCCGGGTGAGGATGAGGACGTCGTCGTCGATGTCGCCCCCCGCCTCCAGCACGCGGTCGGCCACACGGCCGCCGGCGGGGACGGTCAGCCGCCCCTCCACCACCGCCCGGTCGGCGCCGGGCCGTACGCGCTGGGGGTCGGCCCGCCCGCCGAAGAGCAGCCCGAGCCCGGTGACGACCATGGTCTTTCCCGCGCCGGTCTCACCCGTGACGACGGTCAGCCCCGGTGACAACTCCAAAACGGCGTCGTCAATGACCCCGAGTCCCTGGATACGGACTTCTTCGAGCACCGATCCCTCTCCTGTGGTTGGCTCCACTTCATCGCGCGCGCTCGTGCGAACGCCGCGCCGGAACGCACTCCGCGTTCAGTGACCGTGCTCGACCCGCCCGCGCCAACCCGCGACCGGAAGGCCGAACTTGGCCACCAGGCGGTCGGTGAACGGGGCCCGGTGCAACCGGGCCAGCCGGACCGGCGTATCGGCACGGGTGATCTCGATTCGTGCCCCCGCGGGCAATTCGACCATACGCCGTCCATCACACCAGAGCACCCCCGGCGCCGTGTCCGGAAGCACCTCGAAGGCGATGGTGGCGTGCGGCCCCACGACCAGGGGCCGGGCGAACAGGGCGTGCGCGCTGAGCGGCACGACCAGGAGGGCCTCCACGTCGGGCCACACCACCGGCCCGCCCGCGGAGAAGGCGTGCGCCGTGGACCCCGTCGGGGTGGCGCACACCACCCCGTCGCAGGCCCAGCGGGAGAGCGGGCGGCCGTCGATCTCCAGGACGGCCTCCAGGATGCGCCGGGACTCGCCCTTCTCCAGCGTGGCGTCGTTGAGCGCCCAGGAGCGCACCGACGGGGCCCCGTTGTTGCGCCCCCCGTTGAAGACCGCGACCTCCAGGGTCATGCGCTCCTCGACGTCGTAGTCGCGGTTGACGACGCTGCGCACGGTGGCGCCCAGGTCCTCGCGCTCGGCCTCGGCGAGGAAGCCCACGTGGCCCAGGTTCACCCCGAGGAGCGGCGCCCCGGCGGGGCGGGCCATCTCGGCGGCCCGCAACAGGGTGCCGTCGCCGCCCAGGACCATGACCAGCTCCACCCCCTCGGCCGCGTCCGCGGATTCGACGGCCTCGATCGGGGAGAGCACACAGCCCACCGCGGCCAGCTCCTCGACCTCGGCCTTGAGCATGCGCACGGTCAGGCCGGCGCGGCTGAGGCTCTCGTGGACCAGTTGCGCGCTGCGCACCGCCGCGGGCCGACCGGTGTGGGCCAGCAGGAGAACACTGCGTCCGCTGGTCATCGCCGTCCCCTTACGTTCGCTCCCCGACAGGGGAGCCCGAGTACTGGCCGGGAGCTTCGCTGACCCGGCCGGGTCACGTTACCGGACACCTGAGACACGGTGCCATGCCCGTCAGCTCGGCCCCTCCTCGACGGCCCGGGCCAGGTCGGCCGGGTGCAGGGGCGGGGCCCCCGCGCGCAGCCACAGGAAGTACTCGACGTTTCCGGAGGGACCGGGGAGCGGGCTCGCGGTCACGCCGACGACGCCCAGGCCCAGGGAGAGGGCGTGGGCGGCGACGTCGGAGACCGCCTCGGCGCGCAGCGCGGGCTCGCGGACCACTCCCCCCGCGCCGACCTTGTTCCTGCCGACCTCGAACTGCGGCTTGACCATGAGCACGAAGTCCGCGCCGGCCGCCACGCAGTCCTTCAGCGGTCCCAGGACCAGTTTCAGGGAGATGAACGACAGGTCGCCGACGACCAGGTCCGGGCGCGGTTCACCGATCTGCTCCGGGGTGAGCTCGCGGACGTTGACCCGCTCCATCACCCGCACCCGGTCGTTGCTGCGCAACGACCAGGCGAGCTGCCCGTAGCCGACGTCGACCGCGGTGACGTGGGCCGCCATACGGCGGAGCAGCACGTCGGTGAAGCCGCCGGTGGAGGCGCCGGCGTCCAGCGCGCGGCGGTCGGTGACGTCCAGGGCGAAGGCGTCGAGGGCGCCGATGAGCTTGTGGGCGCCCCGGGAGACGTACGGGGGTTCGTCGGAGGGGGCCCTGACCACGATGGGCTGGTCCTGGCCCACCTGGGTCGCGGCCTTGGAGGCCACGACCCCGGCCACCTTGACGAACCCGCCGTCGATGATCTCGGCGGCGTGGCCCCGGGAGCGTGCGTGCCCGCGGCGGACCAGTTCCGCGTCGAGCCGAGTACGTTTTGCCATGGTCACCTACGATACCGAGAGTTATCGGGGGGTGTTCGCGTTCTGGTCGAGCGCCCCGAGCACACCGGACAGCTCCCGGTGCAGGGCGTCGAAGACCGCGACGTGCTCGGACGTGGGTCGGGAGCCCAGTGATTCCAGGCGCTCCCGGGTGCCGCTGAGGGTCTGCTCGGCCACGGCCTCGGCCTGTTCCTTGGGGTCCATGGTTCTCCCGGTGATCGCGTTCGACCGACTCTACTTCTTCGCGGGGCCCTTGCCCTTGGGGGTGCGCTTGGCGGTGGAGCGCGCCCGCGCCGTCTTGGCAGGGGCCCGGGTTCTGGCCTTGGTCCCGGCCGCTCCGGCCTCCGCGGGCGCGGCCTCCTCCCCCTCCCCGGCGGGGTCCCCGGCCCCGTCCCGGTCGTCGGCAGCGGCGCCGGAGGAACCCTCGGGAGCCTCGCCTCCGGGTGCCTCCCGGACCTCCGGGCCCCCGCCTCCGGCAGCCCCTTGCGTCTCCGGCGGGGCGGCGGGTCCGCGGGCGGCGACCGCGTCCGCGTCCTGTCCGGCGGGACCGGTGGCCGGAGCCACCGGGGAGGCCGCCCCCGCCGCCTCGGGGGCCAGGGCCCTCTCCACCGCGTGGCGGGCGGCCAGCCGCCGCTCCAGCTCGGCGACCCGGCGCACCAGCCGCTCGTGCTCACCGCGCGGGACCACGTCCATCCGCTCCAGCTGGCGCCCGACCTCCGCGCGGACCAGGTCGGCGAGGGCCGACCTGTTCGCCTGGCTGGTCTCGATGAGCTCGCCCGCCAGCGCCTGGATGCTCTGCCCCACCCGCGGAGGCGGGGTGTCGCCCTCTCCCGCCCCGGGGAGGGCGGGGCCTCCGGCGCCGTTCGCCCGCAGCAGGGTCTTGGCGGCGGCGACGGCCTGCTTGCGCGAGAGTTCGGTGAGGCCATTGGCGGCATCGAGATAGGTGCGTACCGCGTCGACGACCATGATTCAGGTGCTCCTTGATGGGACCGCGGGAGAATGGGGAAGGGCCCGGGAAGCAGGGGCCACTGCGCAGCGGGGGGTGCTTCCCACGCTACCCCTGCGGGGCCGCCGTTGACACGCGTTCGCGGCAGGCCATCCCATTCGTCACGGTGGACCCAGAAGGATTCCCGGCACACCGCGGTAGGGCATGATGTCGCCATGAGCAGCATCGACGCCTGTCTCGCGGGAATCGAGAAGATCAACCGGCGCATCCTCTCCGAGTCCGAGGAGAAGCGGCGCAAGCACATCCGCGAGCGCTCCGTCAGCGTGGTGGTCCCGGACCTGGGGACCGCCTTCGACATGCGCCTGACGGTCGGGGGCCTGACCGGCCTCACCCACCGGCCCGCCGACCGCGCGGCCCCGGAACCGCAGGTACGGGTCACCGTCGACAGCGACGACCTGGTGGCCCTGTCCGAGGACCGCCTGGACGCCGCCCGCGCCCTCCTGGGCCGCAGGGTCAGGGTGGACGCGAGCGTCGGCGACCTCCTGCGCTTGCGGCGCCTCCTCTGAGCCGGCGCGCGGGCGGACACGACGGCCCCCGCACGGCGGGTACGTTGCTGGGATGCCACGCCACGCTCTCGAACTGGCCCCCTTCCGCGGTCTGCGCTACGCGGACCCGGACGTGGACCGGTTCATCGACGGGGACTTCGACCTCGCACGACTCCTGACGCCGCCCTACGACATCCCCGACGCCGAGGAGGCGCGGAAGCTCCAGCGGTCCGACCCCCACAACGCGGCCCGCGTCACCCTGCCCTACGAACTGGGCAGGCAGGACCCGGACAGCGCCGTGCCGCACCGCTACCGCGCCGCCGCCGACCTCCTGCACAGCTGGATCGGCGACGGGGTCCTCGTCCTGGACGGCGAACCCGCCCTGTACGTGTACGAGCAGGTCACGGCGGACGGCCGGCGCCAGCGCGGCCTGGTGGGCAACCTGCGGCTGCCCGAGGACGGCGCCGGGTCGGCGGTGCGCCCGCACGAGGACGTGGCCGACCCGCCGGTGCGCGACCGGTTCGCCCTGATGGGCCTGGCCCGGGCCAACCTCGAACCGATCTTCCTGGTCTACCGGGGCGGCGGCGGGGCCGCGACCGCCGCGACCGAGGCCGCGGCGGCGCTGGCCCCGCTGGTGTCCGCACGCACCCGCGACGGCTCCGAGCACCGCCTCTGGGCCCTCACCGACCCCGGTGAGCTCCGGCGTGTGGCAGCCGACCTGGCCGGCCGCTCCGCGCTGATCGCCGACGGGCACCACCGCTACGCCGCCTACCGTCGCCTCCACCGGGAGTACCCCGACCCGGGATGGGGCTACGGGCTGGCCCTGCTGGTCGACAGCGACACCCACCCTCCCCGCCTGGGGGCCATCCACCGTGTGCTGCCCGGCCTGGACACCGACACGGCGGTCCGGGAGGCCCGGGAGGCGGCCACCGTGGAACCGCTCGGCACGGCCTCGCCGGAGGTCCTGGCCGGGGTGGCGGCCCGGGCCGGGTCGGAGTCCCCCGCCCTCCTGCTGGTGTCTCCCGACGGGGACGCCCACCTGGCGCACGGCTTCGACGAGGGTGTGCTGGAGCGGGCCATGCCGGAGCGGTCCCCCGCGTGGCGCCGCCTTCCCACCGCGGTCCTGCACGAGGTGCTCATGCCGCTGTGGGAGTTCCCGGAGGACCTGGTGCGGATGGTGCACGACGACCCCGCCGAGGCGGTCGCCGCCGCCCACCACGAGAAGGGGACCGCCGTCGTCGTGCCCGCGCTGGGCGTGGGCCAGGTGTACGCGGTGGCCGACCGCGGCGAGCTGACCCCGCGCAAGTCCACCTCGTTCGGCCCCAAGCCGCGCACCGGGCTGGTCATGAGGGTTCTGGACTGAGCGGCCGGCGCGGGCGGGCCAGCGCGGCCGCCCGCGCCGCGTACACCGCGGCGAAGGCCAGCGCGGCGGTCACCAGGAGCACCACGGCCGTGGGCGCGGTGTAGAGGCTCTGGATCCATGTGAGGTCCCGGCCCTGGGCGAGCAGCGCCACCAGCCGGTGCGGGACCACCGCGGCGCAGACCACGGCGAGGCCCGGTACCAGCCGGAGCGCGGTGCGCCACCGGGCCCGCTCCCTCGCCGCGGCGGCCCACCTCCCGGCTCCGCGCACGCCCCGGACGGCCAGGAAGCACGCCGACACGGCCAGGCCCGCCAGGACCGCGTCCACCGCCAGCAGGAACGGTCCGGCGGGAGGCGCCGGCTCGCCACCGTCGGCCAGGGCGACCAGTCCGTGGAGCAGCGCCGAGGCGTCGGCGCCGCCCAGTCCGGTGTTGGCCATCACCGCGATCCCGTGGCCGCTCTCCGGCAGGAGCGCCTGGTGGGCGGTGTAGGTGAACTGGATGCCGCCGTGCGAGAGCATCGGCGCACCGGCGGGTGTCTCTCCGACGTCCCAGCCCAGCCCCTTGCGCTCCCCACCGGCGCCTCCCCCCAGCGGGGCGTGGGTGGCGGCGACGCCCTCCTCCGAGAGGATGCGCGCACCGTCCGCGCCCCGGCCCCCGCTGTTCTGCGCGACGAGCCACCGGGCCATGTCCGCGGCGGTGGTGACCATGCCCCCGGCGCCGTTGACGTAGCTCGCGGGTTCGACGGCGGGGACGGCGTTCCCCAGGACACCGACGTGCCCCCTGGCCACCCCGGCCTCGAAGACCTCTCCGACGGTGTCGACGGTGACCGTGTCGTCCATGCCCAGGGGCGCGAACGTGCGCTGCTCGAGGAACTCGCCGAAGGGCAGGCCGCTGACGGCCTCCACCAGGCGTGCCGCCACGTGGTAGTTGGGGTTGTGGTAGTTCACCTCCGTGCCCGGCTCCGCGGCCAGACCGGCGCCCGCCAGCCGGGCGACCGCGCCGGAGAGGTCGTCGGGGGCGGGTTCGCTCTTCTCGCGGAAGGCGGTGTCGGACATCCCGGAGGTGTGGGTGAGCAGCTGGCGGACGGTGATCTCCGCGCCGCGCGGGTCGGCGAGGGTGAACCCGGGCAGCCGCTCGGCCACACGGTCGTCGAGCCCGACCTCCCCCTCCTCCACGAGCTGCATGACCGCCAGGGCGGTGAACGCCTTGCTGACGGAGGCCACGCCCATCGGGGTGTCGGCGGTGATCGGCCGGCCCCCGGAGTCGGTGCCGTACCCCGCGACGTGGACCACGTCGGCGCCCCGGGTGACGGCGACCGCGGCGCCGGGCAGCGGCGAGGACGCCAGGTAGTCGTCCAGGTAGGCGTCCACGGCGCCGGGGGTCAGCCCCCCTCCCCCGGGGGCCGCCGTGTCCGCGGCGGCCGGATTCCCGGCGAGGAGGAGGACGGAGGCGGCGAGCAGCGCCGTGGGAAGTCTGAACATGGGTCCATGGTGTTCGCCGGCGCGCCTCCGGCGCCACGGAGCCGGCCGCAGTACCGGCCTGGGGTTCTCCGCACCCGCCCGGTGGGGCCGGCCCCCTACGGCGGCGACCGCCCGTCCCGGCCGGGCCTCCGCCACCGCTGCCGCCGAAAGGGGCCGGGGGCCGGCTCCGGCCCCGCGTCCGGGGCGGGGGTCCCGGCCGTGCCCATCGGCACGGACGGGGCGAAGTGCTCCGGTCCCGCGTCCGGGGCGGGACCGCGGCCCCGCCCCGCAGGCCCCGGCCCCGTGCGACACAGGGCACACCCGTTGCGGGGGTGCGCGGTCACGGGGGCCGGAGGCCAGGCCATAGCCTGAACACCGACCACGCCACCGCACGGAACAGGTTCCCCGACATGTCCCTGCTCGCCGCAGACCGTCCCCTGAACACGCTCTACGACGCGATGCTCCTGGACCTGGACGGGGTCGTGTACATCGGCCCGCATGCGGTGCCCGCGGCCCCGGAGGCGGTGGGCAAGGCGCGAGCCGCCGGCGCCAAGGTGGCGTTCGTGACCAACAACGCCGGCCGCACCCCCGCCCGGATCGCCGAACACCTCACGCAGTTGGGGGTGGCCGCGGCACCCGACGACGTGGTGACTTCTGCCGAGGCGGCCGCCAGGCTCGTGAGCGAGCGCCACCCGGCGGGCTCGGACGTCCTCGTCGTGGGCGACACCGGCCTGCGGCAGGCGGTCCGGAAGATGGGCCTGCGCCCGGTGACGGTGGCCTCGGACTCGGTCGTGGCCGTGGTCCAGGGGTACTCGCGGAGCATGAGCCGGGACCTGCTCGACCAGGGGGCGCTCGCGGTGGCGCGCGGCGCGCTGTACGTGGCCAGCAACGCCGACGCCACCGCGCCCAGCGAGTGGGGCGCCACTCCGGCCAACGGGTCGTTCGTCCGGGTGATCGCGCACGCCACCGGGGTCGAGCCCGTCGTCGCCGGCAAGCCGATGCGCCCCCTGCACGAGGAGGGCATCCGACGCACCGGCGCCCGCAACCCGCTCATCGTCGGAGACCGCCTCGACACCGACATCGAGGGGGCCACCGTGCACGGCGCGGCAGGCCTGCTGGTGCTGTCCGGGGTGACCGCGCCCGCGGACGTCCTCGCGGCCCCCGCGCACCAGCGGCCCGCCTACCTGGCGTGGGACGTGTCGGGCATGAACGACACGCACCCGGAGGTGGCGCACACCGGCCACGGGGCCCGCTGCGGCGGGTGGACGGTGACCGTCACCGGGGGCGCTCCGGCGATCGAGGGGACGGGCGACCGGTTGGACGGCCTCCGTGCCCTGTGCGCGGCCGTGTGGGCGGACGCCACGGTGGACCCTGGCGGCCCGGCCGCGCGCGGCGTTCTGGCCCGCCTGGGCTGGTGAGCACCCGAGCCGCGGCCTCACCGCCCCGGCTCCTCGCGCCCGCCGTGCCCCGATTCGGCCGCGCGGACCAGCGTCGCGGTCCTCGCCTCCACCTCGCAGACACTGCGAACCCCCTCCCGCCCGCGCCAGGTACGGCGGCGCAGCTCCCCGCTCATCTGGACCACGTCGCCCAGCCTCCAGGCGCGGATCCCCTCGTGCAGGTCCTGGTCGAAGCTGGCGCAGGTGATCGAGTCGACCCCCCGGCCGGCGTACCGGCTGTCGGTCGGCCTGGCCACGCAGACCCGCCAGGTGGCGACACGGTCCCCGCTGGGGAGCTCGCGCACGAGGGGCTCCGCGGTGACACGCCCCGCGACCACGATCTCGTTGCGGTGGCCCGGCTCGCGGCGGGGCCCGGTCCCGTCGGAGGGGGCCGGCTCCCCACGGCGGTCGACCGCGCGGGCGCCGGGTCCGGGAGGGGGGTCTGTCGCGGTGCCGGGCTGTTCGGTCGGTGGGCGGGCCGCGGCACGCCGCCGGGCGACCGCCGTCTCCTGTCGCATGCGTCCTCCTGGGATGGTGGGCGGGGGAAGGGGCGCGACACGGCGGAGGGCTCGGAGGCCGCCGGGGGTCCGGCGCTCCGCGGCTGGTCGGGGCGTCTGCGCTGACATCCAGGATCGCCCGGCCCGCCCCCGCGGGGAAGGCCCCGCCGGAACCTGTGGACAACCTTCGGCGACCCGCACCGGCCCGCGCGCCGCGGGTCCTGTCCCGGACGCCCGCCGGCCCGGCACGGCCCGCCCCTCTACTCCGCCCCCGGTCCGACCTGTCATGACGCCCTTGTCCTAGAGTCGGATTCGGTTCGGGACAGGTCCTTCCCGTACCGCACACAACCGAGGGAACAGGGGTGCTTGCCGTGCACGACGACGTGGACGTGAGCGGTCCGCCCGAGGGGATCACCCCCCTGGGCGACGACATCTTCGCCATCGACACGATGCTCGCCGGATACCCGGGGGTCGTGTCGAGCTACCTCATCCGGTCCGAACGGCCCTGCGTCGTCGAGGTCGGCACCGCCGCCTCGGCCCGCGTCCTGCACGGCGCCGTCACGCGCCTGGGGCTCGCACCCGAGGACCTGGCCACCATCGTCGTCACCCACATCCACCTGGACCACGCGGGCGGCACCGGTGACATGGCCGCCCTGTTCCCCAACGCCGAGATCGTGGTGCACGAGCGCGGCGCCCGCCACCTGGCCGACCCGAGCCGGCTGATGGCCAGCGCCGCCATGGTGTGGGGCGACAGGTTGGAGACCCTGTTCGGGCACATGAGCCCCACCGACGCCGCGCGGATCCGCGCTGTGGGCGAGACGGGTGAGATCGACCTCGGCGGCGGCCGCACGCTCGTCTCCCACTACGCGCCCGGACACGCCAAGCACCACATGGGCCTGGTGGACTCCCTCACCGGCGACCTCTACGTCGGCGACGCGCTGGGCGTGTACAGGCCGCTCACCGGGGACGTCAGCCCCGCGACCCCGCCGCCGGACTTCGACCTGGACGCGTGCCTGCGCACCCTCCGGCTCTTCGGGGACATCGGCGCCCAGCGGCTGATGTTCTCCCACTTCGGTGCGGTCACGGCGGTCCCGGAGACCCTTGACAAGGCCGAGGGCGAACTCCGCCTGTGGGTGGAGACGGTGCGCGAGTCCCACGGGACCACCGGGGACCTCGACCACGCCATCGCCATGGTCCGGGACAAGGTGGTCTCCAGGTACAGCCCGCTCCCCGCCGACGCACCGCCGGAGTCCGCCGCGGTCCTCGACATCCTCGCCGGACCGGAGACCAACGTGTCCGGCATCGTGCACTGGCTGGACCGGCTCGCGCAGGAGCAGGCCGAGCGGAAGGCGGACGGGGAGCGCTCCTGAGGCTCGGACCCCGGCCCGGCGGAAAAGGGGATGCGGCCCCCGTCGGGCTCGCCTAGTCTCGCCGCATGACAGTCGAGATCCGCCAGGCCCGACGGGCCGACACACCCGGTCTCTTCTCCCTCCTCCACCGGACGAACCCGTGCCGCGTGCTGACGGAGGAGGTCGTCCTCTGGCGGCTGGACCACCCTTCGGCCGAGTTCGAGGAGACCGTCCTCATCGCCGTGGAGGAGGACGGGAGCGTGGTCGGCCACATACGCGCCGCACTCCGGCGCGGCGGAGAGGCCACCCCGAGGACCGGGGTGTCGGTCCTCGCCTCGGTCGCCGCGACGCATCTGGGCACCGGCCTCGACTCCCGCCTCCTGGACGCCTCGGAGGCCGTCCTGGTCGCGCGGGGGGCCGGGAGCCTGCGGGCGGAGGCGGCCGGGGAGGGCGTGCAGGTCGGCGGAGAGGACTTCGCGGCACTGCTGGCGGAGCGCGGCTACAGCCCGGTCGAGAGCCATCACGTCCTGGGCCTGGACCTGGAGGACCTGCCGGAGGTCCCGCCCGCGCCCGAGGGGGTGGAGCTCCGCCCCTTCGAGCGGTTCGCGGACGACCCGCGGCCC
Organism: Nocardiopsis tropica; assembly: GCF_042660575.1. Taxonomy (NCBI): domain Bacteria; kingdom Bacillati; phylum Actinomycetota; class Actinomycetes; order Streptosporangiales; family Nocardiopsidaceae; genus Nocardiopsis; species Nocardiopsis tropica. The sequence continues at coordinate 24,109 of NZ_JBHSUF010000035.1, forward strand.
GTCTACGACATCGACCGCCTCACCACCGCCGACGAGCCCGGCGCGGACAACGACGGCCGGTTCATGTCCTACGACGAGTGGCGCTCCACCGTGTGGCCCCGCCCGGACAACGACCACGCCGTGAGCCAGGTGATCCTGGTCGACGGCGCACCGGTCGGTATGACCTGCTACACGTCCGACGGCGGCAGCCGCGTCGAGTCGGCGATGACGGGGGTCCTGCGCGAGTACCGCGGGCGGGGTCTCGCCGGCTACGCGAAGACCGCGGCCCTGCACCTGGCCCGGGACCGGGGCGCCGAGCGCGCCTACACCGGGAACCACGAGGACAACGCGCCGATGCTGGCCGTCAACCGGCGGCTCGGGTACGAACCGGTCGCAGCCGCGACCGTCTATTCCAGGGCGGTCGGGGGCTGAGCGGCCGGGGCCCCGGGCAGCCCCAGCTCCCGCAGGAGGTGCGCGTAGACGCCGTCCGCCCAGGACAGCTCCCGGTCGGCGGGCAGGACGTCGAAGGACCGCACCCCCACGGTCTCGAAATCCCCGCTCAGGGGTTCCAGCCCGGTCACCCGGGCGTGGGTGACGACGGTGACGTGCCCGCTCGCGAGGACGTAGTGGCCCACGACCCCGACCTCGCCCAGGGTGGCGCCCGCCTCTTCGCGCGCCTCCCGCCGGGCGGTGTCCTCGACCGTCTCGCCGGGTTCGGAATGGCCTCCCGGGAACTCCCAGCCCCGGTCCCTGTGGCGGACGAGCAGGGGGCGGTCGCCGTCGTAGGTCAGGCAGACCACCGAGTCGTGGGCTCCGGGGAGCGCCCCCAGGCGCACGACGGCGCCGCCGAGCGGCTGTTCACCGCCCGGCGGCGCGGTGCCGTCGGTGTCCCGGAACGGGCTCAGTACCTGTCCCGCGGTGCCCGGCCGCCGCCGCGGTCGTCACGACGGTCACGGCCCTCGCCGACGGGGGCCTCGTCGGCCTCCGGGAGCTCCTGCTCCTCGGCGTCGGTCCAGACGATCCCGTCCTCGGTGTCGACGTCGACCAGCTCGACGCCCTCGATCGCGGCCAGCCTCTCGTCGGCGTCGGTCACACCATCGCTGTCCACGGCCGAGGCCCGCGAGAAGTACTCGCGTGCGTCGTCCTCGCGGCCCAGCTCCTCCAGGACGTCGGCGTAGGCGTAGAACAGGCGGGCGACCCACGGACGGGCCCGGCGCTCCTTGAGTTCCGGAACCTGGAGTTCCGCCAGTGCGGCCTTGGCGTCACCCATGTCGCGGCGCGCGCCCGCGGCGACGATCCGCAGCTCGATGCGGTCGGCGGTGTCCAAGGAGGCCGCGGCGGGGTCGCCGGTGATCTCCAGCGCCCGCTCGGGTCGGCCCAGACCGCGCTCGCAGTCGGCCATGATGGCGAGGAAGCTGTCCCGGCCGCTCATCCGGCGTGCGGCCCGCAGGTCCGACAGGGCCTCCTGCCACTTGCCGACGGTGTAGGCAGCCACACCGGAGGCCTCGCGCACACCGGGGACACGCGACGCCTTGCGGCGGGCGTAGGCGGCATGGGCGTAGGCCCGCTCGGGGTCCTCGTCCAGGAGCATGCCTGCGGCGACGATGTGCTTGCCGATGAGCTCGGCCAGGGACTTGGGCAGCGAGTGGAGGTCACGCCGGGTCTCGGGGTCGAGCTGGGAGAAGGTGGCCTCCTCCGGAAGCTGCGGCGGGATGTCGGCGGGGTCGCGGTCCTCACGGGAAGGGCGACGGTCGTCGCGCCGGTCGTCCCGGCCCCGGAAGCCACCTCCTCCGCGCCGGTCGTCACGGCGGTCCCCGCCCCGGAAACCTCCACCGCCACGGTCGTCGCGTCCGCGGAAACCACCGCGGTCGCCCTGCGGAGCGCGATCGTCACGGCGGAAACCTCCACCGCCGCGACGCTCACCCTGCGGAGCACGGTCGTCCCGCCCGCGGAAACCACCACGGTCCCTCTGGGGGCCACGGTCGTCGCGTCCACGGTAGCCACCGCGGTCGCCCTGCGGGGCACGGTCGTCGCGTCCACGGAAACCACCGCGGTCCCCCTGGGGAGCACGGTCGTCGCGTCCGCGGAAACCACCGCGGTCCCCCTGGGGAGCGCGATCGTCCCGCCCGCGGAAACCACCGCGATCGCCCTGGGGGCCACGGTCGTCCCGCCCGCGGAAACCACCGCGGTCCCCCTGCGGAGCACGGTCGTCACGGCGGTCTCCTCCGCGGTAACCCCCGCCCCGACTGTCGTCACGGCCCCGGGAGCCACCGCGATCATCCCGCCGGTCGCCGCCACGGCGGTCGTCGCCTCTGTCGTCCCGGGAGCCGCTGTAGCCGGATCGGGAGCGGGGTCCTTCACCACGTCCCCGACCGCCAGGCTCGCCGGAGCGGTCACCACCATGCTCGTTTGCTCCGGAGTCCTCGCGGTCTCCCGATCGGCTGTCCTCAGTCATCCAACCCGTCCGTCAACACTCAAAAGCGCTGCCACCTTGAGCAGTAGCAGCGCGTCATAGTACTCGTGCTCTCCAGCTTACGACATGACATCGCCGCCCACCGCCAAAGCGCCGGCCACCCGACTCCGCCGACCAGTGGGAACTCTCTCCACGGCCATCCCGCACACCACCCGATTCACAAACGCACAAGCATAGGCACAAAAAAGAGGGCCAAGACAGCCCCCAAAGAACCACCCCACCCCACACAAAAAAGGAGGGGGCCGCCCACAAGGCGACCCCCTCCCCCACAAAAAACCGTGGCAGCGACCTACTCTCCCACCCCACCACAGGGCAGTACCATCAGCGCAAGGAGACTTAACGACCGGGTTCGG
>NZ_JBHSUF010000036.1:0-25542 GCF_042660575.1 Nocardiopsis tropica
CGACGGCGCGCAGGAGGGCCCGCCCACCGGGCTCGGCGGGCTCGCCACCCTGCGCGAGCGCGTGGCCGGCGAGGGCGGCGAACTCACGGTGGAGCGCAAGGACGGGCGGTTCCTGACCGCCGCCAGCTTCCCGCACCTGGGCCCCACCCGGTGAGAGACGAGGGGGCGCCGTGAGCTCCCGGGCCTGCGTGCCGCGACCGGCCCCGAGGAGCGCGACCTCCGCCGGCCGGTCGCGACCACCTCATGACGGGGTCGCATCGGGCGGCTGGTGGCCGCTCTCCTCCGGCTCGCCCTGCGGCCCGTAGGGGGTGTTGATCCACGCCCCCAGCAGCAGGGTCGCCCCGACCACGATCAGCGCGATCGCCCACGACCCCACCGGGGCCATGGTCGTCCCGCATAGGCCGGCCCCTATCGCGGGGCGGGACACCTCCTCGTAGGCGAACCAGCCGAAGGAGGCGTTCATGTCGACCAGGGGCCACCAGCCCGCCCCGCACGAGCCGCCGGGAACCAGTCCGAGAGACACGCCCCCGGCGATCAACGCGAAGGCCACCGTGCGGATGGTCTGAACAGGGGACACGGAACTCTCCTCGACGCAGGGGGTTTCCACGTTGGACGCCCCTGTGCGCCCCCTGGTTGCCGCCGCCCCGGGAAGGACACCGCGCACAGCCCGGCGCCACACCGCCTTGCCAGGACGTCGAGACCTGGCCGGGGAGGCCGGTGCCGGCGCCCGCGCCCACGGGTTCGGCGGCAGGTTGCCGTTAGTAAATAACATGTTAGTTTGTCACTATGGGAAAGAGTGCGAACCACGACAGGGGAGTGCGCACACGCGACTCCCTCAGGGCCGCGGCCTACCGGCTGTTCCTGGAACACGGGTACGAGAGGACCACCGTGGCCCGGATCGCGGCCGAGGCGGGGGTCTCGCACATGACGTTCTTCCGGCACTTCCCGACGAAGGAGGACGTGGTCCTGCGGGACGAGTACGACCCTCTGCTGGAACAACTGGTGCGGGACCGCCCCGCCGACGAGCCCCCGATCACCCGCATCCGGAACGCCTTCACGGGCGCCGCCGCCCACGTGCACGAGGCGGAGAGGGACGGCCTGCTGCTGCGCACCCGCCTCATCCTGGACACGCCCGCGCTGCGGCACCGGATGGCCGACAGCATGCGCGCCTCGCAGACCGCCTTCGAGCGGGGACTGCTCTCCCCGGACGACGACGCCGACGACCCGCCCCTGCCCGTCCGTGTCGCCGCCGCGGCCTGCACCGCCGCGCTCGCGACTGCCGTGACCGCGTGGGCGGAGAGCGACGGCACAGCAGACCTCCCCGCCCTCATCGACGAGGCCCTGGGAACCCTGGACAGTGCAGGCGTCCGGCGGGAGGGCAGGCCGTGACCGGCGATGCCGTCCAGGTCACGGACCTGACCGTGCGCTACCGAGGCGCGAGGACGGAAGCTGTCGCCGGGATGGACTTCACCGTGTCCGCCGGCGAGGTGTTCGGGTTCCTCGGCCCCTCGGGCGCGGGCAAGTCCACCGTGCAGAACGTGCTGACCGGCCTGTTGCGCCGCTACCGGGGCAGCGTCCGCGTCCTCGGCCGCCCGCTGGGGGACTGGGGGCGCGACTACCACGAGCGGATCGGCGTGGGCTTCGAACTGCCCGCCGCGTTCGGCCGGATGACGGCACGGGAGAACCTGGCCGCGTTCGCCTCGTTCTACCAGGGGCCGACCGTGGATCCCGGCCGCCTTCTCGACCGGCTCGACCTCTCCGACGCCGCGGACCAGCGGGTCGCCACCCTCTCCAAGGGCATGCGGATGCGTCTGAACCTGGCCCGCGCGCTGATCAACCGCCCCGAGATCCTCTTCCTCGACGAACCCACCTCCGGGCAGGACCCCGTACGCGCCGCACGCATGCGCGACGTCATCCGCGCCGAAGCCGCCCGAGGCGCCGCGGTCTTCCTCACCACCCACGACATGCCCACCGCGGAGGAGCTGTGCGACAGGCTCGCGTTCGTGGTCGGCGGTCGGATCGTCGCGGTGGACACGCCGGCGGCGTTCAAACACCGCCACGGGAGGTCCGGCCTGGTCGCGGAGTACCGCCGGGACGGCCATGCCCGGAGACGCGTGTTCGACGGTTCCGGTGACGATGTGGAGGAGCTGGTGGAACTGCTCCGGGCGGGCGCCCTGGCCACCCTCCACAGTCGCGAAGCCACCCTGGACGAGGTCTTCACCCAGGTCACCAAGGTCCGGCTGTGACCGCCCTGCGGGCGCGGGCGGCGTCGAACCGTCACGGGAACCCCGCGGTGCGCCGCCTTGTGGCCGCGACACGGGCAGAGATCAGGACCGCGTGGCGGTACGGCGTCGTCGGGCTCGCGGGCGGGCTCGCGCTCCTGTGGTCCCTCGCTCTGCTCGCGCTTCCCCCGGCGGGGGCCCGGATGCTGCTCCCGCTGCTCCTCCTCGTGGACACGGCAGGCTTCGGCGCCCTCATCGCGGTGGCCCTGGCGCTGTTCGAGCGCGTCGAGAGGACGGACGCGGCCCGAGGGGTGACGCCGCTCCGCCCGTGGGAGACGGTCGCGGCGCGCGTCACGGTGCTGACCGTCCTGGCTGTGGCGATGGCGGTCCCCATGACCCTGGCCTCCGGCGTCCCGGTCGGCCCCGGCGGGGTCGCGGCGATCGCCGGCGGCGTCGCGATGACGTCGGTGCTCCTGGTGGGGACGTGCCTGGCCCTGGGGAGCGGGGCCGCCACCCTTTCCGCGGCCTTCCTCCGCGTCGTTCCCGGGGTCGTGCTGCTGATCGTGGCGCCGGTCCTGCACCTGTCGGAGGCGGTTCGCGCCCCGGTGCTCTTCCTGGTGCCCAGTACGGCCGCGGCGGAGCTGCTCCGCGTGGGTGCGACGGGCGGGGCGCCCGCGTACCCCTCGACACTGTGGGCGCTGGCGTGGGGCACGGCGGGGGCGGTCGGGGCCTGTGCGTGGGCCGCCCGGGGGATGAACCCGCCGATCGGGGCGCCCCGGGGGCGCCCGGTGTTCCGGCGCGGTCCCGAACCCGGTGCGCGGACCGGTCCCGGCGCCGCCGGGGTGGGCGCCGCGTTTTCCGGACGGGCCCGGAGGCGCTCGCCGCTGCTCTCCTGTGTGCGCTTCGACCTGTCGGCCGGGCGGGGCGACCCCCTCCTCCCCGTCGTCCTGTTCGCACCGGTGCTCCTGGCGCTGCTCATCCGTGTGGGCCACCCGCCGGTGTCGGCCTTCGTGCGCGACTCCTACGGGTTCGACCTCGCGTCGGTCGCGCCGGTGGTGTTCGCCGCGTTGATCCTGTTGCACGTCCCCCTGATCGCGGGGTCGGTCGTCGCCCTCCGGCTCATGGAGGACGTCGACGACCGCACGCTGCTGGTGCTGCGCGCGTCCCCCCTGCCGCTGTACTGGTACGTCGGCTACCGTTCGGGGCTCGCCTGGCTGCTGTCCCTGGTTGGGCTCGCGGCCGCGGTCCCCCTCTCCGGGCTCGCCCCGCCCTGGTCGGCGGGGCTCGCGGTCTCGGTCGCCGTCGCGGCCGCTGCCGCGCCCCTCCTCGTGCTGACCGTCACGTCGACGGCGTCGAACAAGGTGGAGGCGCTGGTCGTCGTCAAGGCCGTCGCCGCGCTGTCGGTGCTCCTGCCCGTCCTCGCCTGGACCCTGCCAGCGCCGGTGGTGTGGGTGCTTCTGGCGGTTCCGCCGGGGTGGGGGCTGTTCGCGCTCCCGGGCCTCCCCGTCCCCGAGCTGCCGCCCGTCGCCGTCCTGCTGGGTGGACTGCTCTGGACCCTGGCCCTGTGCCTCGTCGCCGCCCGCCGCACCGGGGCGAAGCTGGAGCTGTGAGCCAGGGGGCGCCGGTGGCGCCCGTCCGGCCCCGGCGGGCCGGACGGGTCGCATCGGCTCCCTCGACGCCCTCGCCGCACCCCGGGCCGAGCGCGCGGTCGGCGGTCGGGGCGGCGGTCGGCCCCGTCCTGGGAACCCAGGGGCAACACGGACGAAATATTGGCCTGACCAATCCCTTGACCTCCTCGATCGCCTCCTTGTAGCCTCAGTCACATTGGTCAGGCCAATGGAAGGTGTCATGGACAGCAACTTCGACGCGCTCGTCGACGCCCTCGCCGAGGAGGCGCGGGTCCTGGGTCCGGAGTCACGGATCATGACCGAGCGCGCGCTCGCCGAGCGCCTCGGGAACAGCCGCGCCACCGTGCGGGAGAACCTGGGGAGCCTGGAGGTGCTCGGCATGGTCCGGCGCACCCAGGGGGCGGGGACCTACGTCACCAAGCCCGACGCCTCGTTCGTGCGGCTGCTCTTCGACCTGATGTCGAAGTTCGGCCACGTCGACCACGCCAGCGTCGAACGGGCCCGGGAGATGATGGAGATCTCCGTGGTCCAGGAGGCGGCGGACCGGGCCGACCACCACGACGTCGCCGCCCTGCGCGGACACATCGACGACATGGTCCGCGCGACCGCCGCGGGGGACGCCCAGGCCGGGCACGAGGCAGACTACGCCTTCCACAAACGGCTGTTCACCATCGCGGACAACCCGGTCATCGAACTCTTCGTGGACGGCATCAGCCTCGCCCTCCAGGACGTCCTGGCCAAGAAGCGGGCCCGGGCGCTGAGCGTCGAGGCAGCAGCGCTGCCGGAGGGCTCCGACGAGCCCCGCAGGACCGACACCATCCACACGCCCATCGTCGACGCGATCGAAGCGCACGACCGCAGCGCCGCCGCGGCCGCCATGGTCGAGCACTTCAGCCTGTGGCGCCGGATCACCGAGAGCTCCGACATGACGGACGAGCACTAGACCCACCAGACCCACCGCAATCCCACCCACCGGGACCCCGCGTACCCGGACCCCGATCCGTGCCCCGCCGGGGGCGGTCCCGAGCTCCGGGACCGCGCGATCCCCACCCCGAGGGGGAGAAGGAAGACACATGAACGCGACACAGGCTCCACAGCCATGCCCGAAATCGACTGTCATGTTCGTCGGTATCGGCGCCATCGGCCTCCCCATGGCCGAGCGGATCGCCCGCGCGGGCCACACCGTGCTCGGGGTGGACCCCTCGCCCCGCCGGCGTGAGGCCGCCGCCGAACTCGGCGTACCCGCCCGGGCCGACCTCACCGGGATCGAGGAGGCCGACACCGTCCTCGTCATGGTCGCCACCCCCGAACAGCTGCACCAGGCGGTGTCCGCACCCGGCGCCGCGCTCGACTCCATGCGCCCCGGAGCCGTGCTCGCGGTGATGAGCACCGTCGGCCCGGGCCCGGTCCGCGAGGCCGCGCGCAGGGCCCAGGAGGTCGGGGTCCGGCTGGTGGACGTGCCGGTGACCGGCGGCGTGGCCGGCGCCAGACGCGGCGCCCTGACCCTCTTCGCCTCCGGCGACCCGGCCGCGCTCGCCGACTGCTCCGACGTCCTCTCCGCCATGGGCACCGTGCGCGACTGCGGCGCCGAGGTGGGCAGGGGACAGTCCTACAAGGTGGTCAACCAGCTCCTGTGCTCGGTGCACATCGTGGCCGCCGCCGAGGCGCTCGCGCTGGCCGAGAAGCTGGACCTGGACCCCGCGGAGGTCCTGGAGGCCGTGGGCGGCGGAGCGGGAGCATCCTGGATGCTGGGGGACCGCGGACCGCGCATGCTCCCGGAGGCCGCCGAGGAGGTCACCAGCACCATCGGGATCTTCGTCAAGGACTCCACTCTCGTCACCGACACCGCCGACGCCGTCGGCTTCTCCGCGCCCCTGGCCCGCGCCGCGCGTGCCGCCTACGAGCAGGCCGCCGCCACCGGGCTCCTCGACCGGGACGACTCCCAGGTCATCCAGGTCTACCGCGACTGACACCGCGCGTCGCCCACGACGCACCGCGCACGCGAGCCGGACCGCCGCCGCGTCGCGCCCCTGCCGCACCACGGCTCCGAGACCCGGGGAAGCCGGTCGGCGGAACCACCAAGCCCGTAGGGGTCACTCGTCATGCCCGCAAACACCCGGCCGTGAACGTGCGGGCCCCACCGATACACGAGAGGGGATCCACCTATGGATGCTCTTGTGCTGATACTGATCGCTCTCGGGTCGATCGCCCTCCTGCTCCTGCTCATCATCCGATTCCACGTGCCGGCCTTCGTCGCCCTGATCCTGGTCGGCGTCGGAACCGCCCTGGCCACCGGCATGCCCTTCGCCGAGATCATCCCCACCATCGTCGAGGGCCTGGGCGGAACGCTCGGCAACGTCGCCCTCCTGGTCGGACTGGGGGCGATGCTGGGGGCGATCATCGAGCACTCCGGGGGCGCGGACGCGCTGTCCCGGCGCTTCGCCCGGATCCTGGGTCCCGCGCGGGTGGGGGCCGCCCTGCTGATCGCCTCGGCGGCGATCGCGACGCCCATCTTCTTCGACGTCGCCTTCATCATCCTGGTACCGATCATCTACGCCTTCTCGCGGGCGGCCAGGCTGCCCTCGCCCATGGCCATCGGCCTGCCGATCGCCGGCCTGATGCTCTTCATCCACGTGGTGGTGCCCCCTCACCCGGGGATCGTCGGCAGCTCGGCGATCATGGAGGCCGACATGGGCCTGGTCACGCTCCTGGGCTGTGCGCTGGTGGTGCCGGTGGGCTTCGTGGCCCACTACACGGCCCGGCTGCTGAACCGGCGCGTCTACACGGTGCTCCCGGAGACGCTCGCCCGGTACTCGGAGGGTTCGGCCGAGGCCCCCGGCGACGGGACCGGTGGCTCCGAACCCTCCGGGACCCGGCCCGCCGACCAGGGCGGCGGCCCGGTGAAGGCCCCGGCCAGGACGGAACCGCAGGCGCCCCCGGGCACGGGCAGCGTGCTGACGGTCATCCTCGTCCCGATCGCCATGATCGGGCTCCAGACCGTCGGCAGCGTCTTCCTCGCCGAGGGTTCGGCCGCCCTGGGCCTGCTGACGATGCTCGGCGCCCCGCCGTTCGCCCTGCTCACCGGCTGCCTGCTGGCGGTGTACCTGCTGGGGGTGCGGCGCGGGTGGTCGATGCGCTCCGTGGGCCGGGTCATGGAGGGGGCCCTGGCCCCGGCGGCCATCGTCGTCTTCGTCACGGGGGCGGGCGGGGCCTTCGCCAAGGTCCTCAGCGAGAGCGGTATCGGTGAGGCCCTCTCCGGCGGCCTGCTCGGACTGGGCATCCCCCTGCTGCTCCTGGCGTTCGTCCTGGCCGCACTGCTCAGAGCCGCCCAGGGCTCGGCGACGGTGTCGGCCATCACCACGGCCGGGCTGCTGGCGAGCACGGTCTCCGAGGGCGGTTACAGCTCCGTGGAGATCGCCCTGATCAACCTGGCCATCGGCTGCGGGGCGATCTGCCTCTCCCACGTGAACGACTCGGGGTTCTGGATCGTCTCGCGCTACCTCGGGCTGCAGGTCGCGGACGCGCTGCGCACGTGGACCGTGCTGGTCACGGTACTGGGCACGACCGGTTTCGGCCTGGTCTGCCTCGTCTGGGCGCTGGCGTGAGGACTCACCGCGGACCCGTCCCGCGACGCGACGAACCGCCCGGAAGAACCGCCGAACAGGCCACCGGGCCGCCCCCCGCAACCACCACCCGAACCACCCAACCAGGAGGACTGAGATGAACCAGACCGCCACGGCGCCCGGAAGCGGTGTCGACACCGCCCGGACCGACCGGGTGAGGGCCGCCGCGTACCGGATCAGGCTGAACGCCCTGACCCAGGGGGAGGTACAGGGGCAGGGCTACATCGGCCAGGCCCTCGGGATCGCCGACGTCCTCGCCGCCCTCTACGCCGACCAGCTCGACCTCCGTCCCGAGGACCCCGAGTGGGAGGGGCGCGACCGCTTCCTCCTCTCCATCGGCCACTACGCGATCGCCCTGTACGCGGCCCTGGCCGAGGCGGGCGTGATCCCCGTCGAGGAACTGGACACCTACGCCACCGACGACTCGCGCCTGCCCATGTCGGGCATGTCCACCTATACGCCCGGCATGGAGGTCTCCGGCGGCTCCCTGGGCCACGGGCTCGGCGTCGCCGTGGGGATCGCCCTGGGACTGCGCCGCAAGGACAACCCGGCGCACGTGTACAACCTGCTCTCCGACGGTGAGCTCAGCGAGGGTTCCACCTGGGAGGCCGTGCAGGCCTGCGCCCACCACGGCCTGGACAACGTCATCGCGATCGTGGACATGAACCGCCAGGTCGCCGACGGCCCGGCGCAGGAGGTCATGGGCACCGAGCCCGCCGACGACAAGTTCAGGGTCAACGGCTGGCACGTCCTGCGGGTCGACGGCAACGACGTCGCCGCGCTGCTCGCGGCACTGGACGAGCTCAAGGCCCACCGCGGCCGGCCCAAGGCCCTGATCTGCGACACCACCATGGGCAAGGGCGTGCCGATGCTGGAGTCCAGGGAGAAGCTGCACTTCATGCGGGTGGCCCCGGACGAGTGGCAGACGGCCCGCGAACAGCTCAAGGAAGGGAACGACGCATGAGCGCCACCACCGCCAAGCGGCTCACCTCGGACGCGATGATCGCCTCGATCGCCGACGACGGCGCGCGCACCGCCCAGGCCCCGCTGGGGCACGCGCTGCTCGCCGCGGCGCGGGAGGACCCCCGCATCGTGGGCCTGTCCGCGGACCTGGCCAAGTACACCGACATGCACGTGTTCCGCGACGCCATGCCCGACCGCTTCTACCAGATGGGCATGGCCGAGCAGGTCATGATGGGCGCCGCGGCCGGCCTGGCCCAGGAGGGGTTCGTGCCCTTCGCGTCGACCTACTCGGTCTTCGCCACCCGCCGCGCCTACGACTTCCTGTGCCTGGACATCGCCGAACCGCGCCTGAACGTCAACATCGTCGCGGCCCTGCCCGGGCTGACGACCGGTTACGGCCCCAGCCACCAGGCCACGGAGGACGTCGCCCTGCTCCGCGGGATCCCGGGGATGACCGTCGTCGACCCCTGCGACTCCGTCGACATCGCCCAGGCCGTCCCCCAGCTCGTCGCGCACGAGGGGCCCACCTACACCCGCATCCTGCGCGGCGCGGTGCCCACGGTGCTCGACGAGTACGACTACGAGTTCCGCCTCGGCAAGGCCGCACTGCTCCGCGGCGGCTCGGACGTCCTGTTCATCTCCTCGGGGCTGATGACCGAGCGCGCCCTGCGCGTGGCCGCCGCGCTGGAGAAGGACCGCATCGGCGCCGCTGTCCTGCACACGCCGACCATCAAGCCGCTGGACGTGGACACCGTCCTGGCCGAGGTCGCGGCCGACCGGAAGGTCTTCGTGCTGGAGAACCACTCCGTGGTGGGGGGCCTCTTCGAGTCGGTCGCCTCCGCGCTGGTCCAGCGGGGCGTGACCCGGCAGGTGACGCCCATCGGCCTGCCGGACGAGTTCCTCGACGCGGGCGCGCTGCCCACGCTCCACGACCGCTACGGGGTCTCGGTCGGACGCATCGGCGAACGCGTGCGGGCCGCGCTGTGACCGCGGGTTCCGGAGCGTGCCGCACGGCGCGCCCCGGAACCCCGGGCCCGGGCGGGCCGGAAGGTCCGCTCCTTCCGCCCCGCTCACACCGCGGCTGATCCGCGGGGCGGACGGCGCAGGAGCGCCGGGGGCGGATCGGACTCGACCCGCTCCCGGCCGCTCAGGGGCGACGGTGCCCCTCGTGCCCGCTCAGGCGGTGTCGCGGAGCCGGTCGAGGGTTTCGGTCCGCAGCCGCTCCGCCCCGCTGCCGGGTCCCGGACCGGCGTTCGCGGACGCCCCGCAGGAGACGTCCCGCTCCGGGAACTCGCCGTCGACGAGGAAGCCCGTGGTGACGTTCCAGGCGCAGGCGTTGTCACCGTAGAGGTAGACCCCGTGCCCGTTGCCGTCGACGCTCACCAGCCGCGACCGCTGCCCGAACTTGTCGTCCAGCCTCACGCCGCCGGCGTACGGGGTGGCCGCGTCGCGCAGGTTCTGCACGATCAGGACGTTGGCCGGGCCCTCCCCGGTGATCTCCACCGGGGCCTCGGCCGGCTCGTGGTGCCAGTAGGCGCACGGCATGACGTTGGCGCCGGCCGCGCCGTACATCGGGTACCGCTCCCGATCCTCGGCGACGCTGCTCCGGTACGTGTCGAGGTCCTCCGGCCACTCGGAGTCGTTGCAGGTCACCGCGAGAAACGCCGACCAGGCGTTGTCCGCTGCCACGGGCTCGGCCGTCTCCTCACCGCCACCGGCAGGGGCGTCCAGGTAGCGCCGGACCGCGGTCCCGTCGCGGTCGTCCAGGGACTGCCACAGTTGCGCCGTCAGGGCGTAGTTCTCCTCGCCGTACAGTCCGGCGAAGGAGTAGAACCGGAAGGAGGGGCCGTCGACGCCCGCCACCGGCTCTTCGTCGAGGCGTTCCGCGATCTCGAAGTAGGTCTCCCGCACCTGCGCAGGAGAGCTCCCCAGGCCGTAGCTGCCGTCGCGCCGCGCCAGCCAGGCGGCGAAGTCGGGGAAGGCCTCCTCGAAGCCCGGGCCGAACTGGCGCAGACCGTCGTAGCCGAGGAAGGTGTCGCCGATGTTGCTGTCGAGCACGATCCGGTCGGTGCGCTCGGGGAACATCGAGGCGTAGGCGGAGCCCAGCGCCGTCCCGTAGGACACCCCGAAGAAGCTGGTCCTCTCCTCGCCCAGCGCCGCTCTGATCCGGTCCATGTCGCGGGCCGTGTTGGCCGTCGACATGTGGGGCAGCAGCCCCTCGGTGTCGTTGGCCGCGCACTGGTCGGCGACCTGCTCGGCGGTCACAGCATGGTCGGTGACGGCCGCGTCGTCGACGGCGTACGGCGGGATGTTGCCGTAGTACGCCTGGTCGGCGGTGAAACCGCAGCTCACCGGGGAGGAGTGTCCGACCCCGCGGGGGTCCATGCCGATCAGGTCATAGGTGTCCAGGAGGCTGGTGGGCGCCCCGAGGGCGGCCAGGTCGGCCGGCATCGACAGACCGGAGCCGCCCGGGCCGCCCGGGTTGAGCAGCAGGATGCCGCGACGCCCGTCCGGGGCCCCGCCGGCCAGGCGGGAGACCATGATGTCGATCCCGGCGCCCTCGGGGTCGCCGTAATCCACCGGTACCGGCACGGTCCCGCACTCCAGCGGGTACGGCCCGGTCGGGACGTCGGCGGGGCACGCGCCCCACTCCACCTCCGGCACCGGCCTCCCGTCGCGATCGTCGGCCGCGGCGGGCGCCGCCGCGACCAGCGAACCGGCGAGGAGGACCACCGCCGTCAGCGGCGCACTCCGGCCCGTGCTCCATTTTCGTTCCACGTGTGCAGCCTCCTGGGTAGCGGATTCCCGCCTCCCGGCAGCCCGTCGCCCCCGCTGTGAGGGGCGGCCGTCGCCGCCGGGAAGCACCCCCTCAGACTGCTGTCACCCCGCCGCGCCCACCAGTGACGCGGCGTCATCGGTTCACCCCCTCAAACGTCATGGGCGCCCCCGTGGCACCGGTCGACCGGTACCGGGGAGCGGCGGGGCCGACGAAGGGGCCGGGCCGAGAGCCAGCTCCGGGGCACGGCCCGAACAGCGCAAGATCGGTCAGGCCGCCGCCCCGGGGGCGCCGCTACGGTTCGGGCATGACCACATTTCACGCCTTCCTCGGCTGCAGCCTCGACGGGTACATCGCGGGGCCCGACGGTGAGCTGGACTGGCTGACCGTCTTCGACAACACCGGCTACGAGGAGTTCTTCGCCACCGTCGACGCCCTGGCGATGGGGCGCGCGAGTTACGACACCATGCGGGAGTTCGCAGGGGACCACTACCGGGGCACACCGATCCATGTGCTCTCCACGACGCTGCCCGCCGGACCGCGACCGGACCTGGGAAGTTCGCCGGTGACCGTCCATCCGGACCTCCCCGCGCTGCGGACGGCCCTTGCCGAGGCCGGGGTCAAGCGCGCCTACGCCGACGGGGGCCGCACCGTCCAGGCGTTCCTGGCCGAGGGTCTCCTCTCGGACCTCACCGTGACCCGCGTTCCGGTGCTCCTAGGGAAGGGCATCCCCCTCTTCGGACCCGACCCCGGCCCCCTGCGCCCGCACCTGGTCTCCTCGTTCGCGACGGACCAGGGGGCGGTCCAGTCCTTCTACCGCTTCTCGGCGGACGGGAGCTGACCGAGCGTGTACCGGCAGCCGTCCACGGGGATCCCGGCGGTCGGCGCCTCTGACGCCCACTGCTCGGCAGACGGCGGGGCCCCTCCGTCTACTTCCCGGCCCCGTCGGACGAGGCGGACTCCGTGACGCTGCGCGCCGCCGACTTCGGAACCTTCGAGGTGCCCGTGGAGCAGGGGAGGGGCCGCCGACCCCGCCCCCCCGGCGCCGGGGGGGCGGCGCGCATCGCACGAACGCGGCACCGCTCCGGGGGGGGAGGGCCGGCCGGGGACCTCTCCGCCCGCACCTGCCTCGCCCGCACCTGCTTCCCGTTCCCCCGGCCGCCGCCCAGGGGCCGTCCTCGCTCCTGGCGGCCTTCGGAAGCGGCAGTCATCGCAGGTCGAGCCCTGTTGCCCGAGGTGTAGCCGGTGCGGGCGGGGGAAGGTGGTACGCACGGTCGGTGTGGGGCGTGTGCGAAAACGCTGGGGGCGACGATGGCTGGTGACCGGACCGGGCTGGCGGAGATACTCGCCGAGGCCGAGGAAGCCGCGCCGATGGAGTCCCTCAACGTGGTGGCGCGCAATCTGCGCGACCGGTTCGACGCGCACGCGGTCTCGTTCCTGTTCGCCGACATGGTCGGCCGGCAGGTGGTGCGGGTCGGCGAGGAGACCGTCACGCGGGCGGACCGCCACCCCGAGGAGATTCCGCTGGCCGGCAGCGTCTACGACCAGGTGCTGCGCAACCAGGAACTGGTGCAGGGCCACGGGGGAGGGCACGGACAGCGGGTGCTCGCTCCGGTGACCAACCGCGGCGACGTCATCGGCATCCTGGAGCTGACCCTGCCCCACGTCACGGGGGAGGTCCTGGACGAGGTCCGCGGGGCCGCGCACGCGCTGGCGTACATCATCGTCACCGACCGCCGTTTCACCGACCTCTACCACTGGGGCAGGCGCACCACCCCGATCAGCCTGGCCAGCGAGATCCAACGCCACCTCCTGCCCAGCGCGTCCTCCTGCGAAGCCGCCCAGTTCGTCCTCGCCACGGCCCTGGTGCCCGCCGACTCCGTCGCCGGGGACACCTACGACTACTCCCTGGACCGCAACACCCTGAACCTGTCCATCACCGACGCCATGGGCCACGACGTCAACGCCGCCCTCATGGCCACCCTGCTGGTCAACGCCTCCCGCAGCGCCCGCCGAGCCGGCGCCGACCTGGCCGATCAGGCGTATCAGGCCCACCGGGCCCTCCTGGACCACGGAGACCACTCGTTCGCCACCGGCCAGCTGGTGCGCATCGCCCTGGACGGCACCGGCGCGCAGATCGTCAACGCCGGACACCCCTGGCCGCTGCTCCTGCGCGACGGCACGGTGAACGAGGTCGGCCTGGACGTCGACCTGCCCTTCGGTATGCACGTACCGGTCGCCTATCACGTGCAGCACCTCGACCTGCGCCCCGGTGACCGCCTCGTCTTCCACACCGACGGCATGCAGGACCGCCGGGCGGCATCCGTCGACCTGCCCCGGCTGATCGGTGACACCGCCGACGACCACCCCCGTGAGGTCGTACGGACCCTGACCGCCGCGGTCACCGACGCCTCCGAAAGGCGCCCGGAGGACGACGCCACCGTCGTGTGCCTGGACTGGCGCGGCTCCCACCACGAGGACCGCCGTACCCGGGCCGGAGCCGACAGGTGAGCACCGGGCGGCGCCGCCGCCCCCGCGATCCGGGGCAGGGCCCCCGTGGACGTGGGTCCCGGAGCGGTCCCGGTGCGGTCTCCGCGCCCCGGGATGCTTCTGTCACCGCTCTGTGAACGCGGCGCGAGCGCGTTAGAGGGGCAGGCCGACCGACTCCGAGAGGGCCGGGTCCCTGGGGCGCCGGCGGGGGAGTCGGGGGACGAGGGCTCAGGGACATGGGCACTCCATTGCCGCTGCTATCGTTTTTCGATAGATTCTTATTGAGAAACGATCCAGGGAGATGCGATGGGGAAGTTGACGGTGCTGGCGCTGCGCGTCGTGCTCGTGATGTTGCTCGGAGGGTCGGTGTTCGTGCAGGCGGTCATGGTGCCGCTGCTGGCCGCGGACCTGCGCGAGGCCGGCGCCGACCCGCTGCTCGTGCGCGCCCCCGTGATCGCGATCGTGTTCCTGGGCATCGTGGCGGTCCAGGCCGTCCTGGTCTGTGTGTGGCTCCTGGTGACGAAGGTGCGGCGCGGGACCGTGTTCTCCAACACCGCCTTCCGGTACGTCGACGTGATGATCGGCGCGATCGTGGCGGCCGCCCTCCTGGTGTTCGGGCTCGGGTTCGTCATGGCCCCGGGTGAGGCCGTGCCGCCGGGCGTGGTCCTGCTGGTGGGCGGGGTGGGCACGGCGCTCCTGGGGGGCGCGCTCATCGTGGTCGTGCTGAGGACGCTGCTGGCCCAGGCGATCGAGAGCAAGGCCGAGGCGTCCCGGCTGCGGGGCGAGCTCGACGAGGTGATCTGATGCCGATCGTCGTCGACATCGACGTGATGCTGGCCAAGCGCAAGATGTCCGTCGGGGAACTCGCGGACCGCGTCGGGATCACGCCCGCCAACCTGGCGGTGCTCAAGAACGGCCGCGCCAAGGCGGTGCGCTTCACGACCCTGTCCGCCCTGTGCACGGTGCTCGACTGCCAGCCGGGGGACCTGCTGCGCTGGGAGCCCGAGCCGGCCGAGGACCACGAGCCCGCCGCCGCGCAGCCGGGGCGGTGAACAGCGGGGCGGACGAGGCCGACCGGCAAGGGGCGACGGGCGGGCCGGGGCCGGTCACCACGCGTCGCCCTCCGCGCCGACCTAGGCGGTCCCCGCCCGCCGGTTCACGACGGCAGCCAGGATCGCGGTGCGCATCCCGGGCACCTCGAGGCCGAAGCGCTCGTGGACCGCCTTGAACCCGGCCCTGTACTCGTGCCGCTCCTGCGGGGTGAACACCGTCCAGACATCGCCGTCGGCCGCGATCGCGGCCAGGGCCACGTCCTCGGCGGGGGCGGTCGCCACGGTGTGCTCGGTGCGGACCGCCTCGTGCACGCGCTCGTGCAGCCGGCGGACCTCTCCGGGGTGTTCGAGGGTGACGTCGAGGGTCGGGAAGAGCCCCAGTACCCGGCCGCGGTCGACCGTGATCGACCCGTTCGCGACGAGCTGCTCGCGCACGGCCCTCTCGGCCTTCCACTCACGGTCCGGGACGGCGTTGATCCAGTGGCCCGGTTCGTGCGGCGACAGGCCGTCCAGCACCTCGGCCAGGAACGGGTCCTCCGGAGTGCGGGCGGTGTCGCGCTCGGCCCTGCCGTCCCGGGCACGGAGCAGGCCGCCGAGGATCAGCTCGGTCAGCGCGGCGGCGCGCAGCAGGTGGCCGCGGTAGGCGGTGCTGACGGGGTCGAACCGGTTCTTGTCGGTGTCGTAGCTGAGCAGGTAGAGCCGTTGCGGCAGTGTCGGTTCCATCGTCTTCTCCTCGGCGTCCGTCCCGCCCGGGGCGCCCGGCCGGCCGGGCGCGGAACCGTCTCTTCCCGGCGCCGGAGCTCCCGAACCCCGTGCCGGCGTGTCCGCGACCCCGCCCCGGGGGTCCGGACCAGTATTCGTCCTGCTCCGCCGCGACACCAGTGACACGGTGTCATGTCCTCACCGGTACAGGCATCACGGCCCGGACGCGGTGCGGCTGTCGGACGGCGGCTGCGGGCCCGGGGGCGCCGACGCCGCATGCGGCTCCCCGGGTCTACCGGCGTGACAGGTCCGCCAGCGCCAGCCCTCCGCCGAACGCGATCAATGCTCCCCCGGACGCCTGGTCCAGGCGGCGCAGCGTCACCGGCCGCACGCGGCGCCCCGCCAGCACGCGCCCCGCGGTCGCCCAGACCAGGGCGGTGGCCGCCTCGCAGACGATGTAGAGCCCGCCCAGCGCGACCAGCTGCACTCCGGCCGCGACGCCGGACCCGGAAGATACGAACGGCGGTAGGAACGCCGTGAACAGCAGGAGAGCCTTGGGGTTGGCGGCGGCGGTGACGAACTCCTGCCCCGCCAGCTTCCACGGCGCCGTATCACGGGCGCCCCCGTCCTCCCGGTCGGGCGCGGACCCGTTCGGCGCGGAGGCGGCGCGCGCCGACCACACCACCCACGCCCCCAGTCCGACCATGACGGCCGCCCCGGCGACGCGGAGGATCTCGAAGGCCGTCCGGGAGGCGTGCAGGAGCGCCCCCAGGCCGGTGATCACCGCACCGAGCATGAGGGCGAACGCGGCGAAGCGTCCGAGGAGTGCGACGGCGGCCGGACACAGGCCCTGCCGCAGCCCGTTGCGGAAGGCGAGCAGGTTGTTGGCCCCGGGCGAGGCGGCCACCGCCAACGCCGCGGGTACGAAGACGGCCAGCTGCGCCGAAGAGAGCATGACCCCAACCTAAGCGGCGACCGGTCCCCGTCCGGGGTAGCGTTCCACACGCGTCGGTTCTCCGGCAGGGCAGGGGCCAGCTCCCGGCGGCCGGGCCGGCGCCGGAGTCCGTAGCGCGTCCACGCAGTTCGACGACCTGTGTGGGCCGGTCGGGTCGGGTAGGAGAGGCACAGGGCGACGGCACGCGGGTGCCGGGCGCCCGTGGCCGCAGCACGCGAGGACGGAGAGTGGCGATGGACGGCGAAACCTTGCAGGACACGGCCCAGGAACACGCCGAGACCCTGGTGGGTGCCGGGTTGGAGCACCCGTTCGGACCCGACTGGGAGGTCTTCAAGGTCCGGGGCAAGGTGTTCATGCTGATGACCGAGGTCCCCGGCAAACCGGTCGTGATCCTCAAGTCCGACCCCGGTGAGGCCGAAGCCCTGCGTGAGTCCCACGCCGACATCACCCCGGGCTACCACATGAACAAGAGGCACTGGATCACGCTCGCCCCCGGCGACTCGATCGACAAGGACCTGGTCAGGGAGCTGGTGACCGAGTCCTACCGGCTCGTGGTGGACAACCTGCCCCGGTCCCGCCGACCCGTCGGGTCGCCGTCGGGAAAGCCGGCCACGCGCCCGGACGTTCGCGCGGCGGGCTGACCACCGGGCCGCGCCCGGCCGAACGGTTCCTAGACGACGTCGAATTCGTTGCCTTCGGGGTCCTGCATCAGGACCGCGTAGTGCCCCATGTCCGGCTCGTCCGTGATCCGGAGCACGCCGGCGCCGGCCTCGACCAGTCTTTCCACCGTGGCGGTGACCCGCTGCGTGCGCACCGCCAACGGGACGTCGCGACCGCCGCCGACCTTCAGGTCGAGGTGTATCCGGTTCTTGGCGGCCTTGGGTTCCGGAACCCGCTGGAACCACACCCGGGGCCCTTGCCCTGCGGGATCGACGATCGACTCCGGGACGTCGCCCGCGCCCGCGGGCAACTCCTCCTCGGGCACCCCCATCGCTGCCCAGTACTCCCGCCACGTGGCATGGCCGCCCGGTGGGGGTTCGGGTATGTATCCCAGAGCCTCGCTCCAGAACGCCACCAGTGTCCGCGGGTCCGAACAGTCGATCGTCAGTTGCAGCGTCATCTCCATGACCGGAGCCTGGCGGACACGTCCGACATTCGTGCCGGACCGGTCCCGCGGACGGCAGGGGCGCACTTTCGCAACAGACCTGAGGAGTGGCCATGGCCATCACCGGAGAGCAGCTCCAACAGACCGCGCGCAGCACGGCCCGGGACCTGCCCGGGACCGACCACGGGCGGCCCTTCGTCGACAAGCTGGACGTGTACAAGGTGGCGGGCAAGGTCTTCCTGATCGTCACCGACGACCCCGACGAGCGCATCATCACCGTCAAGGTCGAGCCCGACCACGGCCGCTCCCTGCGGCGCCGGTACCCCTCGATCACCCCGGGCCGTTACCTCGACAAGACGCACTGGACCTCTGTGGGCGCCGGCGAGGAGATCACCGCGCACATGGTCCGGGACCTCGTGGACCACTCCTACGAACTCGTCCTGGACTCCGTGCCCCGGGCCCGCCGCCCCCGGACGGGAGGGGACGGCCATGGGAAGGGGTGAGGCGGGCGCGTAGGCGCGCTGTGTCGCCTCAGCAGGGGCACGGGAGCGCCACCCGGGCGCACCCTCGGCTCACGGCGCGGCGGACGCTGCCGGTTCCGGGGCGACGGCGCGGCGGACGCAGTCCCGCAACAGGTCGCGCCGCTGTCCGTGCACCTCCTGCGGCTCCGTCGCTGTGGCGGCGTAGACGTTGCTCACCGGCGACCAGGCCATGGACATGGCGATGACCACGGCCATCACGTCGAAGGGGTCGCCCTGTCTGATGCGCCCGGCGGCCTGAGCCTCGGCGATGGCGCCGAGCTTGTGGTCGTCGTAGCGCTCGTGCTCCGCGACGAGGTGCCCGCTCGGGCGCCGCTCCAGGCGGGCCCAAGTGGCGAGGCGGATGAGGTCGGGGCGGGCCAGGTACTCGTCGTAGAGGCGCACCGCCCAGTCGGCCAGGTCCCCGGCGTCGATGGGGGCGACATCGATGATGCGCTCCAGCGAGGCGAAGAAGATCGCGTCGAAGAGCTGTTCCTTGTTGCCGAAGTAGCCGTAGAGCTGGGCCTTGTTGGTCCGCGCGGCGGCGATGATCCGCTCGATGCGGGCTCCGGCGATGCCGTAGCGGGCGAATTCCTGGGTGGCGGCGTCGACGATCCGCCGGTGCGTGGCGGCCCCGCGCGCGCTCGATGGCTGTTCGGGCATGGCCACCACGTTAGCAGACAGACCAGTCTGTTTGCTTATCTGGCTCCGACGGCCTAGGTTCCAAATAGACCGAACAGTCTGTCTTTGGAGAGATATGCGCACCACCATCGGATGGCAGGCGGACCCCGCGACCCGCGCCCTGCTCCGCACCCACCTCCGGCGCCGGGACCTGCGTCCGGACGACGTCGCGGTGCGCGTGGACTACTGCGGCGTCTGTTTCAGCGACCTACACGCCCTGCGCGCCCACAAGAGCGACACCGACGGGGCACTGGTGCCGGGGCACGAGTTCACGGGCACGGTGAGCGAGGTCGGCAGCGAGGTCACCGGCTTCGCCCCGGGCGACCCCGTGGCCGTCGGCAACATCGTCGACTCGTGCGGCACGTGCCCCATGTGCCGGGCCGGCCAGGAGAACTTCTGCCACGACTTCCCGACCCTGACCTACGGCGGAACCGACCGCCGTGACGGGGCGACCACCCTGGGCGGCTACTCCCGCGAATACGTGGTCCGCGACACGTTCGTCCACCACCTGCCCGCCGGTCTGGACGCGGCCGGAGCGGCCCCTCTGCTCTGCGCCGGCGTCACCGTCTGGGAGCCCCTGCGGGCCCTCGGCGTGGGCCCGGGCAGCACGGTCGCCGTTGTCGGGCTGGGCGGCCTGGGGCACCTCGCCGTCAAGCTGGCCGCCGCACTCGGCGCCACGACCACCGTCATCAGCCGCACACCGGACAAGGCCGACGAGGCGTACGGCCTCGGCGCGGACGGATTCGTCGTCTCCACCGACGCCGCGCAGATGGAAGCCGTCCGGGACCGGTTCGACGTGGTCGTCGACACCGTCTCAGCCCCCCACGACCTGACCCCCTACCTGCGCACCGTCGCCATGGACGGCACCCTCAGCCACCTCGGGCACCTCGGCCCGGTCACCGTGGAGACCACCGACCTGCTCATCGGCCGCAAGAGGCTCAGCTCCGCGGGCAGCGGCGGCCGCCCCTCCACCGCCGCACTACTGAGCTTCTGCGCCGAGCACGGCATCACCGCCGACATCGAACTGCTGCCGTCGTCGCAGGTGAACACGGCCCTGGAACGCCTGGAACGCAACGACGTCCGCTACCGCTTCGTGCTCGACATGTCCGACCTGGACTGAGCGGGGGCGCCGGCCTCGACCGACGGGAGGACGCGGCGCCGCCCGCACCGGCCGACACCTGGGCGGGGGTGCGTCCCGGTGTTCCCCGACCCCGAACCGGTCTACCCCGGGAACCCGACGCCGTCGCTCATGGTCGGACCGCTCAGCTGAGCGCGCGCCCGCGGACCGGGAACGACCGGGGCGCCGCCGGTGACCGCGAAGAAGCGTTCCAGACCGGGAACCACCACGCTCACCACGCACACACCGGTGGCGGCGGTGTGCACCTCGGCGGCGTAGGGCGTGTGGCCGCGCGCGGCCACGGCCGCCACCAGCCCGCGCAGGTGGCCGCCGGGGGTGGCCGGTGCGGCGGTGTCGTGAAAGTCCACCGGGCGGGCGGCGCCCAGGTGCCGACCGACGTCGGCCCGGCCCGCCGCCAGCAGGGCCGGGTAGGGCCGCAGCCCGCGCAGATCGGGCGTGACGGCCTCTTCACCGTCGTGGTCGGCCACCGCGGCGCACTGGACGAGTTCGCTGAGGGCGCGGCGCAGCGCCAGGCGGGCGGACAGCGACGCACCCTGCCCCTGCACCGGGGTGCCCCCGCCGGACAGGCCGTGCGCGCTGAACGCGGGAACCCCGAGGTCGGTGGTCATGTCCAGCACGTGGACGGGGCCGCGCACCCTGCGCCGGGCCAAACCGTGCCATCGGGCGAGATCGCCGGGCAGGGACTCCGGCCGCACGACGCGGGCCGCGCGCCCGCCGGGACCGAGGAAGAGCCCGGCCAGCAGCAGCGAGTAGGCGTCGCGCTCCACGACCTCGGCCAGGGCGTGGACCAGGGCCTCGGTACGGGAGGAGCCGATGGCGCTCCCGCTGTTGGTGCTGTAGCGGGCTGCGGGGGCGTAGTCGTGGGTGTCGCCCAGGGCGTCGCGGAGCGGAGCGGCCTCCGCACCCGGATAGGAGGGGCAGGTGAGGAACACCGGAACGTCGACGGCGGGAGAGCGGCCATCGAGCGCGGTGTGGGTACGGCAGGCCAGCGGGGCGTCGGCGTCCGGGTCCAGGGCGAGGACGGCGGGGTCGGCCCCCCAGACGCCCACGAGGAGGTCGCGGACGGTGCGCAGGACGACGCGGTCGGGTCGCAGCGCGCTCGCGTGGGTGAGGGCGTGCTCCAGCGCCTCGAAGACCGCGCCCACCCGGGCGGCGTCGTCGTCTCCCTTGCCCGTGCCGAGCCCGGCGGTGACGGGGGTCCGGTCGGCATGAGCGAGCCGGCAGCGCCACGCGCCGCCGAGGTCGGTCAGGCGCGGCCGGTAGTCCAGGTGCCGGGCGGTGCGGCCGGCGCGGTGCCACGCCTCGGTGAGGTCGAACTCGCGTTCGCCGCCGTGGGCGGGCGGGCCCTGCGGGCCGGGGGTGTGCGGGGCGGCGAGGTCGTCCGCGGGGTTCGAGCGGTCCGTGACGGGCCGCTCGAACCCCCGGTGGACGTCAGCGCTCACCGCTGCCCGTGGTGTCCTGCTGCTGCTTCTGCTCGATCTCGTGGAGCCACTGCTGTTCGCGCGGCGTGAGTTCGCCGTATTCGGCCTCGTCGGTGTCGACGTAACCCCAGTGCGCCCCGAAGAAACCCATGGCAATCCTCCTATTACGCAGTGTGATGTCCGGCGCGGGACGTATACCCGGGGGAGTACCGCGACAACCGCGCGCCGGGAATCAGGCCACCTGGTTCTCCCGCCACTCCCCGCCTGGAGACGCGCACCGCGCCCGTCCCTGAGCGGACGCACCGATCGAGACGTGGGTCGCGGCTTTCGGTCCGGCCCAAGAGGCGCTGGAGAAGCTCGTCCCGGTGTTGCCTCGGAAATCATCGGCAGAGCACGAACTTGGGCAGGGTCCCCGTGCCGGTTCGTCCAGGACTCCACGCCCGGCTCCGGGCCAGGACTGTTCGCGAACCTCCACCGAACGCGCCTCGCGCGTGGTCGAAAAACGGGCGCCTGATTCGCTTCCTCCGAGATCACCTCATCGGAACGGCGCTTTTCCCCAGCTGCCACATTTCATAGTGCCCACACTCTGCCGTGATCTCGGCCGCCTCCTGAGCCGCGGCGAAGAAGTCGTCGACCAACGGCGAGGTGTGCGATGCCGCCACCGCGAGGCACACCTGGTCGGACGCCAGATCCGGGACGGGCACGTAGCTGATGTTCGGATGGGAGTAGAACACGGTCGCCGAACGGGCCATGAACGAGATGCCCCGGCCGGCCGCGACATGCTCGAGCGTCTCGTC
This sequence comes from Nocardiopsis tropica, assembly GCF_042660575.1. Lineage (NCBI taxonomy): Bacteria > Bacillati > Actinomycetota > Actinomycetes > Streptosporangiales > Nocardiopsidaceae > Nocardiopsis > Nocardiopsis tropica. Next base: position 22,072 of record NZ_JBHSUF010000036.1, read on the forward strand.
CACCCCGCGCACCAGGTACCCGGCGTTGGGGTGCGGCCGCCTGGTGGGCTGCGTGCTCGTGTCCCCATGCCAGACCAGCGGCTCGCCGGCCAGCTCGTCCTCGGTGATCTGCTCCCGGCCGGCCAGTCTGTGGCCGGCGGGCAGCACCGCCACCCGCGGCTCGGTGTACAGCGGGGCGACGCGCAGCCCGGTCTCGGCCATGGGCAGCCGCACATAGCCGACGTCGATACGGCCGTCGAGCAGCATCGGGGCCTGGTCGTCCCCTTCGATCCGCTGCACGTCCACCAGGACGTCCGGGTGCCGGGCGGCGAACAGCCGTACCGCGGGGGCGACCGCGATGCCCGCCCGGAAGCCGACCATCAGCCGCTGGACGGCCCGCGCTGCCACGGTCACCCGGCGGCGGACCGCGTGCGCGGAGGCCAGCAGCGGGCCGGCGTCGGTCAGAAGCTGCCTGCCGGCGTCGGTCAGCGCCACGCCGTGGCTGTCCCTTGTCAGCAGCGGGGTGCCGAGGTCCTGTTCCAGCGCGCGGATCTGCCGGCTGAGCACGGGCTGCGCGATGTGCAGCTCATCGGCGGCGCGGCCGAAGTGCAGCCTGTCCGCGACGGCGACGAAGTAGCGCAACTTGCGCAGGTCCAGATCCATGGAGCCTCCCGGCCGACGATACCTCCAGGGTATCGCAACAGCTGAAAGAGGTCTTGGACACCCGCTCACACCAATGGCATCCTGAATATGTGCCCGGGTCCGGAGTGAATTCGATGTAAGAGTCCGACATCGGGCTCGACGGCAGGATTCAGGGCCAGAACGGGTGCATCATGAAATGAGCCAGGCCCATCGCGTTGTTCGGAAGCGTCGGCGAAGCAATCGTTGACAACGACGGTGAGAATGGTGTCCTATTCAGCTCGAGAAAGCAGAAACGCCAATGGGCAGCATCAGTATCATCGGCCTGGGGAACATGGCCGTCGCCCTGGCCGGCCGGGCGCTCGCCGGCGGCAACGACGTCGAGATCATCGGCCGCGACCCGGCCAAGGCCGAGCAACTGGCCACCGCGCTCGGCGGCGCCACTGCCGGGACGGCCGGCGCCGCCCCGACCGGGGACATCGTTGTCCTCGCCGTGCCGTACGCCAGTGCGGCGGCGGTGGTCGGCGAGCACGGGGACGCACTGAGCGGCAAGGTCGTCATCGACATCACCAACCCCCTCACCCCCGATCTCACGGGTCTTGCCACCCCCGACGGCAGTTCCGGCGCACAGGAGATCGCCAAGGCCGCCCCTGACGGCGCGCATGTCGTCAAGGCGTTCAACACCCTTTTCTCCCATGTTCTGGCCGCCGACCCGGTCGAGGGCCGCCCCTTGGACGTATTCATCGCCGGGGACGACCCACAGGCAAAGGCACGCGTGTCGGCGTTCATCGAGAGCATGGGAATGCGCCCGATGGACACCGGCCGACTGTCAATGGCGCGGGCACTGGAGAACGCCGGCCTGCTGGAGCTGGGCCTCGTCGCCCACTCCGTCAGGCACACAAACTTCTCCCTCGGCGTCAGCATTCTCAACTGAGCGCACCCGTACCACCATTTCTCGCGCCACATCATTCACAAGGAGCATTAGCGTGCGCGTTTTCGTCACTGGCGGGACCGGCCATTCCGGTTCGTACATCATCCCCGAGCTCATCGCCGCCGGACACGAGGTCACCGGCCTGGCCCGGTCGGACACGGCTGCGGCGGCGGTGTCCGCGCTCGGCGCGAAGGTGCGTCGCGGCGACCTCGAGGATCTCGACGGGCTCAAGGAGGCGGCCGCGGATTCCGACGGCGTCATCCACGTCGCGCACAGGCAGGACCTGCTTCCGTCCGGCGGGATCGACGCCGTGGCCGCCGCGGAGCTCCCGATCATGCTCGCGTACGGTGAGGCACTCGCGGGAACGGGGAAGCCGCTGGTCGCGGCGGGGAGCATCGGCTCGGCCGGGAACCTGGGCCGACCGGTCACCGAGGAGGACCCGGCCCTTCCCGGCGGCGATGGGTACAAGGGGACCCTGCGGGTTCGCAACGACGTGGAAACCGCCGTGGTCGGCCTCGCCGAGCGGGGAGTGCGGTCTTCGGTCGTGCGGATCGCCAACATCGCGCACAGTACGACCGATCGGGCCGGCTTCCTCGTGCAGCTGATCGCGCTCGCGAAGGAGAAGGGCTTCGTCGGTTACCCCGGCGACGGCGCGAACCTGTGGAACGCCGTGCACGTCCGCGATGCCGCCTCCTTGTTCCGCTTGGCGTTGGAGAAAGGGCAGGCCGGCAGATATTGGCATGCGGTCGGGGAGGGGGCCATTCCGCTCCGCGAGATCGCCGAGGCCATCGGCAGCCGTCTGGGCCTGCCCGTCGTGAGCGTTCCCGCGGACGTACTGATGGTGCCGGGGTACTTCGGCTTCCTCGCGCACATGGTCACGCAGAACTATCCGGCGTCCAATCTCATCACCCGCCGGGCCCTGGGCTGGGAACCCGCCCACCCCGGCCTGCTCGCCGATGTGGACAACGGCCATTACTTCCCCGCCACCTGACGGCACGGACCCGCATCGCGACGAGTCCGGCCGATGACAAGGGTACGGCTCTTCTGGAGGGACGGAATATGACGACTGTGGGATTCATCGGAAGCGGAAACATCGGCGGTGCCATCGCGCGGCTCGCCGTCGAGGCCGGGCACCAGGTCGTGCTCAGCAACTCGCGCGGTCTCGCAACGCTCGCGGACACGGTCGCGGAACTGGGGCCGCGGGCATCCGCGGAGACGAGCCGGAAGGCCGCGGCGGCCGGTGACATCGTCGTGGTCGCGGTGCCGGTCAGCGCCTTTCCCAGCCTGCCCGCCGCGACACTGGCCGGAAAGACGGTCATCGACACGTGCAACTACGGCCCCGAGCGTGACGGGCGCATCCCCGAGCTCGACAGCACGTCGCTCACTTCGAGCGAGCTGCTGCTGCGGTACGTCCCGGACGCCGTGCTCGTGAAGGCGTTCAACAACATCTTCTTCGAGCACCTGCTGTCCCTCGCCCGCCCGGCAGGGGCGGCGGACCGCTCGTACCTGCCGGTCGCCGGGGACTCCGCGGCGGCGAAGGAGACGGTGAACGAGTTCATCGGATCCCTCGGGTACGGCGTGGTGGACGCGGGACCGCTGGCCGATGGCTGGCGGCAGGCGACGGGCACGCCGGTGTGGGGGTCCCCGTACGGGCCGTTCTCGGACGAGAAGGGACAACCGGCCGGCGAGGACGCCATCCGCGCGGCACTGGCCACCGCAACGCGGCAACCGTGAGTCGGCGCGGGCCGCGGTCCGGTCCGGTCGTGTCTGATTCCGGGTCTCTGCTCCGGGTGTGCTTCCGGCCCGGACCGGGCTCACCCTCGGTCGGAGCCGGGCACCCGCACGTGCGCGCACCGGCCCGTGTCCGCCTCCACCTGCCACCCGGCGGCGCGCAGCGCCTCCGCGTAGGCGCCGACCTCCGC
>NZ_JBHSUF010000037.1:0-17750 GCF_042660575.1 Nocardiopsis tropica
CCGCCACCGTCGGCCCCAGCGCGGGCTGGCTCGCCACCCGCACCTCGTGCCCGGCGGCCCGCAGGGCCCACGCCAGGGGCACCATCCCCAGGAAGTGCGGCTTCTCCGCAGCCACCGTCAACAGCACACGCAACGTCCCGCACCTCCTCGAAGCGCTTCGGCAGACTAGGGGAGGGGACGCGGCGCGTCCACCCGGGCGGTCGGTTCGGGGCGGGTGGCGCCCCGGCCGGAACTGGTAGACATGGCGCCGCGCCGCGGGATGCCCCGCGCGTCGTCCGAACCCCCCAGCGCCGACGTCGGCCGCGACCCGAGGAGAGCCCACCGTGCGCGTCGTCGTGGCGTCCCTGGCAGAGAAGACGAACTTCCTGAGCCTGGTCCCCGTGGCCTGGGCCCTGCGCGCGGCCGGGCACGAGGTGCGGGTGGCGAGCCAGCCCGCCCTGGGATCCGTCGTCCGGCACACCGGTCTGCCGTTCGTCCCGGTCGGCCGGGACCACGGCTTCTGGCGGCACCTGACCGCGCGCTCCTCCTTCGACGGGCTGCGCGGGGGGGTGCCCCTCTTCTCCGCCTTCGGCAGCGGGCGCGGCCAGCGCCCCTGGGCGGAGGAGCTGGAGGACTACAGGCAGGTCGTCACCTGGTGGTGGCGGATGGTGAACGACCCCATGCTGGACGACCTGGTGGCGTTCTGCCGGGAGTGGAGGCCCGACCTGGTCGTGTGGGAGCCCATCACCTTCTCCGGCGCGATCGCGGCGCAGGCGTGCGGGGCGGCCCACGTGCGCCATCCCTGGGGTGCGGACGTCTTCGGCGCCGTGCGCGCGCGGTTCCTGGCGCGGATGGCCGAGCAGCCCCCGGCCGAGCGAGAAGACCCCCTGGCCGCCTGGCTGGGGGCGCGCGCCGCCCGCCACGGCGTCGAGTACTCCGAGACCCTGGTCCACGGCCAGGCCACCATCGAGCAGGTCCCCGCGTCCCTGAGGGTGGAGACGCCCTCCCACCTGGACTACCTGCCCGTGCGCTATGTGCCCTACAACGGCAGGGCCGTGGTCCCCCACTGGTTGCGCACCCCACCCGAGCGCCCCCGTGTCGGGCTCTGCCTCGGGACGAGCACGGCGGCGTGGCTGGGCAGGTTCGGGGTGGACGTGCCCATGGTCCTGGAGGGGCTGGCGGACCTGGACGTGGAGGTCGTGGCGACCCTGCCCGCCCACGAGCAGGCCAAGCTCGGCGCCGTCCCCGCCAACACGCGTCTGGTCGAGTACGTGCCCCTGCACGCACTCGCCCCCACCTGCGCCGCGATGATCACCCACGGGGGGACGGGCACCGTCCTGACCGGGCTGGCGCACGGGGTGCCCCAACTGGTCTCCCCCCGGCCCACGTTCGACGAGTCCCTGCTGGCCTCGTCCGTGGCCGGTCTCGGTGCGGCCCGGGTGCTGGACCCCGACCGGGTCACCCCCGGCGCCGTGGCCGCCGGGGTACGCGCACTCCTGGACGACCCCCGCCACACCGAAGCCGCCGACGCCCTGCGCCAGGAGATGGCCGCCATGCCCTCCCCCGCCGACCTCGCCCACACCCTCACCGGCCGGCACTGACCGGCGCCGACCCCGCAGCGAACCCCGGGGCGAATACCTGCGGAAATGGCGCCGGTATCACTCCGCGCCCCTTCCTATGGTTCACTGACCCGGCACCGGGCGCAGCACGGGAAAGCTCTCCATGAACAATCTCCCGGAGACGGTGGGGGAGAAGCACGATTCCGACTCAGCACGCCCCGGCGGATCTACGCAGGCACCGAGAATTTGAGGAGCACCCGTGCCCATTCTGGAAGTCAGGGGAGTGAGCAAGAGATATGGCAAGAACCAGGCGGTGGACGATGTCAGCTTCTTTATCGAGGAAGGTGAGACCTACGGCCTCCTGGGGCCGAACGGGGCGGGCAAGTCCACCACGATCGGCATGATCACCGGCATCCTGGAGCGCGACTCGGGGTCGATCACGGTCGACGGCATCGAGCACAGCGTGACGAACAGGAAAAGCAAGTCCCTGATCGGCTTCGTCCCGCAGGAGCTCGCCCTCTACCACGACCTCAGCGCGCGCGACAATCTCCGCTTCTTCGCCCGACTCTACGGGTTGTCGAAATCCGAGGCGCGCGCCAAGACCGAAGAGGTCCTGGAAACGGTCGGCCTTTCCGACCGCGCCGGTGAGGCCGTATCCCAATTCTCGGGCGGAATGGCACGCCGTCTCAATATCGGTCTCGGCCTGCTCAACAGCCCCCGACTCCTCATTCTGGACGAGCCGACGGTCGGCGTGGACCCGCAGAGCCGAAACTCCATCCTGGAGAGCGTCCACACGCTGACCCGGGGCGGGGTCTCGGTGCTCTACACGACGCACTACATGGAGGAAGCGGAGCGCCTGTGCGACCGCGTCGGCATCATCGAGGCCGGGAAGATCCGGGCCGAGGGCACGCAGCGTGAGCTGGTCTCGCAGGTCGGTGAGGACGACACGGTCCTGATCACCCTGGACGCCCCCGGCGAGAGGGTGCTGGACGTCCTGCGCGCGCTGGAGCCGATCGACGAGGTGTCCTCCGAGGGGACACAGGTCCGGCTCCTCACCTCCAACGCCAGGGACGCCCTCCCCCTCATCCTGGACACGCTCACCAGGGCCGGCGCCGGGATCCGGTCGGTCGAGGTCCAGGAACCGGACCTCGAGGCCGTCTTCCTCAGCCTCACCGGGAAGGGACTCCGGGAGTAGCGATGTCGAACGGACCCAACACGCTCACCATGATCGCGGCCATCGTGGCCAAGGACGTACGCCAGCGGCTCCGGGACGGCAGCCTGCTGGTCTTCGGGCTCCTGCTGCCCCTCGGCGTGGCCTTCTTCTTCAACATGCTGCTCGGCGACGACACCTCCCGGCAGACGGGCTCCGAGTACGTCGTCGTCGACAGCGACGCCGGCTCCCTCGGCCAGGAGTTCGTCGACGCGGCCCTGCGGCCCCTGGCCGACGACGGGGTCCTGGAACTGACCACGGCGGACACCGAGGACGAGGCGCGCGCACTGGTCGAGGACGGCGGCGCGGACGCCGCGTTCCTCGTCCCGGAGGACTTCACCGAGTCCCTGGAGAACGGCGACGACGCGGTGCTCACCGTCGTCGGGGACGCCGACGCCCCCGTCGCGACCCACATCGCCCGGGAGATCGGCCGCGCCTTCGCGACCGAGCACCTGCGCATCCGCCTCGCTGTCGCGTCGGGCTTCGACTCGGAGCCGAGCCCCGAGGACGCGGCCCTCCTCCTGGAGGAGGCCGAGGCCGCCGAGGCGCCTCTCGTCCTGTCCGAGGACGCGGATCTGGAGTGGCGGGAGCTGGGCAACGCCACCTACTACTCCGCCTCGATGGCGTTCTTCTTCGTCTTCTTCGCGGCGATGTTCAGCGTCACGAGCATCTTCGACGAGAAGGCCGGCGGGACCCTGGCCCGCCTGCTGGCCAGTCCGATCCCGCGCGGGGCGATCCTGATCGCCAAGCTCACCAGCGGCCTGGTCATCGGCCTCGCGAACATGGCCGTGCTGGCCGTCGCGACCTCGGTCTTCTTCGGCGCCGACTGGGGCGACCCCCTGGGCGCCGGCGCGCTGATCCTCACGGGCGTGACGGCCGTCATCGGCCTCACCGCGGCCGTGGCGAGCTTCGCCCGGAGCTCGGAGCAGGCCGCCAACTGGCTGTCGGTCCTGGCGATGCTGCTCGGGGTGTTCGGCGGAGCGCTGTTCCCCATCTCGCAGCTCAACGGCCTGGCGATCGTCAGCTACCTGACGCCCCACCGGTGGTTCCTCCTCGGGCTGGGCGAACTCTCCGCGGGAGGTCTCGACGTGGTCCTCCTTCCGTGCGCGGTGCTCCTCGCCCTCGGCCTCGTGGGCACCACCGTCGCGCTGTTTCGTATGGGACGGATGGTGAACGCATGAAGCCGCTGATCATCGGGGTCCTCAACCTCCGTCGCGTGTTCCGGGACCGGACGAACATCTTCTTCGTCCTGCTGCTCCCCTTCCTCATGGTCTTCATGATGGGCCTGATGTACGGAGGGGGTCAGCCCGTGCTCGCGGTCTCCTCCCCGTCGCAGGCAGGGCTCGCCGACCGCCTGGTCGACGCGCTGGAGGAGGACGAGCGGATCGACGTCCTGCACATGGACGAGGGCGAGATGCGCGACCTCGTCGAGGGCGGCGACGTCCAGGCCGGGCTCGTCATCCCCGACGACTACGAGGACCGGATCCGGAACGGCGAGCGCGCCGAGCTGGAACTCGTCACTCGCAGTGACGACCTGGCCGCCGCGGACGTGGGCATCTGGGTGCGCTCGGTCGTGACCCGGGAGTCCTCCCTCCTGAGCACCGCGCAGGTGACGGGGTCCGTTCGGGACGACGGGTTCGACGAGCGGTTGGAGAACGCCTCGGAGACCGAGGTGTCCGGCATCGAGGTGGAGGTGACGACCTCAGGGGACGCCACCTTCCCCGAGGGCCTCTCCTCCCACAGCCTCGCGGCGCCGCCCCTGCTGCTGCTCTACACCTTCATCACGGCGCTGACCACGTCCCTGGGCATCGTGCAGGCGAGACGCTCGGGGGTGCTGCGGCGCATGTACGCGTCGCCCACTTCGGCGGGGTCCATCGTGCTGGGCGAGGCCCTGGGCCGGTTCCTCATCGCCCTGACCCAGGCGCTGCTGATCCTGTTCGGATCGGCCCTGATGTTCGGCGTGGACTGGGGCGACCTGCCGGCGACCTCTCTGGTGGTCACGGCCTTCTGCCTCGTCAGCAGCGGAGCCTCGCTCCTGCTCGGCAGCCTCGCCCGGACCGAGGGTGGCGCGTTGGCCGCGGCCGTGGGGATCAGCCTCGGCGCCGGGGCGCTCGGGGGGACCATGCTCCCGCTGGAGTCGTTCGACGAGACGATGACGACGATCGCGTTCCTCACCCCGCACGCGTGGGGTTACGACGCCTTCAGCGAGCTGATCCGCAACCAGGCGACCCTCACGGACGTGCTGCCGCACATCGGCGTGCTCCTGGGGTACGCGGCGGTCCTGCTGACGCTGGGCGTCTGGCGCTTCCGCGGCGCCGTCACCGCGTAGGGGACGGGCCCGAAGCGGCGGGTTGCCGCGACCGGAGGACCGGCCGCGGCAACCCTTCTCTCCTCAGGCGGCGGTGGCGGACCCCCTACCGGGGCCCGTCACCGCCCGGGGGGACGACGTCAGCTGCAGCTCACGAGGCTGAGGCCGCTGTTGAGGAGGACGCCTTCCTCCAGGAGGGACTCCGACTCGAGGACCTGCAGGTCGAGAACTTCGCTCACGGCCATTTTTTCACCTTTCAGGAGAAAGGAATCCCGCCGGGGCCTCGGAACAAACCGTGACCCCGCCGCGACTCCGTCCGACCTTTGTGGCCAGGACTGCATCACGATAACAGCGCACTCGCCGGGAATCTGTGCCGATTTACCCGGGGGCGATTCCTCCGAGCCGCCCATTCCCCGCACGGCGCCGGTTCCGCCAATGACCCCCGCAGTCGCCGGCAAGCCCGGCGGGAGCCCTCTCCTCCCCGGCGCCGGCCTGGACGGAGGGCCTGCCCGGCCGATGCCGCAGCGGTGTGCCGCCGGTCCTTCCGGCGCCGCTCCCCCGGCCTCCCGAACGCAGGACGGCCCGGACCGCGAGGGCGACGGATGCCTGGTGAACCGGTTCTTGCCGGCCCCTCCGCCCGGCACGCCCCGGGGCCGTCCCGCAGGGCGGGACGCCACCGCGGACGCCCCGTGCCGAGGCCCGGGGCGTCCGGTCCGGAAACGGGACGGAAAGGGCGACTAAGGTACGTGGACCGAGCCCGCGTGTCCCGCTGGCGGGACACGCGGCGAGCGCCCCGTCACCCTTTGCCCCCGGGTTCCGGGAATGGGTTTTCCCCACCGTGCGCCGGGAAGGGCGCCGACGCGAACCGATAAAGAGTCGAGGTAGGAGAGCGTGACAGAAAAACCCGTGGAAACGCGCAGGATCCGGTTGTCCCCCACCCGGAGTCTGGAAACGGAGGGCGTCGTCCGGGCCCTGGCCGAGAAGGGCGTCGGGGAATTCCCCGGAATGGAGGACCTGGTCCGGCCGCTCCCCCGCGACACGGCGGACGTCACGGAGCAGTTCTTCGCCGTCTCCCCGGCCGACGGTACCGTCCTGGGGTTCTGCTCGCTGTCCCGTCTGGACACCGAGAGGCGGTGGATCCAGGTGGACGTGGTCGTGGACGAGGGGTCGAACGCGGTCGGCATCGCCCTGGAGGCGACCGTGCTGACCGTGGACCGCGCGTTCAGGGCCTGGCCGGTGGACGAGGTGCGCTTCTGGTCCGCCGGGGACAGGGCCACCGGCCTGCGGAACCACCCGACCATGGTCATGGAGGAGAACCCTCCCGCGGCCGGCCTTCCGCGCTCCCCCGGCTTGGAGGACGCCTCGCACTTCGTCATCCAGCGCGCGCGCTGGGAGCGCTACGGCGCCAAGTTCGTCCAGCGGCTCTCCCAGGCGCCGAGCAGCAACTGAGAGCGCCCGCCCCCACCACCCCAGAGAAGAGGTTCGGCACCGATGGCCGCAGTTGACCGGAACGAGATCCTGGCCCAGATCAAGGTCCAGGCGATGACCGTCCTGATGTTCACGTCGAACGAGCCCCAGTTCGACCTCCCCGAGCCCTCGCAGATGAGCGACCTGGACTCGTTCTCGATCGTGCAGCTGGTCCTGGCCCTGGAGGACGTCTACAACGTGTCCGTCCTGGAGGACATGTCGGAGTTCTCCGGTGAGAGCTTCGAGGACCTGACCCAGTTCATCGCGGAGCGGATCCAGGAGCAGGCGGTGGCGCCGAAGCAGGTGTGACCGCAGCGGGGCGCGGGCGGACGGGGGTTCTCCGTCCGCCCGTCCTCCGTGTGGGGGCGCGTCCCGCTCGCGCGGGCGCCGGGGAGACCGCGGACACCGTCACCTGAGCCCCTGGAATCACGTGGACCCCGGCAGGACCACCGGTCCCGTCGACGCCTCAGTTTCCCCGGCGCCGGGCCGCCAGGTCCTCCAGGACGGGCACGAGGTCGGCGGGGCTCGGCATCTCCCGGGACTTCTCCGACAGGCGCCGGGCGCCCTCGGCGAAGCGGGGCTCGTCCAGCAGCCGCCCCACCTGGCGGGTGACCTCCTTGCCCGTGAGGTCCGTGCCCTCCAGCGTCAGCCCGCCCTCCAGCTCCGTGACGTTGGCGGCGAGCAGCGACTCGTCGAACGCGTACTGGGCCATGGCGAACTCGGGGAGGATGAGCTGCGGGACGCCGTGGGCGACCGCGGTGCAGAAGGTCCCCGCTCCCCCGTGGTGGACCACGGCGGAGCAGCGGGGCATGAGGGCGTGCAGGGGGACGTGCTCCACCACGCGGACGTTGCCGGGGATGCTCCCGAGGCCGGCGGTCTGCTCCGCCGAGAGCGTGGCGACGACCTCCACGTCCAGTTCGGCGATCGCCTCCAGGAGTTCGCCCAGGGGCAGGCGGTACCGGTCGTCGAACCTCTCCGGCGTCCCGGAGCCGAGGGTCAGGCAGACCCTCCGGCGCCGTCCCGGGGCGCGCAGCCAGTCGGGCACCACCGCGGTGCCGTTGTAGGGGACGTATCTGAGGGGGATGTGGCGCGTCCCCGGGTCGGGCGGCAGCCGCAGCCCCGCGGGATAGGGGTCCAGGGTCGCCTGGCCGGAGACCAGCTCCTCCGAGAAGTCGGTTCCCACACGCTCGGCACAACTCTGCAGCCACTCCGCGAGGGGGTCCTCGCGGTCGCCGGCGGGTAGTTCTGCCAGACGGCCCAGGAACCGGCTCCGCGTGCGGGAGAAGACGTCCAGCCCCCACAGCACCCGGGCGTGCGCGGCCCCCGAGGCGCGGGCGGCGACGGGGGCCGCGAAGGTGGTCGGCTCCCACAGGACGAGGTCCGGACGCCACCAGCGGCAGAAGTCGGTCAGGTCGTCGAGCATCGGCGCGCTGACCGGGTGCCACCAGAGGCGCACGAACTCGCGGTACCCCTCCGACAGGTACTCCAGCCCCTCTGCCTCCGCGTCGCTCCTGGCCATGTCGAAGCCCGCGGTGTCCCCGAAGCCCAGGCCCTTCAGCGTGACCAGCAGCTGGTGGAACAGGTGGTCGCGGCCCACGGAGACCGCGGGCAGCCCGGTGCGCGCGATGGTCGGGACCAGCGCCGGCTGACTGGCCGCCCGCACCTCGTGCCCGGCCGCCCGCAGAGCCCACGCCTGGGGGATCAGGCCCAGCAGGTGGGTCTTCTCCGCCTGGCTGACGATCAGGACGCGCATGGCTGTGGACCCCTTGGTGCGGAAGTGTCGAACGGGTGGGCGCCGCCCGCGGCTCAGGTCAGGGAGTGCAGGCAGACCAGGAGGGTTCTCGCCTCGATGTTGAGGTAGTGGCTGTGCCGCACCAGCCGCATGAGCTGGGAGGCGGTCACCCACAGGAAGTCCGGCGGCGCCTCGACGGGCAGAGCGGGGTCCGCCTCGACGATGCGGTACCTGGTCTGGGCGTGGTGGAAGCGGCCCCCCTCCTCCGAGAGCAGCGCGTCGTAGCGCACCCGGTGGGCCGGCGGCGAGACCGTCTCGTCGGCGAAGGGCTCGGGGCGCCCGAGCGCCGCGGCGGAGGCCGAGTACTGCACGGTGGGCGTGATCTCGACCCGGTCGAGGGTGCCGGGTTCGGCGCGGGCGCGGACCAGGACGTGGAGGACACCGTCGATCTCGCGCACCAGGAAGGCGGCGAACCCGTTCCGGGTCGGCGCCAGCAGGGGTTGGACCCAGGAGGAGACCTCGCGGATGCGGGCCTCGACGGAGACCATGATGATCCTGAACCCGGCGCCGTCGCCGGCGGTGATCTCGTCGTCGGTCCGGCGCCAGCCCTCGGCGCCGGAGAGCGGCAGGATCTGCGACCGGTAGTCGACGACCGTCTTCTCCTCGGTGAACCAGCTGACGACCGCGGTCATCGTGTGCCGGGACTCCTCACCGTAGGAGCGCCGGAGCGCCCGGCCGAAGCGGTCGTCCGGTTCCGGCTGTCCGTCCCGGGTCACGGGGAGGCAGGACAGCACGGTCCGGGCGTCCATGTTGACCAGGTTGTCCCGGCGCAGCGCGTCCTGGATCTGGCGCAGCGTGAACCACCGGTAGTCCTCGTGCTCGGGGACGTCCCCGTCCACCTGGACGATGATGTTCCGGTTGTGCTTGCGCCAGAACCACTCGCCCTGCTCGGACTGGAGGACGTCCACGAGCACCCGCCCGCCGCGCGGGGCGCGGAAGTACTCCACGTAGGGGGTGGGACGGCCGCCGTGAACCCCCGTGTAGTTGCTGCGCGTGGCCTGCACGGTCGGTGAGATCTGGCGGAGGTTGACGTTGCCGGGCTCGAACTTGGCCTGCATCAGGAAGTGGGGCACCCCGTCGAACTCCTTGACGAGGATGCCCAGGATGCCGATCTCCGGCTGGTCGATGACCGGCTGGTGGAAGGTGGTCCCCCCGGCGGAGGCCCGCAGGCCCCGGACCGAGAAGAAGCCCCCGCTGGCGTGGACGAGGTCGCCTGTCCCCTCGGCGAAGGACCAGGGTCCGCCGCGGTCGAAGCCGACCCGCCCGACGGAGAGCATCCGGTGCCGCGGCCTGCTCTCCCACCACCGGGCCAGCTCGGCGTCGGACTCCAGGGGCACTTCCGGGTCCGGCGCCGCGAGCGGGAACCGGACCTCGTCGGCCGCGTGGGTCACAGCCTGGCCAGGGTCTTGGTCAGCGCCTCGATGATCCGCCGCTGCTCCTCGCGCGGCAGGGAGGGGTACATCGGCAGCGAGAAGATCTCGCCGGCCAGCTGCTCGGTCACCGGCAGGCTGCCCTTCTCGTAGCCGAGGTGGGAGAAGCCGGACATCGTGTGGACGGGCCAGGGGTAGCTGATGTTGAGGGCGATGTCGTGCGCCTTCATCTCCTCGATGATCCGGTCGCGCTCGGGGTGGCGGACCACGTAGAGGTAGTAGGCGTGCTCGTTGCCGGGCGCGGTCGCGGGCAGGACCAGGTCCGTGTCGGCGAGCGCCTCGTCGTAGATCCGCGCGACCTCCCTGCGGCCCGCGACGTACTCGTCCAGGCGGCCGAGCTTGCGGCGCAGGATCTCGGCGTGCACCTCGTCCAGCCTGCTGTTCTGGCCGTTGGGGGTGACGACGTAGTAGCGCTCCTGGTCCATGCCGTAGTAGCGCAGGCGCCGGAGGCTGGCGTCGACCTCGGGGTCGGAGGTGATGGTGGCGCCCGCGTGGCCGTAGGCCCCCAGGATCTTCGTGGGGTAGAAGGAGAACGCCGCGGCGTGGCCCATGGATCCGGCGACCCGCCCGTGGTGGGTGGCGCCGTGCGCCTGGGCGCAGTCCTCCAGCACGACGAGCCCGTGCTCGGCGGCGAGGGCCTCCAGCGGGGCCATGTCCACACACTGGCCGTAGAGGTGGACCGGCAGGAGGCAGCGGGTGCGCTCGGTGATGGCGGCGGCGACCTGGTCGGTCCGCATCAGGTAGGTGTCCGGGTCGATGTCGACGAAGACGGGCTTGGCGCCCACCAGGTCGATGGCCAGGACCGTGGGGGCCGCCGTGTTCGACACGGTGATCACCTCGTCGCCCGCGCCCACCCCGAGGGCGCGCAGGCCGAGGACGATCGCGTTGGTGCCGTTGTCGACGCCGGCGCAGTGCGCGACCCCGTGGTAGTCGGCGAACTCCTGCTCGAAGGCGACGAGGGAGGGGCCCCAGATGAGCTTCCCCGACTTGAACACGGTGTCCACCGCGTCGAGGATGTCCTCTCTCTCCTTCTCGTACTCCTCCAGGTATCCCCAGACATAGGTCGTCATGTGTTCCTCCGTTTTCAGGTCTTCCACGGCCGAAAGAACCGGGAACCCGGGTCGTGGGCACAAGGTGTCGCCCCGCGCGTACGGCGGGCAATCCGCCGGCAGGTGCGGTGGGGAGGGGGTCCCGACCGGGGCGAGGTACATACATAGCAGAGGGGGAGCAGGTTCAGAGCTCCCGGATCAACCGACCTCGACCATTTTCTTGGCCGCCATGTCCAACGTCGCCGAAGCCCACTCCGGAAGGCTCATACCCGAGCTCTCCGCTGCTTCCTGCCATTGTTTCCGGCGTTCGGGGTTAATGGCCACCTGAACATACATCGTCTCCGGCACCGCGTCCTCGCCCCGGGCGTGGAGCTTGATCCGGCGGCGGAGTTCGTTTCGGGACCAACGGCCGGCCTCCGCCTCGGAGAGCCACTTCTCCTGTTCGTTCTCGGGCAGCCCGCACACCTCTGCGTGGTGCTGGAAGCTCAGCTTCTCCCGTCGGCGGCCGGGGATGAACTTCCGGGCGACCCACGCGTAGTTGCGCAGGGTCTGGTAGTCCAGGGAGGTGTTCTCTATGGCCTGTTTGTACCGGTGGGGGTAGTTCTCCTGGCCGTAGATCAACCAGTCCCCCAGCCACCAGGCGGAGGCGTCGGAGATGACGAAGATGTGCTGTCCCCAGCGCTCCCAGTCGCCCATGGCCATGCCGTCGGGAAGGTGGAGGCTCGTGCGCCGGGTCGGGTTCCTGCTCCCCGTCCGCCGGCCGGCGAGGTCCACGGCGGGCCGGTGCTCGACCCCGCCCCGGGACTTCGTCCTTCCGTTCGTGTGACCCGGATTCGTCATAGTTTCCATGTGGTCCCCTCATCGACCCTCCCGCTCGGCAAGAGAAATCAACGCTCGGATCAGGATCATTCTCCCGTAGGGAAAATTGGGCTGACATCGGTAAGAGGGCTCACTGCGGGGGATTTTCGAACCGCGGAGGCAAAAGCTCGTAGAAGCGGCGAAAACAGGATTGCAGAAAGCACGCATGAAATGGAGAGCTGTCGGCGCGGAGACACCGACCCCTCGACAGGGGACTCAGCGGGCGCAGCGCGTTTGCATTACCCTGAACCAGACCAAAGCGGTCGACAACAAGGCCTGAACCTGAGTACCCCCTCGGTTGAATTCATGCTTGAAACAACCCTGCACACCGCCGCCGATACATCCACCGGCATGGCCGCGGACACAGCGTATGAGATAGACAAGCGAGCAGCAACCCCCAAATAATAGACACCTTGAGCAATAATTTGTTCACGGTGAGTCACGCAAGTGGGACCAGATTCCTTTTCTTTGGCCGAAACTTCTCCCGCCGATTCGCCGCCGGACCGCCGACGCATAAGGCATTGCAAGGGAAGCGGACGCGCGTCCTCGACAAAAATAGCCGCCCGGATTAGATTCCCCTACCCTTCCCGAGAACAGCGAGGATTGCCGATGCGTATCTTGTTCACAACGTTCTCCGAGAAGGCTCACTTCATCGGAATGGTGCCCCTCGCGTGGGCTCTGCGCGCGGCCGGGCACGAGGTGCGCGTCGCCAGCCAGCCCGAACTGGCCCCCACCGTGGCGGCGACGGGCCTGCCCTTCGTCGGCGTGGGCACGGACCACCTGCTTCCCCAGGTCATCAGCTGGGTGAGGAGGATGGGGGAGGACATGCGGCCGGACTTCGACATGATGGGCGTGGCCGCCGCGGAGCCGCCGTCGTGGGAGGCGCTCCGGGCGGGGTACCGCGACGTGCTCGTCCCCCTGTGGTGGAAGGTCGTCAACGACCCGATGCTGGACGACCTGGTGTCGTTCTGCCGCGCATGGAGGCCCGACCTGGTCGTCTGGGAACCCCTGACCTTCGCCGGGGCGATCGCGGCGCAGGCGTGCGGTGCGCCCCACGCGCGGTTCCTGTGGAGCCTGGACCTGTTCGCCGCCATGCGGGTGCAGTACCTGGAGCGCATGGCCGAGCAGCCCGGGGCCGACCGCGACGACCCCCTCCGCGCCTGGCTGGAGAACCGCGCCGCCCGCTACGGGGTGGAGTTCTCCGAGGACCTCGTCCGGGGGCGGGCCACCCTCGACCCCGTCCCCGACTCCCTGGGCGTCCCCGTGCCCACCGGCACACGTCGGCTCCCCCTGCGCTACGTCCCCTACAACGGCAGGGCCGTGGTCCCCGACTGGCTGCGCACCCCGCCGGCGCGGCCCCGCGTCGCGCTCAGCCTCGGCATCACGGCCACACGGCGCCTGGGCGGCCACACCGTGGACGTGGGCACCCTCCTGGAGGGGCTGGCCGACCTGGACGTGGAGGTCGTCGCCACGCTGTCGGCGCCGGAGCAGGCCAAACTCGGCGCCGTGCCGCCCAACGCGCGCCTGGTCGAGTACGTGCCGCTGCACGCCCTCGCCCCCGCCTGCGACGCCATGATCACCCACGGTGGCGCGGGCACCGTCCTGACGGGCCTGGCCCACGGGGTGCCCCAGGCCGCGGTGCCGCACCACATGTACGACGAGCCGCTCCTGGCCTCGCTGGTGGCCGCGCAGGGGGCTGGGGTGGTCGTTGACCCGGCACGGGTCTCTCCGGACACGGTCCGTGAGAGTGTGCTGCGCCTGCTCGGCGATCCCGCCCACGCGGGGGCGGCGGGGCGGCTGCGCGAGGAGATGGCCGCCATGCCCTCCCCCGCCGACGTCGCCCGGGACCTGGCCGGCGCGGCGGGAGAGGGCGCTGGGCCGGCCCTCACTCGATCCTGACGTCCGGGACGTACTGGATCCAGCGGCCCCCGGCCTCGCGGAAGCCGACCTCCTTGGCCATGATCTCCTCGGCGTGGTTCCACGCCAGCAGGAGCGCGTAGTCGGGGTAGGAGGCCGTGAAGGCCTCGTGTCCGAGGACCCTGACGCCGGAGCCGGGGGTGAGGCGCCCCTGTTTGGCGGGCGTCGTGTCGCAGACGAACTCCAGGAGTTCGGCGTCGATCCCGCAGAAGTTGAGCACCGTCGCGCTCTTGGCGGTGGCGCCGTAGCCCACCACGCGCCTGCCCTGGTCGCGGAGGGAGCGCAGCTCCTTCGTCAGGCTCTCGCAGTTCCCCCTGACCCGGTCGCCGAAGGAGCGCAGCGCCTCCGGCGAGGTCAGGTCCCGCTCCTCCTCCTCGGCCAGGATCGCGGACACGGCCCGCGAGGGTGTGCGGGCGCCCTCCTTGGCCAGCGTGTAGCGCAGCTCCCCGCCGTGGGTGGGCAGGCGCTCGACGTCGACCAGGTCCAGCCCGAACCGCCGGGCCATGTTGCGCACGGAGGTGGCGGTGAACAGGAAGAAGTGCTCGTCGTAGAACTGGTCGAAGGACGCCTTCGCGCTGACGTCGCCGAAGTAGGGGTCCTCGAAGACGAACACCCCGTCGGGGGCCAGCAGCTCCCCGATCCCCTCCAGGACCGAGTCCACGTACGGGATGTGGCAGAACGTGTTGGCGGCGTAGACGACATCGGCGGGGCCGTCCTCCTCGCGGACGCGCAGCGCGGTCTCCTTCTCGAAGAACGCGTTGCGCACGCGGACGCCCTTGGAGCGGGCGACCTCGGAGACGGCTCCGGACGGCTCCATCCCGAGGTGGCGCACCCCGGCCCGGGCCACGGTCTCCAGCATGACGCCGTCGTTGCAGCCCAGCTCGACCACGAAGGGGTCGGGCCCGGTCAGGTGCTCGGCGAGCAGCTTCTCCGCGGTGGCCTCGAAGTGGGCGCGCATGACGGTGGAGCCGGAGGAGTAGTAGGGGTAGCCCTCGTGGAACATGCGCTCCCTGGGCACCTCCTCCATCAACTGCACCATCTGACAGTCCGGACAGGCGCCGACGGCCAGGCGGTAGAAGAACTCCTCGCCGGTGTCGTCGGGCTCGCGGAAGGCGTCCGACAGCGGCTGGCGGCCGAAGTCCATGAACTCGGTGACCGTTCCTCGGCAGACACGGCACGTGGTGGTGGGGACCAACCTGAACTCCTCGCGGGCGTCGTGGGACGGGCGCGCCGGGGGTCGGCGGCCCGGGATCGTCGGGCGGCCGGTGGTCGGCCGCCCGACGGGCGGGGGTCAGTCCGTGGTGTTCTCCTGCTGTTCGAGCCACCACGGGCTCTCCTCGGCCCACTCGATGGTGCGGGCCACCCCCTCCCGCAGGGAGGTGGTGCTCTTCCACCCCAGGAGGGAGAGGATCTTCCCGGCGTCGGGGATGCGCCGGTCGAGGTCCTGGTAGGAGTCGCCGAACCTGTCCCGGGTGTCGATCGACGTGAGGCCGACGCGCCCCCCGGTGAGCTCCACGACGAGGTCGACCGCCTCGCGGATCGTGACCTCGTCCGAGCTGCCGACGTTGAAGCACTCCCCGTCCGCCTCGGGCCGGGTGCCGATCTCGACGGTGGCGTCGACGGCGTCGTCGATGTAGGTGAAGCTCCGGGTCTGGCTGCCCTCGTCGTAGACGATCGGGGGCTCCCCGCGCAGCGCCCGGTGGACGCTGCGGCTGATGAGGAAGGCCGGGCGCTGGCGCGGCCCGTAGAGGTTGAAGTAGCGGACGATGGAGGCGTTGAGGCCCCGCTCCCGCATGTAGCCGAACGTCAGGTGCTCGGCCAGCGCCTTGCTGGAGGAGTAGCTCCACCGGTTGGCCGACGTCGTCCCGAGGATCCGGTCGGCGTCCTCCTTCCAGGGGACGTCCGGGTTCTTGCCGAACACCTCGCTGGTGCTGGCGAAGACCACCTTGGCCCCGACCCGCTGGGCCCGGTCGAGCACGTTGCGGGTCCCCGTGAAGTTGACGTCGATGACGTCGAGGGGGGATTCCAGGTAGCGGTCCACCCCCACGACGGCGGCGAGGTGGTACACCACGTCCACCCCGCTCGTGATGGCCTCGGAGAGCTGGTCCGCGGAGCTGACACTGCCCCGGACGTACTCGACCTCGGTCCAGGAGGGCGCGGGTTTGGGCCGCGCCCCCTTCGAGTCGAAGACGACGACCTCGTCCCCCCTGCGCAGGAGGCGGTCGACGAGGTGGCTTCCGACGAAGCCGTTTCCCCCGGTCACTACGGCACGCGCCACGGCGTCTACCGTCCTATCCCTCGGTAGGTGAATCCGAGCCCCGTGAGGGACTCGACGGTCTGTTCGTCGAAGTGGGCCCGGCCGTCCAGGAACAGGCATCCCGGGGCGGTGAGCGCGCGGAGCGCGGCCATGTCCAGTTCGGCGAACTCATCGTGCCACGCGAGAACCGCGAGGCAGTCGGCACCGGACGCCGCCCCTTCCACGCCGGACGAGGGCTCCACGCCGAACTCCTTGCGGATCTCGTCGGGGTCCGCGAGCGGGTCGAAGAGCGCCACGTCGGCCCCGGCCTCGCGGAGCGCGGAGACCACGGGCAGGGTGGGGGTCGACCTCAGGTCGCCGGTGTTGTTCTTGAAGGACAACCCCAGCACGGCCACCCGCGACCGGTCGGCGGGGGTGCCCAGGGCGGCGAGGCCGTCCACGATGAGCCCGGCGACGTAGCCGGGCATCGCCTCGTTGGCCTCGCGCGCGGTGACCACGGTGCTGAGGTCGACCCCCCGTTCCCGGGCGGAGCGCCAGAGCATCCAGGGGTCCTTGGTCAGGCAGGAGCCGCCCACGCCGACGCCCGGTGAGAGGACGTTGATGTTCCCCTTCCCCTTGGGCACCTCGTTGGTCGCCGCGATGACCTCCATGGCGTCCACCCCGATGGCCGCGCAGTAGCGCGCGAGCTCGTTGGCCAGGGCGATGTTGTGGTCGATCCACCAGTTGTTGAGGAGTTTCACCGTCTCGGCGGCCTCGATGGAGGAGCAGGGGACGGTCTCGACGCCGAGCCCGGCCCGCCAGAACCGCTCGGCCGCGGCTCCGGACCGCTCGTCCCAGCCGCCGACGACCACGGGGAGCCGGCGGATCTCGGCCAGCGCGCTGCCCTGGGAGAGGCGTTCGGGGCAGAAGGCCAGCCCGAAGTCCTCGCCGCAGGTCAGGCCCCCGCCCTCCAGCAGCGGTGCGACGAGGGCGCGGGTCGTGCCCGGGGGGACCGTGCTCTTGAAGATGACGACCTGTCCGGCCCGCAGGTGCAGCCCGATCTCGGTCGCGGCGCTCTCGACCTGCGTCTCGACGAGCGTGCCGTCCTCCTGGACCGGGGTGCCGACGGCGATCACGACCACGTCCGTACCGGAGATCGCGGCGAAGTCGGTGGTGACGCGCAGGCGGCCGGACCCCCGGCCCTTGGCCACCAGTTCGGGCAGCCCCGGCTCCTTGAGACGGCAGCGGCCCGCCTCCATCTCCTCGATCAGGGAGGCGTCGACGTCGACGCCGACGACGTCCACCCCGTTGTCGGCCAGGCTGACGGCGACGCACGATCCCACGTATCCCAGGCCGACGACCGAGACGGTGATGTCCTCCCGATCCAGCAGGAAACGCATATGAGCTCCATTCGACTCTCACCCCGGCGGCACAGGGAAAACAGGTCCCGAGGGATCTTGACGAGAAAGGATCGGTCCAGTATCCGGCCATTCACCTGTCCGGCGGATCGGCCGGTGCCTGGGAATCTACTTCATGCGCGCGGGGCGCACGGGGCAGCACCGGGGAAGTCCTCGTCGGAGGCGGGGCGAACGACTTCCCTACAATCTCCCTTGCCGAAGATAAATGAGGCCCCGGCCGGTTCAGGTGGGCAATGATATGCGCGCGGAAGCAACTCTTGGCAAACCCGGTCGCGTGCCGATTGGTTCGGCCGCCGGGAAAGAATACGCCGCGGCCGGGGCGGACCCGCGGCGCCGGGGGCCTCCCGGCCCGCTCCCGCGGCCGGCGGACGACACAGGGACGGAGGCGATGGCCGTGCGCGTGCTGATCGCGACGCAGGCGGAGAGAACCCACTTCCTGGGGATGGTGCCCCTGGCGTGGGCCCTGCGGGCCGCCGGGCACGAGGTGCGGGTGGCGAGCCAGCCCGCGCTGGGGCCGACGGTGGCGG
>NZ_JBHSUF010000038.1:0-15870 GCF_042660575.1 Nocardiopsis tropica
CCGAGGTTGTTGATGCCGGCTCTGGGGACCTGGATGCCGGTGAGGACCTCGATCGCTTTGCGTGAGGAGTCGGACATGTTGTGGTCCAACGGCATACGCGACTCCACCTCCCCGCCCGCGCCCGTGAGAGAGATGAAGGTAACACCAGTGCACCTATATGTGGAAGTAGTTGCGCTTATGTTTCTGTTCTCGTTCGTGTGTGTTGCCTTGTGTGCGCCATGGCTGTGGTACCCGGTCCGAACGCGAGCCTCTTCCGGGGGCGGGCTCCTGCGTGCTCCTCCGGTCCGTGTCGCTGCCCAGGTCGGCAGGGCCCTCCGGGGTCCCGGTGGGCGGCCACGTTGTCATTTCGCAACGGTTTTCCTCGAGCAGCGGGGGTATTCGCCTACCGTTCCCCTTCGGCCGAGATGTTCTCTCCGTGAGGAAACAGAGGACTCGATCCAATGCGCGTGGCGGACCGGGGCGCGTCGCCCTCGCGGTCAAGGGGTTGACCATCGACGGATCGGAGGACCTTGTGAGTGGTCTCAGTGCTGGTGCCACGGTTGTCAGGCCCGCAGGGGGAGTGAGTGCCACGACGACACCGTCGGGAACGGGGCGGCTCTCGGCCGCCGAGGGCAGGATCGCCAGGGCCGCCCTGGCGGAACTGCCGAGGAACGGGGTCGTCATGCTCGACGCCGGGCCGATGGCGGAGCGGATCGCGGGGCTGCTGCCCGCCGGGTGCGGGCTGAACGTCCTGACCAACGCGGTTCCCGTCGCGCTGGGGCTGGCCTCGCGTCGCGACCTCTCCGTGCACCTGCTGGGGGGCCGGGTGAGCGCGGCGGCCGGAACCACGCTCGCCTCCGTGCGCCTGTTGGAGCAGCTCCACGTGGACGTGGCCTTCATGGTCGCCGACGGGGTGTCCCCCGAGCGCGGCCTGACCTGTGCCGACCCCGCGGAGGTGATGGCCAGGAGGGCGATGGTGCGCGCCTCGGCCAGGACGGTGCTGCTGGCCGACCACACCAGGATCGGCGGCGACCGCATCGCCCGCTTCGCGCGGCTGCACGAGGTGGACTGCCTCATCACCGACGCCGGCACCGACCCCGACGACCTCCGGAGGCTGCGCGGGCGCGGTCCGCGCGTGCTCGTGGTCTGACCCCGTCCGCCGCCGGGCGCCTACGGAGGGCCTGCGGACGTGTCGCGTTCCACGCCCCGGTGTTCTCCCCCACACCGCGGCGTCCTCCACACCCCGTCCCCGACCCGTGCTGCGGGCCGGGGACGGGTGAACCGGCTTCGAGGGCGATGTCGTTCAGATGTTGTTTCGCGTGTGTTTGTCGCAGGGGCGAGGGTGTGTGGTCTTGCCGGGCTGCTGTGAGGCTGATGTCCGGAAGGTCGACCGTGTCACAGTCACAGAAGGGGCACGGGGGGTTGTTACAACAGGCGACTCCTCTATAAGCTCACGCAAGGACAGAAAAAAATCCAACCAATACCACATGGTTTCGGTCAGTCCTCGGGACCCGCCCCACGCGACTCCGGTCACGTCGGCCCCGAACCCGGGCGGAGGACCCCCTCCTCCGCTCAACGGCCCCGCGCCCGGTCCCGTGACCTCCCGGGCGCAGGAGACCGCCCCCACCCCTCGTCGGAAGGGAAAGAGCCCGCCCACCCGGGTCGGTTCCGCCGTGCACCACCCTCCCCTTCCATGGCAGTGGAGAATTCACCGATGACGACAGCCGCGAGAAGAGACGTCGCGGTCCTGCGCGCGGCCGCGGGATGCTGCGTGGCCCTCGCCCTGGCCACGGGCTGCGCGTCCTCCGAGGACGCGGGCTCCGAGGCGGGGGCGGCGACGAGCTCCCCGCCTCCTCCGGACAACGAGGAGGAGGCCGCGGCGCTCGACGCCTACACCGGCATGTGGGATACGGTCGTGGCCGCCTCCCACGAGGGCGGCGAGGTTCCCCCCGAGCTCCAGGACTACGCCGTGGGCGGCGCCTACGCCCTCATGAGCGCGGCCCTGGAGGGGGCCGGCGCCTCCAGCGGGCAGGTCACCGGCGAACCCGTCCTCGCCCCCGTCGCCGAGGTCGAGGGACCCGACAGCGCGACGGTCGAGGACTGCCTCGACGACTCCGCCTGGAACCTCGGCATGGGCTCCTCCCCAGGGCAGGGCCCGCGCCTCGTCGAGGCCACACTCATTCACGACGGACTCGCCTGGCGCGTGTCCGACCTCAGGATCTGGGAAGCGGGATCATGCTGAGACTCGTACGACCCGCGGCCACCGCCGCGGTACTGACCGTCCTGGCCACCGGGATCGCCGCTCCGGCGCACGCCGACGACGGCTCCTTCCTCGGCCAGATCGAGTGCGGCAGCTCGGGCGGCCTCGGCTGCTCGATCCTGCTGCGCTGGTGGCAGACCCACGCGGGCCAGCAGGGCTCCAACGGCTCGGGCGGCTCCGGTGCGCCGGGCGCCCCGGGTGCCCCTGCCGACTCCGGCGACGGCGTCGACTGGAACGCCATCGACTGGGACGCGATCGACTGGTCGCAGGTGGACTGGGACGCCATCGACTGGGAATCCATCGACTACGACGGCGAGGGGGAGGCCCCCACCGACCCGGTCACCCTCATCCAGGAGTCCATGGCCAACTTCGAGCTGCCCCCGCCGCAGATCGAGACCTCCCCCGGCAGCGACTCCCTGGTCCTGGTCAACACCCCCGTGTGGCTGTGGGTGGAGTCCCAGGACTGGGAGGCCGAGGAGGCCTCCGCGGAGGTGCAGGACTGGTCCCTCACGGTCACCGCCACCCCCACCGCCACGGTGTGGAACCTGGGCGACGGTACGCAGATCCGCTGCGAGGGCCCCGGGACCCCCTTCGACCCGGCCGTGCACGACCCCGCCTCGGCCTCCCCCGACTGCGGGCACGTCTACGACCTGTCCTCCGACAGCCAGCCCGGCGGCACCTACCCCGTCAGCGTCCAGGTCGGCTGGGACGTGGGCTGGGAGCTCTCCGAGGGCGAGTTCTCCGGCGGCGAGTCGGGCGCGCTCGACTCGGTCACCACGACCTCGCAGGTCGAACTCCGTGTGGCCGAATCCCAGGGCCTGGTCACCGACACAGGCAACCGCTAACAGCGAAAGAAGACGACAGACGTGGTGGACACGAAGACGGCACCGGCGCCCGCGGCCTCCCCGCGGCAGGGGGAGACCCCTCCGGTGCGGCTCCTGGGCAGCGGACCCCGCCGCTGGCGGTGGCTGGTCCTTGCCCTCGGCATGATGACCGCGGGAGGCCTGAGCGGCGTCCTGGCCCTGGAGCAGATGGACGACCGCCAAGGGGTGCTCGTCGCCGACACCGACCTGCCCGCCGGCCACGTGGTGGCCGCGGAGGACCTGCGGATCGAGCGGATCTCCGTCGCCGACGGGGTCTCCTTCGTCGGCTCCGAGAGCCTGGAGTCGACGGTCGGCCAGACCCTCACCGTGCCCGTCACCGAGGGCGGCCTCCTCCCCGAGGCCGCCCTGGGCGCCGAGGCGGCCTTCCCCGAACGCGACCGCGCCGTGCTCGGCGTGGCCCTGCGCGTCGGCCGGTTCCCCGCCTCCATCGGACCCGGCGCCGCGGTCTCCGTGGTGGTGCACCCCGAGGAGGGTGCCACCGGCGGAGTGGAGGCCTACCGCGCACTCGTGCGGGACGTCCAGCCCTCCGCGGCCGAGGACGGTTCCGTGGAGCTCGAACTCGTCGCCTCCTCCGCCGACGCCGCGGCCATCGCCTCCGCGGCGGCCGTCGAGCGCGTCAGCGTGGTCCAGGTCAACCCCCGGGGAGGCGCGTGATGCCCCGGACCGTGGCGCTCTTCTCCCTGGGCGGAGCACCCGGCGTCACCTGCGCGGCCATGGCGCTGGCCGCGGTCTGGCCCGGTGGGGCGGGCGCCGTCCTGGTGGAGGCCGACGCCTCCGGCGGAGACGTCGCCACCTGGCGGCGCCTCCAGCCCGAGCCCGGCCTGACCGGCCTGGCCGCCGCATCCCGGCACGGCGGCGCCTCCGCCGACCTGGCCGCCCACACCCAGGTCCTCCCCGGAGGGCTGTCGGTGTGCCACGCGCCCGTCACCGCGGACCGCGCCGACGGCGCGGTGCGCCTGCTGTCCCAGAACCCCGGCGTGCTCGCCTCCCCGGCGGGGCCCGCGGTCGTGCTGGACCTGGGCCGCCTGACCCCCGGCGCGGCGGCCGCCGCGCTGGCCACGTGGGCCGACGAGGCCCTGCTGCTCGTCGCCGACGACCTCGCCCAGCTGCGCCGGGCCAAGGAGGCCTCCGAGGCGCTGGCCCGCAGCCTGCCGCGCCTGCGCACCGTCGTCGTCGGCGGCAGCGGCGGCGTCCGCGAGATCGAGGGCGCGTTGGGCCCGGGCGTGTGGGGACGGCTTCCCACCGACGAGCGCTCCGCGTCCTTCCTGCGCGGGGAGTCCAACCCGCGCAAGCCGGAGCGCCGGCCCCTCCTGAAGGCGGCGGCACGCCTGGCGGCCGACCTCGCCCGGGACGCCGACCCGGCTCCCGTGCCCGGCGCCGAGACCCCGGCGCCCGCGCCCGAGGCGACGGGAGCTCGCGCATGAGCAGCGGACACGACGCCGGGTACGACATCACCGACGGCTACTTCCTGGACACCGACCGGGCCCGCACCGTGGCGAACCGCGTGGAGCGGACCGTCACCGAGGCCACCCGCCGGCTGAGCGAGGAGACGCGGGGCG
Organism: Nocardiopsis tropica; assembly: GCF_042660575.1. NCBI lineage: Bacteria > Bacillati > Actinomycetota > Actinomycetes > Streptosporangiales > Nocardiopsidaceae > Nocardiopsis > Nocardiopsis tropica. The sequence continues at coordinate 4,683 of NZ_JBHSUF010000038.1, forward strand.
AACCCGAGGACTCGCCCGAGGAGTACCGGGCCCGCGCCGAACGCGTCATCGCCCAGATCCTCGACGAGGACGCGGGCCGCGCCCTGTCCGAGGGCCGGCAGGTGCTCGACGCCACGACCGAGGCCTCCGTCGCCGCGGGTGCCCTGGCCCGGGTCTGCGGGCTCGGCCCCCTCCAGCCCCTCCTGGACGACCCCGGGATCGAGAACATCAACATCAACGGCGTGCACGTGTGGGTGCGCCGCGCCGACGGCAGCCGAGAGCGGCACGACTCCCTCTTCGCCGACCCCGAGGAGGTCGTCTCCCTGGTCCGGCGCCTGGCCTCGGAGTCCGCCACGGGGGAGCGCCGCTTCGACCCGGGGGCGCCCATCCTCGACATGCAGCTGCCCGGCGGCGAGCGCCTCAACGCGGTCATGGAGGTCGCCCGGCAGCCCTCGGTGTCCATCCGGCGCCACCGCTACGGCCGCACCACCCTCGGCCAGCTCCAGGAACTGGGCACGATCGACGACACCCTGGTCGCCCTGCTGCGCGCGGGGGTGCGCTCCCGCCGCAACATGGTCATCACCGGCGGTACCGGCGCGGGCAAGACCACCCTGCTGCGGGCCCTGGCCGCCGAGATCCCCGTCGACGAGCGCCTCGTCACCATCGAGGACGTCTTCGAGCTCGGCCTGGACCGCGACCGCGACGCCCACCCCGACTGCGTGGCCCTCCAGGCCCGCCCGGCCAACGTCGAGGGCGTCGGCGAGATCACGATCGCCGACCTCGTGCGCACGGCCCTGCGCATGTCGCCCGACCGGGTCATCGTCGGTGAGACGCGCGGACACGAGACCGTTCCGCTGCTCAACGCCATGAGCCAGGGCAACGACGGCAGCCTCACGACCCTGCACGCCGCGAACTCCGCGGGCGCCTTCACCAAGCTGGGCGCTTACGCCGCCCAGTCCGCCGAGCGCCTGCCCCTGGACGCCACGGCCTCCCTGGTGGCCGCCGCCGTGCACCTGGTGGTGCACGTGTCCGCACTGCCCACCGGGGGCCGCATGGTCACGAGCGTGCGCGAGGTGGTGGGCGCCGAGGGGCAGAACGTGGTCTCCAACGAGGTCTACCGGCGCGACCGCAACGGGCCCCTGCCCGCGGCCCCGCCCAGCCCCAACACGCTCGACGCCCTGGCCGAGGCCGGTTTCGACCCGGCGATGCTCAGTCCCGACACGGTGGGGTGGACGCGATGACGACCCCTGTCCTCCTCGTCGCCGCCGCCGGCGTCCTGCTCGGCGCGGGGCTCTGGCTGGCCCTGGCGTCGCTGGCCGCGTCCGGTGGCGGTTCGCGCCCGTCGCGGATCCCGCCCTGGCGTTCACTGCTGTTCGGCCGGCAGCGGCCGTTGCGCCTGGTCGCGGCGATCGCCGGCGGCCTGCTCGTCTGGTTCCTCACCGGCTGGCCGGTGGCCGGTGTGCTCGTCGCCGCGGGCTTCTGGTGGGGGCCCGCGGTACTGGGCCCCGACCGCGGCCACCAGGAACAGGTGGACGGGGTGGAGGCCGTCGCGGCCTGGACCGAGATGCTGCGCGACCTCATGGCCGGCGCCGCCGGCCTGCACCAGGCCGTCGCCGCCACGGTGCCCATCGCACCCGAGCCGGTGCGTGAGCCGGTCGCCAGGCTGGCCGACCGGCTGCGCGCGGGCGGGTCCACGCAGGACGCCCTGCGCTCCTTCGCCGACGAGGTCGACAACCCCACCGCCGACCTGGTGACCGCCGCACTGAGCACGGCCGCCACGAGGCACGCCACCGACCTGGGCACGCTGCTCGGCAGCCTGGCCGAGGCCGCCCGCGAACAAGCGGCGATGCTCGTACGCGTGGCCGCCAGCCGTGCCCGGCTGCGCACCTCCACCCGGATCATCGTCGGCACCACTGTGGGTATGGCCGCGTTCCTGATGGTGTTCAACCCCGAATACCTGGAGCCGTTCGACGGCTTCCTGGGACAGGTGGTCCTCGCGGGCATCGGTGCCCTGTGGGCGGGTGCTCTGGTCTGGTTGGCCAAGATGTCCAAATTCGACCTGGGTCCACGGGTGCTCGCACCCGAACCCGCCCGTACACCGGAGGCCGCCCGATGACCCCCGCCCTGGCCGCCGCCCTCGCGGGCGCCGCCCTCGGGCTGGCCCTGTGGGCGCTCTTCGCCGCTCGCTGGGCCCGGCCCACGCTCGCCGAGCGCCTGGCTGCCCCGCCCCCTCCCCGGCAGACCATGGTCGCGGGCCCGGACACCGGGGTGCTGGCGCGACTGGGGAGGATCGGCGCCCCGGTCCTGGAGGGCTTCGGCATGCCGGGACCCCGCACACGGCGCAACCTGCGGGTGTGCGAGCGTTCGTCGGCGTCCTACCTCGCAGAGAAGTTCACCGCTCTGGTCCTGGGACTCGCCTTCCCTCCACTGCTGGGCGCCATGCTCTCCCTCGCGGGCATCCTTCCGTCCGGTGCGCTCGCGGGGGCCATGTGGGTGGCTTTCGCGGTGATCGTGTGGTTCGCCCCGGACATGTCCCTGCGTGATGAGGCGGACAAGCGCCGAGAGCGCATGCGTCGTGCCCTGGCCAGTTTCGCCGACCTGGTCGTGGTGTCCCTGGCCGGAGGCGCGGGCGTCAACGGAGCACTGGCCGACGCCGGTGCCGCGGGCAACGGGTGGGCCATGGCCCGCATCCGGGAGAGCCTGCGCGAGGCGACGCTCATGCGCCATTCGCCTTGGACGGCGCTGCGCGACCTCGGCGAGCGCTACGACACCCCGGAATTCGCCGAACTCGCGGCAAGCCTCCAACTCGCCGGCGCCGACGGCGCGCGCATCCGCAGTTCCCTGGCCGCCAAGGCCAAGACGCTGCGCACCCAGTTCCTGGCCGAGATGGACGCCGAGGCGCAGTCCGCGACCGAGCGGATGAGCCTGCCGGTGGTCCTGCTCTTCGCCGGGTTCCTCGCCCTCCTGGGCTATCCGGCCATGAGCCACATCCTGTTCAGCACATGAGAACCCCGACCGTTTTGGAGACCCCCGATGCAGCGCATCACCGCCTACCTCAGCTCCCTGCTGATCAGCCGCAGGGACGACGGCTACTCGACCGAGACGGTCATCATCACCGCTGCCCTGATCGGTGTAGCCGCTTTGCTCGTTGCCGCTATCACCACTCGCGTGACGAACGAAGCCACCACGATCACGGGCGGCTAGCCTTGCGCATCCCCCAGGAAGACCGAGGCAGCGCGGAGATGGCCGTGGCCGCACCCGCGCTGCTGCTCCTGGTCCTGCTGGTCGTCCAGACGGCCCTGTGGATGCACGGCGACAACGTCGTCGCGGACATCGCCCGCAGGACCGCCGAACAGTCGCGCACGGCGGGCGGCGGCACGTCGGTGGCCGACGGAGGGGGGAGCTCCTTCCTCTCCGGCCTCGACGTGTCCGTCAACCGCAGTGCACAGGAGGTACGCGTGGTCGTGGACGCCGAGGTGCCCAGCCTCATCCCCGGCATCAGCTGGCCGGTGGGCCACGAGGTCACCGCGCCCGTGGAGCGTTTCGTCCCCGCGGAGGCAGCCCCGTGATCCCCGGACGTGGTGACCGAGGTTCGGCCTCGGTGGAACTGGCGCTCCTCACCCCCGCCCTCCTGGCGTTCGCCATGCTCATGGTGCTCGCCGGGAGGGTGGCGGACGCCAACTCCACCGCCGACCAGGTGGCGCACTCAGCCGCCCGGGCGGCCTCCCTCGAACGCAGCGTCGGCGCGGCTGAGGCTGCTGCCTCGGGCACCGCCGCGAGCTCCCTCGCGGAGAACGGTCTGGTGTGCGGCGACCACTCCGTCACCCTCGACCACGGCGGCCTGACCCCCGGAGGGGCGGTCACCGCCGTGGTCGAGTGCCGCGTCGGGCTGAGCGGCCTGACCGGACTGGGCGTCCCGGGGACCATGACGATTACCGGCGACGCCACGGTCGTGGTCGACACCTTCAGGGGGCAGCCGTGAGACGCACGGACGACAGCGGTCAGACCACGGCGTTCGTGGCCGTCCTGGCGTCGGCCTTCCTGCTGTGCCTGGGCCTGGTCACCGACGGCGGAGGCCTGCTGGGTGCCCGCAACGAGGCGGCCACCCTGGCCCAGGAGGCCGCCCGGGCGGGCGTCCAACAGCTCGACTGGGCCGCCTACCGCGAGGGCACGAGCGAGGTCGCCCTCGACCCCTCGGCGGCGTCCGCCGCCGCGCAGTCCTTCCTCAACGCCGCCGGCGCCACCGGTACGGTCTCGGTCAGCGGCGACACCGTGACCGTGACCTGTTCCGTGGGATACTCCTTCACCCTCCTGCCGATGGGCTCGACCACCGTCGAAGCCACGGCCACCGCACGGCCCCACACCCAGGCGACCCCCTAGCTCCAGTGAGGCGGACATGTCCCAGATCCGACGGCTGAGCGCACTCCTGCTCGCAGCGGCGATCCTGCTCGGCATCCCCTACCTGCTCCTGTGGCACCTGCCCTGGCCGGAGCTGCCGGACTCCTGGGCCGTGGCCGCGGCCCACCTGCGCGGCTGGCGTCTGCCACCGGGCGTGTTCACCGCACTGCTCATCAGCGTGCTCTGGGCACTGTGGGGCCTGTACACGGCCGGACTGGCCGTGGAGACCCTGGCCCGTCTGCGCGGCCTGCCCCGGAGGCTGCGCCCCCTGGGGCCGCTCCAGGTGGTGGCCGCCGCTGCCGTGGGCACCGTGGCGCTCGCCCCGGCCACGGCGTTCGCCGACGCGGTCACCACACAGGACGACCGTGAGGCGGACGGGGAGCGGGACGGCGACGCGCCGTCCGCCCCCGAGGAGGCCCCGTCCGCCCAGCCCGTGGAGAGGGTGCGCACCGTCTCCGGCTTCGGCGTCGGCTCGGCCGAGCTCACCGAGCAGATGCGCGACGACCTCGCGCCCGTCGTGGACATGATCGACTCCTACGGCGACACCGAGACGCCCGTGCGCATCACGGGTCACACCGATCCCACCGGGACAGTCCAGGCGAACCAGGAGCTGTCCGAGCGCCGGGCCCAGGCGGTCGCCGACCACCTCGACGAGGCCCTGGGCGAGGACGCCCCGGAGATGACGGTGGACGGCGTCGGCTCCGAGCAGCCACGCGAGGGCGGCGCCGCCGCCCAGCGCAGGGCCGAGGTCACCTACACCGTCGTCCCGCAGCCGACCTCCCTCCAGTCCCGTGTGATGGCGGCGGCCGAGGCCGAGGAGCCTGCCGCCGCTGCCGGGGCAGGGGAAGCCGCTGACGCCGCCGAGGAGGACGACCCGGTGGAGGCGGCGGCCGCCGCCGCTGCCGAGGCCGCCGCCGAGGACGGCCGCGAGGTGCTGGTCGTGGAGATCCCCGACGGCGCCGTCACCGGAGCCGTGGCGTTCGCCGGCCTGGCCGGGGGATACCTGCTGGGCAAGCGCGGCGTCCGTATGCCCAGCGTGAACCTGAGCCTGCCCCGCCTGCCGAGGGCGTCCCGCCGACTGGCCCTGACCGCCGGCCCTCCCCGGCCCACCCCCGGGGAGGACATCGACGAGCGCGTGACGGTGGAACTCGACCACGTGCCCGGTCTCGGGATCACCGGTCCGGGCGCCGCCGGGGCCGCCCGGCGCCTCATCGTCAACGCGCTCGACCGCCTCGACCACAACTCCGTGCGCGTGCTGCTCACCGAGGACGACGCCGCCCGGCTGGTGGGCGAGCGGGGCCGCGACCTGCTGCGCGCGCACCCCTGCGAGCCCGTGCGGATGGTCGGCACGATGGAGGAGGCCCTGACCGTCCTCCAGCACGAGCTGCACCGGATCGCCGAGGACCGGGAACCGCGGCCGGACAGCCCCCTGGCCCTGGTGACCGCGCCCGGTTCCGAGCACGAGACCGCGCTGTCGGGCCTGCTGCTGCACGGCCAGCACCAGGGCATCACGGCCGTGATCCTGGGCCGCTGGCCGCTCGGCGGCAGCTGCGTCATCGAGGAGGACGGCCTCATCACCGAGACCAGTCCGCCGCTCAACCCGGTCTTCCACTGCTCCTGGCCCGGTGCGACCGCCGAGGAGGTCATGGACGCCGTCCGCGCCTACCGCCACTCCTCGCCCGCCGTGGAGGAGGCCGAGGACCGGGTGCAGAGCCAGGAGGCCGCCCCGGCGGAGACGGTGGAGACGGTGGAGGAGGCCGGTGCCTTCGCGGAGCCGTTCCTCGGTGCTTTGGGGGAGCAGGCTGTCTCCGCGTCGGCCGAGTCCGCCGAGACGGCTGAGGTGACCGGGACGGTTGAGGTGGCCGAGTCCGCCGAGACGGTCGAGACGGTCGAGACGACCCAGGCGGTCGAGCTGACCGAGGCGACCGAGACGTTCGAGGCGGTTGGCACGACGGAGCCGACCGGGGCGCCCGTGAGTGAGAAGGCGGACCGCAAGGCTGGAAAGGCCACGAAGGCCGCTAAGGCCGCGAAGACCAGGAGGGCCAAGGAGGCCGACGTCGCGGAGGAGGGGTTCTGGGACGTCGACGTCTGGAACACCGACTTCTGGGAGAGCGAGACGCGCGCGGCCAGGAAGGCCGACACCGCACGGACCGAGACCGAGCAGGCCGACGCCGTCCCGTCCGTGTCCGAGCCGTCCGCCGCCGCGTGGTCCGAGACCGCGTTGACGGACGAGGCGCGGCCCGGGGCCGTGTCGGCGGACGCCGAGCAGTCGGGCGCCCGGTCGGATCGTTCCGCCGCCGAGGAGACCGCGGCGCGACCGGTTCCGTCCGAGTTCTCCGCTCCCGCGGAGGCGGTCCCCGAGCCGTCCGCCGCCGTGGCGCCGGTGTCCGAGGAGCCGGAAGCCCGTAAGGCCGCGTCCGAGCCGACCGTTCCGGAGCCGACCTCGTCCGAGCGCGTGGACGCCGCACGGACGGACGTCGCACGGACGGACGTCGCACGGACGGATGTCACGTCCCCGGCCGCCGAGGAGGAGGCTGCCCCCGAGCCGTCCGCTTCCGCGCAGGCGGTCCCGGAGACTCCGGTGTCCCCGGAGGCCGTGGCGGAACCGTCCCCGGCCGCCGGGCCCGTCACCTCCGAACCCGCTCGGCGGGAGGCCGCCCCCGGGGAACCGGTGTCCGCGCAGCGTGCGCCGGAGGAGCCCGCCCCGGAGGCGTCCACCACGGAGGAGCCCGCTCCCGTGGCGGCCGAAAGCCGACGGCCCTCCGCCGGGCAGTACGCCTCCGAGCTGTCCCCGTCCGGGGGCGGCGCATCCCGGGAGCGTGCGGCCGAGGAGACCGTCCCCGAGTCCGCCGCACCGCAGGGGGGTGCGCCCGCGCGGTCCGCCCCCTCGGAGGAGCCCGTCGCCGCGCGGCCCGCTCCCGGGCGTCCGAGCACGGGCACGGTCCCGTCGGTGGTCGCCTCCCCGGCCCGTGCGGAGCGCCCCGCCCAGAAGAAGCACACGGCGCCTCCCCAGCAGGAGCAGGCCCCCGAGGAGGAACCCGCCCCCCTCCGCAAGGCCGCCAAACGCGCCGTCCGGTCCCGCCGCCCGAGGCCGGACGGGGGCGCGCCCACCCCGGCCGCCCCTGCTGCCCCGACCGCCCAGGTCGGGCGGTCCGAGCCGCCCGCCGCCCCCGAGCAGTCCGCGCGTCCCGAACGGGCGCTCGCCCGCGCCCAGCGCGCGGCGAAGTCCGGGGCGGCCCGTGCCGACGCCGTCACCAGCAGGGCGGAGCGCCTGGAGAGGCTGAAGAGGGCGGAGCGCAAGAACGCCACCGCCCGTGCCGGAGCCGGCGCCGAGAACCCGGCGACGGACGCCGAGGGCGGGGAGCCGGACGAGGGCAAGTCGTCCCGGCCCCTGCTCCGCAAGCCCAAGAAGGCGGGACGCGGAAGAACCTGGCGTCCCCGGGAGAACTCCTGACCCGGGGTCCCCGGGTGTGCGCCCCTACGACGTCGGGGGCGGCGCCCCGGCCCGGTCACCGTGCGAGGCCGTGGCCCCCGGGGAGCCCGGGGTCCGTGGGCACGCGGTCCGGGCCCGTGCGCGCCCCTTTCCCGGGGCCCGTCGGGGCGGCGGCACGGGGCCGATCGCGCGGACACCCCGGCCCGGCGGGGCCCGCCGGGCCGACAGGCGCGGGTCCCGCGCCCCGGCGGGTCGTCCCCGCCACCGCGTCCGGCGATGGGTAGCATTTTCGTGACTGAAGGTAACTCATCCCACCAGGCACGGAGAGACCATGCAGCTGCCCTTCAAGACACGCGACCTGCCCCTGCGGATCATCACGGGGGCGTTCATCCTCAACTCCGGGCTGGACAAGCGCGGCGTCGAGGGGGAGGCGGCCGAGGGCATGCACGGCATGGCGGTCGGGACCTACCCCTTCCTGAGCAAGGTCGACCCCACCACGTTCGTGCGGCTGCTGTCCGCCGGGGAGATCGCCCTGGGCACCGCCCTGCTCCTCCCGGTCGTGCCCAGCCGCCTCGCGGGCGCCGGCCTCACGGCGTTCGGGGCGTCCCTCCTCGGCCTGTACCTGCGCACCCCGGGCATGCGCCGTCCCCAGAGCCTGCGTCCCACGCAGGACGGGCTCCCCCTGGCCAAGGACTCCTGGCTCCTGGGCGCAGGGCTGAGCCTGCTCCTGGACTGCGACTCCGACGCAGACCGGTGCGGCTCCCGCCGTCGCCGCTGACGGGGCCGCCCCCGGGGCGGGACCCGGTCAGGCCCCCGAGCCCATGGCGGGCACGAACACCCGCAGCGCCACCGGCCGCTTGGTGAAACGGACGTTCTCCGAGCCCTCCAGCACCTCGCCGTCCACGGCGAGCAGCCTCGGCTCGGAGGGGATCGACAGGGTGAGCCCGGTGGTCAGACGCTCCACGTAGCCGTCGCGCTGCGTGATCTCTCCGAGGAGGACGTCCGCGAGGGCGCGCAGACGGGGGAACGGCTCCCGCGCGCTGAGCACCCGCACGTCCAGGCACCCGTCGTCGAGCCGCTCGCGCAGGGCGGGCACCCGGGCGTGCGTGCGGTAGCGCCCGTTGCCCACGAACGCCCACCACACCAGGGTCGGGCGCCCGTCCACGAGCGCCGGGGTCGGGTTCACCTCCCACAGGTCCTGCCACAGGGCCAGCGCGAACGCGGGCCACTTGCCGATCCGGCCTGCCCACGCGTCCCGCCGTTCCACCATGCGCGGGTAGGAGCCGAACGACGCGGTGTTGAGGAAGATCCTCCCGTCCACCTCGCCCACGTCCACCCGGGCCAGCCGCCCGTCGGAGAAGGCACGCAACGCGATGTCGACCGACGTCAGCCCCAGCGTGCGGGCGAAGTTGTTGAGGGTGCCGGTCGGGAGCACCAGCAGCGGGCGCCCGTGGTCGAGCGCCGCCTTGGCCGCGGCGTTGACCGTGCCGTCGCCCCCCGCGATCGCCAGGACGTCCGAGGTCCGCGCGGCCTCGTCCAGGACGCCGGAGACGTCGTCGTCCGCCGACATCGGGATGATCCGCGCCTTGGGCAGGGCCCGGGCGACCCGGCTGGTGACGTCGGCGCTGCTCAGTCCCGGCACCGCGCCCGTGGCGGAGCGCGGGTTGACCACCACGGTCGTCCCGGAGCCCTCGGAGTCCACGTCCGCCACGCCGTCGGCCACCGCGTGGGCGCCGAAGACCAGTTCGGGCCGGGCCGGGAGCATCTTGCGCGCCAGCATCGCCGCGCCTGTGCCGATGGCTATCCCGCCCAGGACATCCCCCGGGTAGTGGACGCCGCTGTGCACGCGGGAGAACGCCACCCCGCTCGCGAGGAGCGCGGCCAGCGCCGACAGGGGCCGGGGCGCGTCCGCCATGATCCCGCCCGCGAACGCGACCGCGGCCGCGGTGTGCCCGGAGGGGAACGACGAGCTGCCGTAGTGCTTGTAGGGCGCGCGCGCCGCCGGCACCGCGGAGTTGTCCGGTCGGACCCTCCTGGTGAGCTGCTTGACCACGGCGGAGACCCCGTTGGCGGTCCCTGCGGCGATGATCGCCCGCAGCGCCGTGCGCCGCAGGCGCGGCCCGCCGCTGACCGCCAGGGTCGCCGATATCACGAACCAGGGGGCCATGTTGTCGGTGGCCTGGACGAACTTGGGCGTGTACGGGTCCAGGAGCGGTATCCCCATCCCGGTCACCCGGTCGTAGATCCTCTTGTCCGTCGTCTGTAGACGCCTCAGAAGCCTCATGGCCCCAGAGTGGTGTGCGAGGGGTGAGATGTCCATAAGGGCGCGCCCGGCGTCCGACCGCGGGGAGGGGCCGCGCGGGGCCGGACCCGGGGTCCCCGCGGTCGGGAGGACGCCGTGGTGACCGGGGATGCGGGCCGCCCGCGCACCGGTTCCGTCCCCGCCGGTCGGCGCGGGAACCCCCGCTCGGAGGTGTCCTGTTTCACGGGGCCCGACCGGCCGGTGCCACGCCGGGGACCGGCCCCGCGTCCCCCGGTGCGCGCCCCGCGGGCTTCCCACAGGGGGCGGCCGGCGCGGCCCGCCCCGCGCGGCAGCGGTCCGGCCGGGCCCCGTCCGGGCACACGCCCCCGCCCCGACCGAGCCCGTGCCGCACGCGCGGCCCGGTCGCACGCTCCTCGCCGCCGGCCGTGCCCGTGCCGGGCCTGTCGCCCCCCGGCCACGCCCCGACCCCATTTCATCGCCATCCGGACCAATCCGCGGTCCCGTCCGCGCCGAATCACCCACACCACATCGCACACGTGAGTGAGGACGCATGGGCACAGGGCAGCACACCCTCCGGCGGCGCCGCGTCGCCGTCATCGGGTCGGGGGTCTCCGGACTGACGGCGGCGCACATCCTGAACCGGGACGACGACGTCACCCTGCTGGAGGCCGACGACCGCCTGGGCGGGCACGCCCACACCCACCGGGTGGCCGACGCGGGCGGCGGGGAGCTCCGGATCGACAGCGGCTTCATCGTGCACAACCGCCGGACCTACCCCCGTCTGCTGCGCCTGTTCGACGAACTCGGCGTGCGCACGCAGCCCACCGAGATGAGCATGTCGGTCAGCTGCGACGGCTGCGGCCTGGAGTACGCGGGCGCGCGCGGACTGCGCGCCATGCTGCCCAACCGCTCCCGCCGCAGCCCCGCCTACCTGCGGATGCTCGCCGAGATCCCCCGCTTCCACCGGGCCGCCCGGGACCTGCTGGCCTCTGCCCCCGACGGGGCGGACGCCGCGGGGGAGGGGGACCCACCGTGCGGCCGGGCCGCCGGGCCGCGCGTGCGGGGGGCCGGGCGGGGCACACGCGGGGTCCGCCGCCCGGCCCCCCGCACGCGCG
>NZ_JBHSUF010000039.1:0-14105 GCF_042660575.1 Nocardiopsis tropica
GGGCAGCCTGGCCGACGGACGCGGCTGGGAGGCCTCGGGCTACTCCGCCACCGCCGGCGCCACCCAGGCCGGCATCCAACAAGGCGCCACCGACGGCATCCTGCACGGCCTCGACCTGTTCAGCGACAAAGACAGACCCGACCTGTCCGAGCCTGCACCGTCCCAGACCGAGAGCAACGCCGCCGACACCCGCAACGGCAACCCCACCGGCCCCCAGGCCCCCGGCCCGTGGACGGGCGGCGGCGAGGACCCCGGTCGGGGCGGCGACCACGCCCCCGGCCCCGACCGCGACCGCGGCGGCCAGGGGTCCCCGGAGCAGGACGGCCGCGGCGAGGGCCCCCTCCTGGCCCCGCCGGTCGACGACTCCTCCCGGTACGACCGCGACGACCTGTCCGACATCGACGACGTCCCCGACCTGGTCAGCGACACCGACTCCGACAGCGACTCCGAGTTCGGTGGCTCCGACCTCGGCGACCCCGACGACCGCGACCAGCCCAACGACGACACCGTCCGCGTCCACCAGGACGAGGACGTGCGCACCCCCTACCCCGACCCCCTCAAGAACCCCGAGGACACCAAGGACCCCTACGCCACCACCGAGACCAAACACCCCGGCCTGGGCAACGACCTCTTCCACCCCGGCATGAACAACGACGGCCCCCTGACCGTCAACTTCCTCAACGCCATCGTCCCCGACAACCCCATGGCAGCCCAGCCCCCCGCAGCCGAACAGACCACACCGGAACCGCAGGCGCAGAACCCCGGTACCGAACACGGGGACCGCACCACGCCCCAGGAGCGGAGCGGCCAGGAACAGCACACCCCTGCGCCGGTCGTGGCTGCGCCGATCAACCAGGCGGCCCCGACGCCCGCGGGCCAACAGCCCCCCGCCCCCGGTCCGCAGAACCCTGCTTCCGACACCGGCCAGCGCTCCGCGCCCACCGACCGCAACAGCGGTGAACGCTCGCCCCAACGCACCGGTGGCGACACCCGCACCACGGACCCGTCCGCACAACGCTCGACCCGCGACGGCGACGTTGTGCGCACCTCGACCGAAAGCGCACCGCCCGCTCCGGAGTCCGCGACCACCGGCAACACCACCGACCTGGACAAACCGAACAGCCCGACGGACTCACAGCGAACGAACCCCGACAACGCACCCGCCCCCGAACAGCAGACCTCATCGAGCGACACCCCACAGTCCCCGCCTCCCGCTGCCGAAGACAGCAACAGCGACGGCCAACACGACACCGAGGACACCGGACACAACCCCTCCGAACGCGACGGCGAACAGTCCGACGAGCGCGATGAGGGTTCCTCCGGGAACGACGACCGATCCCAGGACCGCGACAAAGACCAGCCCGGTGACGACGGGAACCGCTCCGGAGGCGGAGAGGGCCGAGGCGACGGGGATCGGTCAGGGGACGAGAACAACGACCGATCCGGCCTCGAGGACAGCGAGGACGGCAAACGCACGGACGACGACACCGAATCCGCGCACGAGGGGGACTCCACCACCGAAGGGGACGGCCAAGAGCGGAGCGGCGAAGGAACCTCTGAGGTCACCCCTGACTCGAACAGGCCCGACACCCAGCGCGACCCGGACCGTCCCGCGGATAACGGTGAGACCTTCGGTCTCTCTCCGTCCGGATCTCCGGTTCCTCAAGAGGGCAGTGGTTCTGGTGGGCGGGATGTGCAGCAGGTGGGGGCGGGGCGGTCGGTGCGGTTCGCCCCGCCCGATGACGCTGATGACGCCTCCGTGAGCTCGCCTGCCGTGTCGTCCACCGGTCCTGGTGGGGATCGGTCGGTGACCGGTGCCGCGCGGACTCCGGATCCGGATGTCGCTGGTGCTCCGGTGTCCGGGACGCCGGTCAACCATCGGTCGGGGGAACCGGCGCCGGTGCGGAACGACCTGCCGGGCTCTGACCGGTGGGGTCAGGAGTCGCAGCCGCAGGTGCGCAAGGTCTCGAGCCTTTTCGCGCAGAACCTGAAGCTGCCGGAGGGTGCGCCGCCGTTGACGGTGGAGGTGAACACCAACCATGGTCCGATGCGTGCTGAGGTGCGGATCGACAATCTCTTCTTCGAGTCCACGACGAGGAAGATCGATGGTGCGGGTGAGGGGGATCCGTCCTCGGTTCGTGATGTGAAGCTGCGGATCCGTGCTCTTCTTCAACAGGGTGTGGACATGCGGGCTCAGGTCTATGCGTCGATGGCGTTGAAGCGGCATGTCGAGGCGGTGTTCAACGACAAGTTCGTGTTGCCGCGCGGTGGACAGCAGCTGAAGGTGAGCTTCGATCTGGTGAGCCCCAGTTCTGAGGGGGCGCACGCCACGCTGGTCTGGTCTCCGGTGCCGCCTGCGGCTGATGGTGTGCCGCCGGATCTGGGGGCGGATGGTGACGGCCGGGGCGTTGGTGAGGTACTGCGTCGGTTGGGGATGCTGGACGGGGATCCGGCGCGGGGTGAGGACCGCCCGTATGTGGCGCGGCGGACGCTGGAGCGGATCGAGACGATGGTGGAGCCGCGTCCGGCACGCCGCTGGTCCGACCCTCAGAGTGCTGAACCCGCGCGGGTGCACACCGGCCTGGCGGACCCGTCTGCGTGGGAGGCCGCGCGGGCGGCGGCGCCGGTCCACCAGGTGGGCGAATCCGTGGACGCCGACTTCGCCGAACCCATGGCCGACTCCCGCGCGGCCCGGCCGCTGGACCTCGGCCCCGACGGTGACCCGGTGGGCCTCGACGATGACGGCAACCCCGTCGACCTCGACGCCAACGGGGACCCGGTCGACCCGGCGACGGTGCTGGAAAACCCCGACGCCCGGCCCGGCGACCCGGAGCGGTTCGTCAAGGCGGAGATGGACCCCCTGTGGGCCACCCGCAGGTTCGAGTGGGCGCGAATCCCGATTCCGGAGGAACACCGCACGGAGGGGGGCCCGACCCATGTCCTGGAGCTCACCTTCCGCCCTCGGATCCGCCGCGACGAGGACACTCTGACGCCAGAGCGGTACGAGGCGTACGTGCGCGCGTACGAGGCCAAGCTGGACGCCATGTGGAACCGGCAATTCCGGGTCCGCGGGGACGGGACCGTGGTGGGTGCGGACGGCACCCGGATGCACAAACTCGGTGCCGACCTGTTCAACACCCTCTTCGGGAAGGAGAGCGTCCCGGACCCGGACGACATGAAGGTGGCCGATTCCGCATCGGGTGCCGAGCCGCCCCCGCCCGGGAGCGGGGACCAGCTGCACGTCCGCCTCCTCTTGGCAGACGACTCCACCCCCGCTGCCCAGGTCCATCATGAGATCGACCTGCACGCCCGGCCGGGGGACAGAATCATGGGCACCCATAGCTGGAACGAGACGTTCCCGGTGGAATCGGGTGTCCATGAGACCGCGCACCTGCTGGGGCTGCTCGATGAGTACTTCCAGCCGGGAACGGTTTTCCGGGGGAGCAGGGACGCCGATGCGGTGCGTCCCAGCGACGATGACCACGGCTACGGCCTCATGGGCAACGCATGGACGAAGCGCGGTGCCGACGGGCGGTTGTACGCACGCCGCGACCCCGTTGTCCTGAGCGGGTACCTCGACACGATCGCCTCGGTCGTGGAGCACGGCACGTCCGACTACACGCCGCCGCCACGGGCCGCCGAACTGTCCGACGAGGTGCAGTCGGACATCATCCAGATCCTCGCGCCCGCTCTGGACGCGTCCGACCCGCGGCGGGCCGCCGTCTTCGACCGGTTCGCCCTGGCCACGGACCAACTGATCCGGGGGTGGGACGGTGAGCGGATCTCGGACCAGCTCATCTCTCCCGAGGACGCCGCGGCGCGGGACGCCGACTCCGGCGCTGACACCCGCGCGGCCCGAGCCCGTGCCGCCTTCGACGCCCAGGTCGACCGCTGGCGGGCCGACGGTCGGCTGGCGCGGGCGCTGGATCTCGTCGACCGGAGCGGGGTGCGCGTGCCCGCCTCCGCCATGACCGATGCGCTGCCCGACCACGTTCGGGGCGAGCTCCAGGACGTGCTGGCCAAGTCCGATGAGCCGGCCTACGTCGACACGCTGGCCGTCTTCGCCGCTGGGCGCGACCACGCCGCGGGCCGCGGGTCGATCGACGACATTCCCGCCGTTCAGGGACGTCCTCCCATCACCGCCGGGGACGTGCGAACGCAGATCGACCAGTGGCGTTCCAACGGCGAGCTGGTCGAAGCGCTCGGCGTGCTCGCCGACAACGGCCTGGAGGTGACGGGCGGCGAGTGGATCGGAGCCCTGCCCGACAAAGCGCTGCGAGATGTCGCCCACCACTTGCTCTCCGGGCTGCAACCGGTCTCCGCAGACCCGGGCCTGGATCGGGCGGGGCTGGAGCGTGTGGCCCTGGATGTGTTCGGTGTCGGGTTCGACCAGATGGTGCACCGCTCACCGGCGCGGGACCTCACCGTCACCGTTCCGGACGGCCGACAGGTCCCGGTGTCCGCGACGGAGGTGTACAACCAGCTCAAGGCGTGGCGGAAGCAGGGGGCGCTGGCCGATGTGCTGCGCGTTCTGCGTGGCTCCGACGTCCCCGTTCCCGACGATGTCCTCGCCCGGGCTTCTGGTAGGCGGGTGGTTCCGGTGGGGGCGGGGCGGTCGGTGCGGTTCGCCCCGCCCGATGACGCTGATGACGCCTCCGTGAGCTCGCCTGCTGTGTCGTCCGCGGGTCCTGGTGGGGATCGGTCGGTGACCGGTGCCGCGCGGACTCCGGATCCGGATGTCGCTGGTGCTCCGGTGTCCGGGACGCCGGTCAACCATCGGTCGGGGGAACCGGCGCCGGTGCGGAACGACCTGCCGGGCTCTGACCGGTCGGGGCAGGAGTCGCAGCCGCCTCCTCCGCCCGGAAAGGGCCGGGGCGGCCACGACATCGTGGCCTTCCCCATGACCGAGAGCACAGGCCGGCCGGGGAACCCCTCTCCGCAGGCCGCGGCGGACAGGATGGCAGAGGCCATCCGCCTCGGAGAGCTGGCCTCGGCCAGTCTCAAGGACGCGATCAGCGGCTACCAGCGCGCCCAGGACCTGGTCGCCCAGACCCGCGAGGCCGAGAGCCAGGGCCGCCCCGACGCCGCCGACCTGCGCACCCAGGCCTTCCAGGCCCAGCGCCAGGCCAACGACGCCTACCGCGCCTACGACCACCTCGCCCAGATGCAGGCCGACCTGCTGCGCCCCGACGGCCCGACCACCGTCATGGCCGTCCCGGAGACCACCGGCGGCCCGAGCCGCGACCCCGGACCCGTCCCCCTCGGCGGAACCAGCAGGGACGTCCCCCTCGGCACCCTCAACACCGACTCCCCCCTCACACGCGACGACGGCCCGCCCGACGACCGCGGTACCACCGGGACCGAGAACGACAGGGACCCGAACCGGAGCACCCAGGAAGGCCCGCCTCCGCCCCTCACCTACGGCGGCGACTTCGTTCCGGACCGCAGCGGCCAGAGCTACGACCTGGGCTATCTGACCACGTCCACCCTCCTCGGACCGCACATGCTCTTCACCGAGCACCTGCCCGGGTTCGTCCACGACGTCCTGACCGGTACCCCGGGCATGCCCGCCCCCGCACGGCAGGGGATCGTGAACGGTGTGGTCGACATCCTCACCAGGGAGGGGCCCCGCCCCTTCCTGCGCGAGGGCGGGCACACCGTCAGCACCACCCACGACGGGCAGACGTGGAGCGCCGACATCGACCTGCGCCCCGAGGACGGCGAGTTCTACCACGTCGGCACCGAGAACCTGAGCGGTGGCGGGGACTCCAGGTTCCTGAGGCTCCACGACGCCGGCCCCGGGGTGGACTCCAGCGACGGCGGGTCACGCGGCGCGGGCAAGACCGTCGGCACCAAGTTCACGATGAGCCCCCTGTACGTAGCGAGCGCAGGCGGCAAC
This sequence comes from Nocardiopsis tropica, assembly GCF_042660575.1. Taxonomy (NCBI): domain Bacteria; kingdom Bacillati; phylum Actinomycetota; class Actinomycetes; order Streptosporangiales; family Nocardiopsidaceae; genus Nocardiopsis; species Nocardiopsis tropica. The sequence continues at coordinate 5,900 of NZ_JBHSUF010000039.1, forward strand.
GACATCGGGCCGATCGCGGCCATCGGCGGGCGCGGCGGCATGAAGGTCCGGGGCACCTCCGGGTCGGCCTCGACCAGCGCCAACGCCGCCAGCGGGATCGAACTGCTCGGCGCCCCGAACCTCTACGTCGGCGACCTGCACATGAAGGCCTCCGTCACCGGCCCCGGCCTCACCGCCCCGCGCGTCCAGGAGGGGACCGCGTACAACGGGCTGACCATGAACCTGCCCGGGGAGGTGGTCCCCTCCGACGCACCCCGGCACATCGTGCCCGACAACGGACCGGCGGACGCGAACGGGAACCGTCCACCGGTGAACCGGCCGCTCATCGGCACCGGCCACCCGCTGGAGATCACCCGCTTCTCCCCGGTTCCCCCGGCATCCGGTGACGGAACCGACGGGGACACCGCGGGCACCAGCGGCGGGACCGACCGCGGCGGCGACGGCGACCGCGACGACAGCACCACGACGGACGGCGGCGGCCGTCCGGGGAAGGGCACCCTCGGCACCTGGCTCGCCGACCACTTCCTGGGGACCCCTCCCCAGGGCGGACGGGGCGGCGGCCGCGCCCCCTCCCGACAGGAACGGCGTGACAACCAGTACCGCGAGGCCATCGAGTCCACCTTCGACAACGACCGGGTGCAGCAGTACCTGCCGCAGATGGTCAACAGTTCCGCGCACATCCGGATCGAGATCCCCGGCAGCCGTCCGCGCATCATGCAGATGTGGTCGGTCTCGACCGAGTACAACCGCAAGGACTTCGCCCCCGGCCTGGCCGACTTCGTGCACAGCAACACCGCGGTCAAGAGCGACTCCTCCGGCGTGAAGCACTCCACCGTGGCCTCCGGCTCGATCGGCGGCGGCTTCGGCATCTGGATCGACCTGCCCAACGGCAGGAGCATCCGGCTCGACGTGCCCTTCGTGGAGTACTCGGCCACGTTCGAGAAGAGCACCGGGACCACCCTGAGCACCTCGGGGACCAGCAGCCACGTCGTGCACGCCCCCGCCGGCCACGCGGCCTACGACGTCAAGCGCGACTTCTACGTCCACATCCAGGGCGAGTCGCAGCCGCACCGCTTCGAGGCCGACACCGTCGAGATGCTCACGGTCGAGGACGCCCGCCTGCTCAACGGCGAACCGTCCAAGGCCCCGACCTCGACCGACGGACCGGCCGCGCCGCCCCGGCCCCCGTTCCCGAACCTCGCGGTGGACCACCCCACGGACCTGAGCGGGGCCACCGTACGCGGGTTCGGCCACGCTCCCCCGGCCCCTCCGGCGGACGACACCGCGACGACGGGAACAACAGGCAACACCGACGCCACGAACACGACGGACACCACCGGGAACGACGACGCCGACGGTGACACGCAGGCGCCCCCCTCACCGCAGCGCCCGTTCTACGACGACCTGGCGTACAACGTGCTCAAGGGCATCGCCGAGAAGCACCCCGGCATGGTCATCCCGGACCTGGCGCGGACCGACAAGGACTACGCCGTCCGTCCCAGCCGCATGGACCCGGAAGGACCGCTCCGCAGCTTCCGCGAGCGCTGGGGCCTGCGCCGCAACGTGGACGTGGCCCGGGACAACACGCTCAAGGTCATCAAGGCGCTCTCCGAGTCCGGCCTCAAGAGCGGCGCGTCCGACCTGCCCGGCAACGGCATCCCGGTGCGTCTCAAGGAATCCGCCGTGATCGACCCGACGATGCTCCGGCGGGACAAGGGGTCCCGTCCCGACGCCGTGACCGTGCGCGTCTACGGCGACTTCGACCGCCTGGTGCACCAGTTCGACACGACCTCCAGCGGCGGCGCCCGGTTCGCGGGCTCGGCCGGCATCACGACCACGAAGGGGTCGAGCGTCAACCACTCGCTCGGCCTCAACGTGGGCGCGAGCGTGCGCACCGACGAAGGCGCCGACGCGCGCGGCGTCCCCAGGGTCCTGGGAAACCCCTCGGGTTCGCTGAACACCTCCCTGAGCACGGGCAAGGGCTCCAGCCAGGGTCTCTCCCACAGTTCCGAGGAGACGGTCCTGTTCAGCGGGGACTCCGACGTGTGGACGTCCCGCACCCGCTTCACCGCGCGGCTGTTCGAGCACGACGACATCGGCATGGCGCGCGACGACCGGCCCCAGCGCGAACACGGCATCCCGCTCCTGGGGAAGGGGATGGACGCCGAGACCGTCCTCCTCACGCCCAAGATGCCCCCGATGGCCACGGACTCCCCGGCCACCGTGTCCGACCCGGCGGGCACGACCCGCGACGGCGACACCGCCACCTCCTCCGACGGTCAGGAGACGCGGAACACCCCCGCGACCGCCGCGGACACCCGAGGTGAGGACTCCACACGGACGGACACCTCCGGGGACACGGAGCCCGACACGACCGGCGGCCGGCAGCCGCTCACGCCCGAGCAGGCACGGGACATGATCCGCCGGAACTTCGTCCCGCAGACCGCCCCCGGCGGTACGCCGGGCGGTGACCGGGGCGGCCGCTGGACCGTCATCCGGGACGGGGCCGTCCACACCTGGGGACGTCTGTTCGGCGAGAGCGCCCAGGTCGTCACCCCTCCCCCGAACACCACCGCGCCCCCCGCGGGCACCGTGACGACCACCGTCGCCGACGGCAACCGGGCGGTGGCCCTCTCCCCGCCGCCTTCCCCCGGCACCACCGCGGGAACCAACGACAACCAGGCCGTCGTCCTCTCCCCGCCGCCTCCCCCCGGCACCACCGCGGACACCACCTCCGGCACGACGCCGCAGACCGTTCCGGCGGGCGGCGACCGGAACGGGGACGGCGCCCCTGACAGCGGGCCCCAGCAGGGACCGCCGACCCTGAACCAGACCCGCGCCCAGGCGATCCGCGGCATCGGCGGCACCTTCGAGCGCGTCAACACCCACTTCGACACCGGCAGCCGGGGCATGCGCGGGCTGCTGGAGGAGACGTTCCGGACCTTCTCCGAGCCCCGCGGCGGCCTCTACGACGGATTCCGGCTCAAGCTCGACTCCTTCCTCTCCCAGTCGTCCGGAGGCGGCCGACAGTTCGAGAACCACCTGTCGGCGGAGGAACTCGCCACGAGCAAGAGCGCCACCACGCCGTCGGGCTCCCGTATCCGCCAGGAGATGAGCGGCGGTTTCCGGTCACCGCACGACGTCCGCGCCACCGTCGCCACCAAGGTCGAGATCGACACCGTCACCGACTTCCGCCCCGTCGACGCCCAGATGCGGTGGAACGGCGGCACCGAGGTGTCCGTGTCCACCAACTCCTCCCTGACCGGCAGCGTCGGCCTCAAGTTCGGGGGAAGCGGGGGCCGCAACCCGAACCCGCACCCCACCGACGACTCCCTGCCCACCGAGGCCGTCCGACCGATCCCGCTGGTCGGCCCCTCCATCGCCCGCACGTTCTTCTCGCGCGGCACGTCGAACACCCAGGCGACCGCGTTCACGTCGTCCGTGCTGTTCATCCCGAACATCACCAAGGCGTACGCCTTCCGCGCCTCCGGCCACCTCACCCAGGCGATCGAGTTCGCGAAGAACTGGAGCATCGGGCCTCCCCTGAGCTGGAACACCCGGTTCCACGGGTGGACCGTTCCCGTCAAGGACCTGCTCTCGGGCTACGTGCACTCCCGCGACGCGCAGCAGGCCGACCTGGTCATGGACAAGGCGACCCGCGACGGCGACAGGGTGGACCTGAGTCCGCAGCCCAACCCGAAGAAGCCCGACAACGCACAGGTGCGCCCCGGGTTCGAGGGCAGCGGCAGGCAGGTCCAGCCCGCCGACCCCGGGGCCGCCCTCCAGAACCTGGTGAACGACCTCGCCTCGAACGGGCTGGAGCTGACGGCCGGCGGCCGGGAGCTCCTTCTGCAGAAACTGACCACGCACCTGGGCCAGAACCCGGACTCCACCGTCCCTGTGCCGGTCAAGGTCCGCGCGCTGGGGCCGGAGCCCGGGCCGGACTCGGGGCCGCGACCCATGCGCTCGGCCTCCCCGGGCAGGGTCTACGTGAACCTGACCAGGGACCCGGAACGCACCGACGTCTCGTACGTCGGCCAGTCCGGCTACTACATCGAGTCGCACACGTGGAAGGCGACCGACGCGCACGCCCAGAACCGGGGGACCGGAACGACGGTGGGCGCGGACGGCGTGCTCCTGCAGCCCCTCCCCTACGCCCAGGACGACCAGGGGTCGGACGGGCAGCCGGACCACCGCCCGCTGTTCGCCTCCCCCGCCGGAGCGGTGTCCTCGTCCGCGCGCGACGGGAGTTCCACCGGGGAGTCCCAGGACGACGCCCACACCGTCGAACTGCACATGGACACCCCGTACGCGAAGGTCCGCGCGGACACGACCCTGACCCTCACCCTCGAACTCGGCGAGCCCAAGGGCGGGGAGAACGGCAACCCCCCGCGTACGACCTACACGGGCACCGCGGACAGCGGGCGTGTCGAGACGATGTACCCGTTCGCGTACATGACCTTCGACCCCCCGGAGGCGCCCGCCACGACCACCGCCGCGGAGGGGGACACGCGGGGAACCGGCGCCGACACGCTGTCGCCGCCGCCCGCCCCGACCGTCACCACGTCCACGGACGGCACCGGATCCACCGGAACGGCGCCGGCCGGCCGGGACGCGCCCCCGGCCCCGGAGGGCGGCGACACCACCGGCGACCGGACGCGAACCGACACGCCCGGGAACGACCGGACCGCCGACGGCGACACCGCGCAGCGGTCCCCGGCCCCGATCTACGCGTCGGTGGCCGACGCTTTGCGTGCGTGGACCGGTGACGCGGGCCCCCGGCCGGGCACCGACACCGCCATCACCAAGCCCGCCATGGTGCAGGACGGCGGGCAGGCGCTGCGCGACAAGGCCAACGTCGTCATCGCGCAGACCCTCGGCTGGAAGCCGCCCCCCGGCACCCCCGAGGGCGGGCAGCCCACCCGCGACACGGCGAACGCGGCGCGTGCCTACCTCGCGGACGCCTACGGCCAGGACCCGGTGTACAACGAGATCGACCACAGCCTCAGCGAGAGCGCCGTCAAGGCGGTGTACCCGTCGGCCTCGCACAACGCCGAGGGGGTGGAGTTCACGGACATCGGCCGCACCGAGTGGGGCGCCAAGGTCGTGCCGAGCAGCCGCGGGGCGAAGATCCTGGACGCGCTGCCGGGCAGCCAGCTCAGCGACTCCCGCGTCCACCCCCGGTCGAACAGCGCCGGCGACTCCCACGGCGGGGGCCGGGGCCGGGGCGGGGAGTTCCGCCCCGCCGGGCTGAGCACCGCGGCGGAGGGCATCCCCTACGACGGGCACGAGGGCACCTACACCGGCGCGCCGGGTGTGAACACCAGCTCGTCCCACGGGGCGGAATCGGGCTCCAACCAGGCGGTCAAGGGCTACCAGGAGTCCGACAAGCTCCGCCAGGGGCCCGTCTACCTCATCGAGTACGACGCCACCTGGGCGTTCGGCGCGGGCAGCAAGCTCAAGGCGCCCGCCGCCTTCCACCCGAACGACCCGAGCCTTCCGTCGACCCCGCTCCACAAACGGCCCACCCGCTGGGGCGTGGACGACGTCACGGTGAGGATGGCCGGCTGGTACTCGGAGTCCGACGCGATCGCGATGGGCTTCCTCACGCCGGACCAGGCGAAGGACATGGCCCCCGTCATGGACCGGCTCAACCGGGCGCGGGAGGAGTTCAGCGAGGCGGAGGCCGCGTACGCCGACACCCGGGCCCCGCTGGAGGGCCTGGCCGAGGGGTACGCCGCCGCCCCGGGCGACCGGAGCGCCGAGGACGCCTACAACGCGCAGGAGGGCAAGTACAAGGAGGCGCTGTCCGATTTCAACGATCAGATCGACGCCCTGATCGAGACCGTGAACAACACGCGCACCACCCTGGAGGAGGCCGGGCAGGGGACGGGCTCCGGGACCGCTCCCCCCGTGCGCACGGTGGGCGGCGACGGAGGCGAGGGGACGACCCGCGCACCGGCCCCCGACGAGACGACCACCGGGGACACCGGGAACACGACAACCACGACCACCGGGGACACCGGTGCCGCCACCACGACCACCGGGGAACCCCGGCCGACCGTCACGGTGACCCCGCCGGCCCCGGAGCCCACGGGCCCGGGCGAGGGCCTGGCCGACCGCTTCCTGTCGGAGCTGAACCTCCGTGCGCCGGAGTCGGACACCCCCGCGCCGGACTCCGACGGCTTCCGGAACCCCGAGGACGGCCGGGAGCAGAACACCGGCACCGTGGACGCGCGGGTCCAGCGCGCCTCCGACGCGGCGGACACCGCGGTCCAGGAGGCCCGTGACGCACGCGATGCCGCGAACGATCTCGCCACCACCCTGAACCGCGGCACGGCCGACCTCCGGAACGGCATCCGCCTCCTCACGGGCTCCGACGACGGAGCACCCGCCGCCGGGACCGGAGGACGCGCCCCCGCGCCCGCAGCCGACGGCACCTCCGCGCCGGGGGCGGTACGACAGGCACAGGCCGCACGGACGGCTGCGGACACCGCGCACGACAACGCCACCGCCGCCGACAACGACATCACCGCCACCCGGAACAACGCCACCGGAACGACGCCCGAGCCCCATCGCGGCGCCTTCTTCCAGCGGGTCGGGACGGCAACCTCCGAGGCGGAGAACGCGGACACCGCCGCGACCGAGGCCCATGACACCGCCGACGGGCACGAGGACACCGTCGCCGAGATCGGGACGGACCTCAACGCGACCCCGCCGCGGTACCAGGCGCTCAGCACCGCCGTGGACGGCCTGTCCGGGCAGGACCGGGCCGCCGGCGGGGACCGGGCCGCCCAGGACGCGCGCGACCAGGCCGACAGCCTGATCTCCGACCTGGAGGGGATCGCCGATCGCGCCGACACCGCGCGGGCGGAGGCGGAGAGCACCGCGACGGAGGCCGCCGCCGCGCAGACGGACGCCGACGCCGCGAAGGCGGCGGCCGACCGGATGGCCGCGGACGCCGAGACCCTGCGGACCTGGGCCGAGGGGGTCAGCACCGAGGCCTCGACCCACCGGGACAGCGCGGATCGGGCCGTCCGGGACGCGCGGAACGCCGGGGCGGCGGCGCAGGGGGCCGCCGACGCCGCCAGGGAGGCCCGTGCGGCGGCGGACGCGGCCAGGGCCAGGGCCGACGAGGTGCGGACGGACGCCGCGGACGCGGCCGGGGAAGCCGCCCGGGCCGAGGCCCACGCCCTCTCCGCACGCACCGCGGCGGACCTCGCGGCCCAGGCCGCCGCGAACGCCTCCCGCCCCTCCCCCGGGGGGCAGACGGCGCCGGGTACGACCGACCCGACCGGCGGCGAGGGATCGAGCAGCGCCGGCCCCCGGGCAACGACGAACCCGCCGAACACGACCGACGGCTCCCGGGGGACCGCGGACCCGCGGGCGAACGCGGCGCGCCAGGCCGCGGAGGACGCGCGGGCCAGGGCCCAGGAAGCCCGGCGGACCGCCCGCGAGGCGACCGCGCTGGCCCACCGGACCGCAGAGGACGCGAGGCAACTGGCCCAGCGGGCCGACCGCCTGCGCGCCCGGGCGGACGACGCCGGGCAGGCGGCCACCGACGCCGCCACGCGGGCCGAGGAGGCGCTGGAGACCGCCCAGGAGGTCAGGGACACCGCCGACGCGACCGTGAGGACCGCCGACCGTACCGCCGCCGACGCCCGTCGCGCGCACCAGGAAGCGCAGGAGGCCGCCCAGAAGGCGGAGGCCGCCTCCGAGCGCGCCGCCGAGGCCGCGGAGACCGCCCGAGAGGCCCGCGACGACGCCGAGAAGATCGCCGCCAGCGCCCGGAGGCGCATCACGAGCGTCCGTAACCTCCTGGAGAGGATCCCGGCGGCCGGAGGCCCGGTGCGGACCTCGTCCGAGGGCAGCGGCGGCGACCGCTCCGACGGCGGCGACCGGGGCAGCGGCGACAACCGCCGGTCGGGCAACAGGGACGGCTCCGGTACCGGCACCGGGGGCAGGGGCCGCGGAACGGACGGGGACGGCGGAAGCTCCTCGCGCGGAAAGGGCCGGGGCGGCCACGACATCATCGCCTTCCCCATGACCGAGGTCCCGAACCAACCGGGGAACCCCTCCCCGCAGGCCGCGTCGGACAGGATGGCCGAGGCCATCCGCCTCGGGAAACTGGCCTCGGCGAGCATCAGGGACGCCATCAGCGGCTACCAGCGCGCCCAGGACCTGGTCGCCCAGACCCGCGAGGCCG
>NZ_JBHSUF010000040.1:0-13680 GCF_042660575.1 Nocardiopsis tropica
GCCAGCGGAGCTCGAAGACAACTTCTACCAGCAGGAATCGGTGTCAGAGCAGGACGAAGCGTTGGTTCCGAGCCTCTAAAGAACCCGGCACGAAACAACGAACGATCCATCCATGGCCGAGTGTGCTCCGCGGGCAGTCGGAACGCACTGGATCTGAACGAACGGGTCCTTAGCCAGGCGCAAGAGGTGATCAAGCTGTTCCTTCATCACCTCTGAGCCGCCGACGTCTCGGCGAAAAGCAACCTCTTCCACGATAAAAACGCACATCGGAGGGGGTTCTCGCTTGAAGACTGCCTGCCGCTCCAACCTGCCGTTTCTGATCCGATCAGCTTCAGCCACCCCCAAGGGGGGCCAGGCAGCATCTAGCAGTGCTGACATGTAGTTTTTCGTCTGGGTGAGACCAGGGAGCGCCTGTACCTGAAATTCATAGATGGCCTGGGCCTTCATCTCCAGCTCAGCAAACTCTGCCATCCACCGGGGGAACGACGAACGGGCGCCCGGCCAAAGCATGTGTAGCGAACCGGAGGCACCCAGAGCCTTGTCAGCAGCCTGTGCAAACGTGCGAGCGGGTCGTCGCTCACCTCGCTCGATTGCTCCAATCTGGGCTCCTGACGTGCTTGTTCGCCTCCCCAGTTCCGATTGGGACAAATCAGCCATTAACCGCAATCGTTTCAACTCGTTCCGAAACTGATCTACTGCGGCTTGACTCACGGGGTTATGAGCCTTAGTCATGACTCCAGTTAAACACACATCACTACAGTTCGCAGAATTCCTGCATACACACACCCCAGTTTCCACACCCCGCTAGACGTCATTCACCCAGGCCAGCAGTCTGTTCTTAGAAAACAGCCAGTCGCTACCTGAGCCCACCACAGCTCGCCCCTAACCACGAGCGGGGCGACCATCCTGGGCACAAAAAAGCCCCGAAGGTCGCCACTAACGACCTCCGGGACAAATGTCCCACCTGTCCGCTAAGACACGAGGTGAAACGAATGCAGCCTACCGCCCCTCCCCCCGCACTTCCACGCCGCCTGTGCGGAACCCCCACAACATCGGGCATCCTCATCGGCCCCCACCCCAGCCACGTCAAGGCCGCCCGCCAGTGGGCCGCCCACGCCACCCGCTCCCGCCCCGGCCTGACCGACCCCCTGGCCCTGACCGTCACCGAACTGACCGCCAACGCCCTGCGCCACACCGCCTCCGGCCTGGCCGGCGGCACCGTGCGCATCGAGATCCACCGCACCCGCCGCCACCTCGAACTCCACGTCACCGACAACGGCCCCACACCCGGAACCGCCCCCACACTCCCCGCCGTCCCCGACCCCGAACCCCTGCGCGTCGGCGGCAACGGCCTGCGCCTGGTCGAGGCCGTGTGCGCCTACTGGGACTGGACCCAGGCCCCCTGCGGAGCGATCACCGTCCGCGCCGTCTTCGGCTGCTGAACCACACCCCCGCCCGGTGAAACACCACCGCCGGGCCGCGGGGCCGCCGCCATAAGGGGGGCCGGCGGCCCCGCCCCACCCGCTCGGGGCCAGACGACCTTCCCCGGTCCGGCCCCGACCCCGACCCCCACCCAGACAGAAAGAGAACAAGGTTGTCCTCCTCCCTGCCCGCTCTCGTCGAGAGCGCCGAGGCCCTGCTCACCCCCGCAGAGGTCGCCCGACTCTTCCGCGTGGACCCCAAAACCGTCGCCCGCTGGGAAAAAGACGGCCGCCTCGCCTCGGTCAAAACCCTCGGCGGACACCGCCGCTACCCCCGCACCCAGATCACCACCCTGCTCGACGCACGCCCCGACCACGCAACCCTCATCCGCACCCTCGAAGAGGCCCGCGACCTGGCCACCGACACCGGAGCCCACACCACCGCCGCACACCTCGACGACCTCATCACCACCCTGCACACACGGGACGAGAAGCTTCGGCGAACACCCGGCAACTGATGGAGTCCGACTCATCGGCCCCGGGCCGAAGCCGTGAAGCGTCTTCACGGCTTCGGTCCGGCTCGCAAGACCGACCCCGGTCCCTTACTACGCCTCCACGCGAACCTTGTCGGCCTGCATACCCTTCTGACCCTGAACGGCTTCGAAGCTGACCTTCTGTCCCTCTTGCAGGGACTTGAAGCCATTGCCCTCGATCGCCCTGAAATGCACGAACAGGTCAGGTCCGGATTCCGGCGTGACGAAGCCGTATCCCTTCTCCTCGCTGAACCACTTCACAGTGCCCGTCTGGCGCTCACTCATGTGCTCTCCCGTTCAATGACATCCGGTCATCATCAGATGACCCATGGGGATCATGGCACGTAAGGACCTTCCTGGACATCAGGTCAGGATTTTGGCGACAGCGCTCTCCGCGACGTGGATGACCGCGCCCGTCGAAGCGGCATCCCGCACCGGTGGTGCGTCCCGCATTCTTCGGAGTCGGTTTCCTGAATCCTGGGACCACGTGACCCTTGAAGAAGGACATCGTGGGACGTCGTGGATCCCCCGCAGGGTTCCGCCGCAAGGTCCCGGCCCTGGTCCAGGCCGGACGCAGCGTCGGTGACGTGGCACGCGACCCGGACATCAGCACCGAAACGATCTACGCCTGGCGGCGCCGAGGAACGAGGGCCGACCGGTCAGGCGTTGCCCAGGCGGTGTTCACTCGCCGCGCATGGCTTCCCGGGTGGCCTTGACCATGCCGTCCAGGGTCTGGCGTGCGCGGGCCAGTTCGTCCGCCTGGGTGTCGATGCGGTCGAGTTCGGCGATGAGTTGGCGCAGGACCTCCGGCGGACAGCGCTCCCCGTTGGTCTTGATGTACGGCAGGAGCGCGGCGATGGTCCTGCTGTTCATCCCGACGGCGAAGAACTGCCGGATCAACACCACACGGCTCACGGCGTCCTCGCCGTAGTAGCGCTGTCCGCCGACGCTGCGTTCGCTGGAGAGCATGCCCTGCTTCTCGTAGTAGCGCAGGGAACGCACGCTGGCTCCGGTCCGCTCGGCCAGTTCCCCGATCCGCACGAGCGGCCTCCTCGATTTGCCCCTGACACCGATGTCAGGTCCTAGTCTAGCGGCGCGTCCACCACGCACCACCGGAACGAGGTCGTCCGGTGTGCTCGTGAGCCGACCCCGCTGGAAGGAACAGTTGTGCCCGACAGTCCCCGCTCCTTCACCGACATCGTGCGCTCACGCCGCTCGGTCCGAGGATTCCTCCCGGACCCGGTGCCCGCAGCCGACATCCGTGCGGTGCTGGAGGACGCCCAGAATGCGCCCTCCAACTGCAACACCCAGCCCTGGCAGGTGCACGTCGTCTCGGGCGCGCACCGCGACGCCTTGAGCAGCGCACTGCTGGAAGCGGACAGGGAAGACCGGATCTCCTACGACTTCAGCTTCGACCAGGCCGATTTCGGCGACGGCATGTATCGCGAGCGTGCCCGCGTGCAGGGCGCGGCCTACTACCGGTCCCTGGGGGTGGAGCGCTCCGACACGCAAGGACGCCGCGCCGCCGCGCTGCGCAACCTGGAGTTCTTCGGCGCCCCCCACGTCGCGTTCCTGTTCATGCCCGAGTTCGGCGACGGGGTGCGCGTGGCCGGCGACATCGGCATGTACGGGCAGACCTTCCTGCTGGCGCTGGAGGCGCGCGGCCTGGCGGGGATCCCGCAGACGATGCTGGGCTTCTACTCCGACGTGGTGCGCGAGTCCTTGGGCGTCAAGCCGGAGATGAAGCTGCTGTTCGGCATCTCCTTCGGTCTGGCCGACCCCCAGGGACCTGCGAGCGAATACCGGATGGGGCGGGTACCGCTGGCCGAGAGCGTGGTGCTGCACGACACCCCCGGCGTCCTCGACGGGGCGCACTAGAGACCAACAAAGGGCCCTCACGGACACCCGTCACCGCGCAGGCCCCGGCCCGACCGGCCGCACGCAGACACCTACCCCGTGGTGTCAGGTGTGTCGCTCGCGTCCAGCGTCCGGGTGTCGGCGTAGGAACAGTGCCGGGGCCGACCAGGACCCGTACCCGCTTCACCACACCCATCACTACACAGGAGATCCACCGTGAAGATCGGCATTTTGGGAGTCGGACACATCGGCAAGACCCTGACCCAGCGGTTGAGCGCCGCCGGACACGACGTGAAGGTAGCCAACTCGCGTGGCCCGCACACGATCGCGGCCGACGTGCTGGCCTCGGGAGGGCGAGCGGTCCCAGCGGCCGAAGCCGTGGTGGACGTGGACGTCGTGATCCTGTCGATCCCCCTGAACCGTATGGCGCAGATCGCGCCGCTGATCGCCGGGGTTCCTGCTGAGACGGTCGTCATCGACACGTCGAACTACTATCCGATGCGCGACGACAGGATCACGGCCATCGAGGCAGGCCAGGTCGAAAGCCTGTGGGTGGCCGAACTACTGGGCCGACCCGTGGTCAAGGCCTGGAACGCGATCGGTTCCGACTCCTTGGCCAGGAAGGACAAGCCCGCGGGAAGCCCGGAGCGCATCGCCATCCCGGTTGCGGCCGACAGCGACAGGGAGCGCGGTGTGGGGATGGCCCTCGTCGAGGACACCGGGTTCGACGCGTTCGATGCCGGAACGCTCGCGCAGTCATGGCGGCAGCAGCCGGGTGCGCCCTGCTACTGCACCGACCTCACCCGCCGCGAGATGCCGGCCGCGCTCGAGGCCGCCGACGCGGCGCGCCTGCCGAAACGGCGGGACCTGGCGGTCGCTGCGATCCAGGAAAGGGTCGGGGACGCCGCGACCAACCCCGACGCGGAATACGGCGTCCGTCTGAGCCGGGCCCTGTACATGTGAACCCCAGAGGCGTGACCGGGAACCCGGGGTGAGGGCCGTCGCAGGATCGAGCGGCGGAACCACAGCCGCCACCGGCGTCCTTGCCGGAGCGCCCTGGGCACACATGAAGGCCTCCGCCGGTTCGGCGGAGGCCTTCCGTCGCACGCGGTCAGAAGGTGCGTTCGGCCGCCTTCACCCGTCGGCCCCCCTCCAGGGCGGAGCGCGGCTCGGCGGCCTGCCGGGGGGAACGCCTGCCCGCGTCCGGTCCTGCGCGACAACGGACTGGAGCACGGGGACCGCAGGCGGGCGGCGGTCCATCCCCTGGAGCGGCCTGGCCCGGGTCAGTGCGGTCGGCGAAGGGGGCGACACCCGGCTCGTTCAGCCGCCGGGCGCCGGTGGGTCGACGGTGTCGGGATCGGTCCCGGTCGGTGGGGCCGCGATCGGGAAGAGGATCGGACTGAGCAGGTACTGCGTGCGGCCGTCCGCCGGTTCGTTGGCCAGGTGGGGCACGATCGCCCCCCGCATCCCCTCGATCGTCTCGCGCAGCTCCTCGGGGCTGAGCCAGACGGCGTGCTGGCGGTAGCCGACCTGGTCGTCCACCGGGTCGGCCCCGTCACGGCGGAGGTAGGCGTCGTACTCGGCCGCGAGGACGGCCAGAGAGGTGGCGAAAGCGCGCCGGTGGTCCTCGCGCGAGAGTGATGCGGCGGTGTCGGCGTCGATCGCCGCGCGCTCCCGGTGCAGCCGGTAGCGGCGCTCGACCGCGCCGCGCACCCGCCGCTCCCCGGCGACCTCCAGGACTCCCCCGGCCGCGAGCAGGTCGACGTGCCGGTAGACCGTGGCCTTCGAGACGTCGGGGATGCGCAGGCAGAGGTCGGCGGTCGTGAGCTCCTGCCCGCCGCGCATCGCGTGGATCACCCGGAGCCGCACCGGGTGTGCGAGTAGTTCGAAACCGTCCATGCCGGAATGATCTCACACCATGCTAACGTTCGCATGAATTGAGAAAGGTGTTGACGATGTCTGACGAACCCCCGACCGGAACCGTGCCCGCCTGGGCCCCGCCGCCCTACGCCGACCCGCACCTGTTCACCGAGCACGACGTCACGGTCGGCACCGGCCCCCTGGCCGTGCCGGGCACCGTGAGCGTCCCGAAGAACCGGGGCCCCGGTCCCGGCGTGGTGCTGCTCAGCGGCGGCGGGCACTTCGACCGCGACGAGACCAGCGGGCCGAACAAGCCGCTCAAGGACCTGGCGTGGGGGCTGGCGGGCCTCGGGATCTCGGTGCTGCGCTTCGACAAGGCGACCTTCGCCCACAGCGGGTTCGCGGCCTCGCCCGACCTGACCATGTCGCGGGAGTACGTGCCCTACGCCGTCGACGCGGTCGGCCTGCTCGGGCGCCGCCCGGAGGTGGACGCCGGGCGCGTCTTCGTCCTCGGGCACAGCATGGGCGGCAAGGTCGCCCCGCTGGTCGCGACCGCCGAACCCTCCGTCGCCGGCCTGGTGGTCATGGCCGGCGACGCACAGCCGATGCACCGTGCCGCCGTCCGCGTGGTCTCCCACCTCTCCTCGGTGCTCCCGGACCAGGTCCCGGCCTCGCTGGTCGAGAAGTTCGCCGAGCAGGCCGCCCTCGTCGACGGCCCCGGACTGACCTCCGCGACCCCGGCCTCGGAACTGCCGTTCGGGCTGCCCGCCTCGTACTGGCTCGAACTGCGCGACTACGACCCGGTGGCGACCGCCGCCGCACTCGACAAGCCGATGCTCATCCTCCAAGGAGGCCGCGACTACCAGGTCACCGTCGCCGACGACCTCGTCCGGTGGCGGGCGGGCCTGGCCGACCGGCCCGGGGTGGACTTCCGCGTCTTCGAGGCGGACGACCACCTGTTCTTCCCCGGCGCCGGCCCGTCCACCCCGGCCGACTACGCGTTGCCGCACCACGTCGACCCGGCCGTGGTCACCGGCGTCGCCGACTGGCTCCACCGCACCCGGCCGACGGCGGTGGGGCTTTAGGCCCGCCCGCGCCGCACGTTCGGCACCGGGCCGGCGGATGGGCTGTCGGGGCGTTCACGGCCGCGGCCGGTCAGCGCCTGTGGCACGTCTTCAGGTAGCTGAGGAAGGATGCCTGCAGCCCGGTGACGTGCGTCTCCCGCAACAACGCGTGCGAGACCTGCTCCGACCGTCCCCGGGTGTGCAGCTGTTCCACCGTCGCAAGGACGTTACGGGCCATTCCGCGATAGAACGGAATGTCTCCCAGCAGTTCGGCTTCGTTCAGCGTGATGTGCAGCTGTGGAGCGGTTGCGTCCTCGCCGAGTTCCGGCAGGGCTTCGACGAGGGTGAAGATCTGACTGTCCGTACTGGCCACACCGGGGCTGCCCGCACCGATGCTCGCGAAGAGCCCTGTCTCGCGCAGCCACGCGTAGAGGGCGAAAAGACCTCCGTAGGAGTAGCCGAAGAGGCCGTGCCCGGACTCGCTGACACGCAGCTTCGACCGCAGGTGGGGGTGGAGTTCGCCGGTCAGGAAGTCGAGGAAGACGTCGGCGTGGGGCTCCTCCAGCTCCGCGAGGTAGGCGTCGACCTGCTCCTGGGTCATCGCACCCGTGTCGCGAGCTGCCTTGAGGGTGGCCAGCATGTCGTCACCGATGGGTTCCCCCGGCGGCACGAGGTCGCGGTTGCGAATCTGCGCCCAGGCCGCGGCCTCCTCACCGGTGTACCCGATGCTGACCTGGATGTAGGGGGCGATCGTCAGATACGGGTCCGCCTGGGTGACGATGAGGGGCGCGGTGAGGCCGACCGTCCAGTTGCCGTCCAACACGTAGATCAGCGGCAGGGGCTCCGTGGAGTCCGTATAACCGGGGGGCGTGGTCACCCAGACGCCGTAGCGGTGCCCCGACCGCGCGGTGATCTCCAGGTACTCCGTGTCCGGCAGGCAGCCGTGCAGTATCTCGCTCATCGGGTTTGTCCCTTCATGATGTGACCGCCCTTGAAGACGAGGGCGGCCATGTCCGGATCGGCGAACACGTTCGGGTCGTGGAGCGGGTCTTGTCGCCAGGCGACCATGTCGGCCCGCATCCCGACGCGGACCATTCCCACGGTCCCGCCCAGCCCGAGGATGTCGGCGTTGACGCTGGTGGCCGACACCAGCGCCCGCATGGGTGATTCCAGCTCGGCGCGCAGGCGCAGCTCCTGGCCCCGGCGCTGCTGGTTCGGCCCGATGAGGTCCGAGCCCAGGCCGATCCTCAGGCCCGCCGCGCGGGAGGTCTCCAGCGCTGTCGCCATGCGTTGGCGGACTCCGGCGACGCGGTCCCGCGTCGCGGGGTCCAGGCCCATGCTCTCGGCGTCCATGAGCTGCTCGACCACGGCGAAGGTGGGGACCAGTGCCACGTCGTGTTCCCGCATCAACCGGGCCGTCGGTTCGTCGATGTCGGTGCCGTGCTCCACACAGCGCACGCCGGCCCGCACTGCGTTGCGGATGCCCGCGTTGTTGTGCGCGTGCACCGTGACGTAGGTACCGCGCGCTTGTGCCTCTTGCACCGCCACGGCGATCTCTTCGTGCGTGAACTGTGTGTCGTCGAGGCGGTCGTGCCCCCCGACGACGCCGCCCGTGACGCACAGCTTCAGGAAACTCGCGCCACGACGGAACGACTCGCGCACATTGCGCCGGAGCTCGTCGGCATTGCCCGACATCAGCGACAGGGCGCAGAGCCCGGGGATGTGGTGGGCCTCCCACAGCCCGGTCGGCTCCCATGCGGCCCCGTAGTAGCCGTGTCCCCCGGTCTGGCACTGCACAGGACCGCACGAGAGCACCCGCGGACCCCGCACCTTTCCCTTCGCGATGACCCCGACGACCCCGCCGTCGATGCCGCCGGTGTCGCGCACCGTGGTGAAGCCCGCGTCCAGGGCGTGGCCCGCGGCGGCGAAGATGTCGGCGGCGAGCTCGGCGGCCGAGAGCTGGAACCCGAACTGCGCTCCGACCGGGCTCGAGAGACCCAGGTGGACGTGTGCGTCGATCAGTCCCGGGGTCAGGACCATGCCGCCGAGGTCGACGACCGCCGCGCCCGACGGCGCCCTCCCGATCGCGGTGATCATGCCGTCCTCCACGCACACGTCGACCGCGGTCGGGTCGGCGCCCGATCCGTCCGCGACGGTACCGCCGACCAGCCATGTAGCGGTCATGGAACCTCCTCCCCCGGGTTGCGGCCCACTGTACTCAACAGTGGTGAATTCACTGTGCGGTAACGTACTCAACAGTGGTGAAACTGTCAACGGAGGCAACGTGAGATCGCCGGTCGGGGAAGGGAAGAAGCGTCTCCTGGAGGCGCTGTTCGACGAGTTCGGCGAGAACGGCCCCAGCCCGAACCTGTCGATGCGCCAAGTGGCGGAGCGGCTCGGTGTGCACCACACGCTGCTGACGTATCACTTCGGGTCGCGGCCGGGTCTGCTGCGTGCCGTGCTGTTGGAGGCGCGCCGCCGCGACAACCTCGTCATCGCCGAGACCGGCAACGAACTCGGGTTCGCGGCCCTGTGCAGAGCCATCTGGAACTTCTACTCGGACCCCGCGCACGAGGACCGCATCCATGCCTTCTTCCACCTGGTCGGGCTGGCGGTTTATGAACGCGACGCGTTCCAGGAGCTCGTCGTCGACATCGACGGCCTGGCTCAGCTTCTCGAAGCGGCAGCTCTTCGCGACGGCGCCACGGAAACCGACGCCAGGCAGCAGAGCATCATCGCGACCGCATGCCTGCGAGGGCTCCTGCTGCAGAGACTGCTGACCCCGACCGCCGAGGTCGACGCCGCGGCGGAACGCCTCATCGCCTCGTTGGCGGCGTTCGAGGGGGGAGATCACGCCTCGTCGACCCCGTGACCCTCGGGCCGACCGGTCGACAGGCCGCGCCGACGCCGAACTCGGAGCCCGGGGCGGTCCGCGTGCGTCCAGAGCGGGTTCGGGGCGGCCTTGCAGGTGCGGCGGCCCGCCTGCGGGCTCTCGTGGGCGTAGCGGGAGAGGGGCTGTTTCACGGCACGGGGGCCCACATGTGGGCGTCGGGCGGGCACGGGCCGGTCCAGGACCGCCCGAACGCGCTGACGCAAGGGCCGGCCCCGGTCACGCCGGTTCTTCGAAGTAGCGGACGTAGGCATTGGACTTCGTGGTGAAGTACTCGAATACGCGCTCGTCGGACCAGCCGCGTTTCTCCCGGTAGCGCGAAATCGCCTTGGTCATGTGGAGGTCGTCGCTGGTCAGCGTTCCGTCGTCGTGGAGCGTCAGGAACGACCGCACCTCTTTGGTACGGCGGTCCTGCGCGTACAGCACCCGGGCCCTCATCGCCCGCCACCCAGCAGGTCGACGGTGCCCGAGGCGAAGCTTCGCAGCATGTGCAACCGCGTCAGCATGCCGTTGTACCAGACCTCCCTGTCGAGCCGGGCGAACTCGGGGTGCA
Source organism: Nocardiopsis tropica (assembly GCF_042660575.1). NCBI lineage: Bacteria > Bacillati > Actinomycetota > Actinomycetes > Streptosporangiales > Nocardiopsidaceae > Nocardiopsis > Nocardiopsis tropica. Next base: position 10,179 of record NZ_JBHSUF010000040.1, read on the forward strand.
GTGCGCTGAGCGCGCGTTCCAGCCGTCGCACGTCACGCGCTGTCAGCGGGTTGGCGATCCACTGGTTGTCCTCGAAGTCGTAGTAGGTCTCCATCGTGTCGGTGTGGGCCAGTCCGCCCAGGTCAGCGGGGGCGTAGGGCTCGTTCTCCTCGATCACCCAGCCGGAGCCGTGGTCGATGCCCACGACCGCCCCCTCGTCGGTGTACAGCAGGTTTCCCGGATTGCGGTCGCTGTTGGCGATGAGGATGTCCAGCAGCCCCAGTCTGAGCCCGGACACGGTCCGGGTCAGCTCGGGGCGGGGGTGGTCGTGCTGCGTGGCCCCTGAGCTGCCGTCCATGTAGTGCATGTACAACTCGTGGGGGCCGACCCGGTAGACACCGGGCACGTGGGCGCCGATGGCGCGGCCGACCAGTGAGGCGAGGTGTTCGGCGTCGGCGCGCTGGCGGGCCGACTCCAGCGCGTTCTCGACGTACTCGGGGTTGGACGCGGGGTCCTGGGTGAAGTCGGTGTCCTCGGTGACCTTGTGGACCGCCAGCGTGCCGTCGCCGAACTGCACGAGTTCGGTGAGTTCGTCCTGGCCTCCTCCCTCGCCGAACTCCCATTGTTCGACGATGCCGGTCTGCGCGGAGGTGACCAGGTCCTCGATCCCGTCGTAGGACCCGTGCCAGCGGACCCGTGCCGCCTGGGTGCGGCTCCCCGCGGGCTGCTGGTCGTAGGCCGCCGCGGAGGCGTCGTGGGTCGCGGTGGGGTCCTGGGTGTACTGGAGCGGGGCGGGGTACTGGGAGACCTGGGTTCCTGGGGGGTAGGCCGGGCCCGGGGCGGCTTCGTGGCCGTCGGTGTCGGTGTACTGCTCGTAGGGGTCGGTCTCGTGGCGGCCTGCCATGAAGACCTGGGTCTGGGCGTCCTGGGCGGTGTGGTGGCCGATGTCCTGGGGCCGGTAGCGGTAGGTGAGGTCGGCGATGACGTCCTCGACCGTCGAGGGCTTGTCGTCCTTCTTCTTGTCCGCGGCGATGAGCGCGCTGAGATCGGGCCCGGTCGGGGGGTTGCCGTTCCACGGGTCGCCGGAGTCGGCGAGAGCCGGCTCCTGTGTGCGCACCGCCGGCGCAGGGCCGTAGAAGTCGTCGTCCAGGTCACCGGCGGGGTCGTCGGTCCGGGGCTGGTCGGTCTCCCGGGTGTGGGGCGCCTGAGCGAGGGGCGAGGGGTTGAGCGTGCTGTCGAAGAGTGCGGTGAAGTCCTGGTGGGGCGGCACCGTGGGGGGCTCTGCAGGAGCGTCGGTGACGACGGGGTCGTGGTCGTGGTCGTCGGCGGGGCCGGGGGTGTCGTTTCCCTGGTGGTCGGCGGGCGGGAACCCCTGCCGGGTGCGGTTTCCCGAGCGGGTGCCGTGGCTGCCGGTGGAGCGGCCCGTGGAGTCACCCGTGGTTCGGGCACCGCTGTTTCCGTTTCCCGGCTGCGCGGACGGTGCCGTGGCGGAACCGTGGTCGCGGCCTGTCGGAGGTGCGGGCGGGTCGTCGTCGCGGGGGCCGCCCCCGCGGCGGGCGGGGGGATGGTCGTCGGCGTCGTAGAGGTCGTCGTCGCTGTCCGAGGAGTCGTCGGTGTCGGAGTCGTCGTCGTTGACGAAGACCCTGTAGTCGGGGTCGCTCAGGGTGTTGATGCGGGCGATGGTCTGGGTTCCCTGCTCCTCGTTGAGCACGGGAAGTGGTGGGGCCTCCAGTTTGGCGGCGATGGCGACATCGCCCGCCTCTTTACGGTTGCGTACCCCGAGGCGGTGCGAAAGACGGTCGAGGAGGTTATGGACGTACTGGATGCGTTTGGTGACCTCGCTCGGGATCGAGGGGAGCCGCTTGGCGATGTCGCTGGGTTGCAGATCACTCGCGTAATGGGTGAGTACCTCGTGCTGTTCCGGGCGCAGGAATCGGATGCGGTCGAGGGCGCGTGCGTGCCGCTCGTCGCTTGTCATCGTGTCGGGGTCGGTGTCATTGGTGAGCCCGGCGGCAACGGCGACGGCGGCCGCCCCCGTACGGTCGCCCGCCCGCAGACCCAGGGAATCGGTGAGGTGGCTCATGAGAATGGCGAGCCTGTGGGGTGACCACTTGGGTCGGGCAGCGATCTCCTTGTCGGTACGCCCGGCCCCCAGGGCGACGAGAAGGTCGAATTCGTTGGAGCTCAAGGTGGTGATGCGGTCGATGGCTTGGTTTTTCTGCTCCTCGCTGAGCACGGGAAGTGGCGGGGCCTCCAATTCGGCGGCGAGGGCGGCAACGCGCGCTTCTTCACGGCCGAGTACCCCGAGGTGGCGCGAAAGGTGGTCGATGACGTTACTGACGTAAGCGGTGCGATCTTTGACTTTGTTTGGGATCGAGGGGAGCCACTTCGCGATGTCGCTGGGTTGCAGCCCACGCGCGTGATAGGCGAGTACCTCGTGCTGTTCCGGGCGCAGGAATCGGATGCGGATGAGGGCGCGTGTGTGCCGCTCGCCGGGTGGCAGGGCATTTGGGGCAGTGTCGTCGGTGAGCCCGGCGGCAACGGCGACGGCGGTCGCCCCCGCGCGGTCGCCCATCCGCAGATCCAGGGAATGAATGAGGTCGCGCATGACTCTGGCGAGTCCGCCGGGTTTCCAACCGAGTCGGGCGATGATCTCCTTGTCGGTGCGTCCTGCCCCCAGGGCGACGAGGACCTTGAACTGGCCGTCGTTCAGTTTCTTGATGCGGTCGGTGACCTGGTCCGTCCCGGCGTCGATCGGTGCGGTGGTCTCGTGCCCACTGCCACCGGAGGGCCTCACCGATGAGGCCCCGGGAGGAGCGGCCACCGGCCCGGGGTCGGGCCGGTCGGCGGGGGCGGCCGGCAAGGACTCCTCGCCACCGAGCATGTCCACGTCCTCGTCCTCGCCGAGGAACCCGAACGGGTCGCCCGTGTCCAGCAAGCCGAGCACGTCCGGGTCGTCCAGGAAAGCGATGGGGTCGCTCTCCATGGGGTCGAAGGCGTCGTCGGCGTCGAGCAGCGGCGGGTCGGCGGGCGGGGTGGAGACGGTGCTCGGCCGGTAGCCGTGATGGGCGTCGTGGGAGGGGCTGGGGTGGTGGCCGGGAGGCGGAGCCCAGTGGCCGGGAACGACCTCGGCCTCGACGAACAACAGGTCCTCGACACGCGTGCCCGGGGCCGGCTCGCCGGGTTGGATGTAGGCGGCGTGGATGTACAGGCGCGCCCCCCGGGCAACCAGGATCCGGCCCGGGGAGGAAGGGCGGATGTGGGCGGCGGGGTAACCGTGGGGGACGCGGAGCATGACATAGACGGGAGCGTGCTCGGCGGCGCGTGTGCCGAAGGTGCCCGACAGGTAGTGCGGGATGTCCACCACGGTCCCCACGACACGGCCGGGGTCGTGGGGGTCGATGCCCAGCCGTTGCAAGAGTGCGGGGTCGGCGCCCAGGTGCACGGTGATCGCCACGGGCAGGGCCGCATACCGCAGTGCGGTGTCGATGTCGGAGACGATCCAGGCGAAGTCGTCACGGTC
>NZ_JBHSUF010000041.1:0-12858 GCF_042660575.1 Nocardiopsis tropica
CCGGGCTCGACGAGCGCAGCCGCTCCAGCCGCAGCCGCATGTCCCTGAGTGTGTCCGAGTCCGGCGTGGACGCCTCCGAGAGGGAGTCCTGGTCCGCCGGGAGGTCCGTGCCGTGCTCGGGTCCGGTCTCCGTGTGGAGGGGGAGGCGCTGCCCGTCGAAGGTGAGCACCGCGTCCAGGGCCGCCGCGGCCATCTCCTCCTCGGACGGTGCCGGCTGCGGCTGCTGGTCCCGATCCTCCGCAGGCCGGTCCTGCTGCTGCGGTGCGCTCGGGGCCGTGGGGGGACCGAGCAGGGCGGTGGTGTCGGACTCCGGGGGGAAACGCTGCGCTCCCCGGGCTTCGATCCAGGCGATGTCGTCGGGACCGCCCAGGTCCGTGTCGTACCGGAACCCTTCGGGAACGGCCGGGCCCACCGCCAGGGACCGTTCCATGAGCGATCGCATCAGCTCTCTGCGTTCTTCCCCGCTGAGCGAGGCCGCCTCCGGGTAGTGCCTGTCGAGCCAGCGGGGGCGTGGTGCCTCCTCCTCGTCGTCACTGACGTCGTACAGGTTCTCCTCGTCGTTCGCCGTGTATCTGTCGGCGGGGCTGTCGGCGCGCTCCGGGGCGGGGCCGCGACGGGTCTCGGCCTGGTCGCCGGGCAGGGCCGCCTCGTGCCGGGACGGCCCGTTCCCGTCCTCCCCCGTCGGCGTCGCCCACACCCTCGGTCTCCGGACCGTCGCGGACTCGGGCCGGGCGTGCGTTTCGGAGGAAGGGCCCGAACGCTGGTCCGTGTGGCTGAGGGGCCCCTTCGACTGGTTGCGTGAGTGGCGTTCCGGGCGGTTGTCGGCGGGAGCGGTCTCGTTGCGGGAGGAACCGTCCTGGCCTTGGAGGGCCCTGCCCATCACTGTGTCCCGTGCCAGTTTCTGCCGCGCCCGTTCGAGCACCTCGGCCGCGCTCGGCTCAGGTGCTTGCCTCGGCACGTCTTCCTGCGGCCGGTTGTCGCGCTCGGGCAGCTCGGTGGTCGCGGGGTCCGGGGTGTTCCGCTGCGGGGGCTGGGGAGGCGCTTCCTCCTCCCCGGCCTCCCGCGGCCGGATGTTGAGGGCCGAGCCGAGGGTGTCCAGGAGGTTCGGGTCGGTGTCCCGCTGTTCGGTGTCCTGCTCGGGCTGCCGGCCCTCCTGCCCGGGCTGCCGCTCGGGCAGCTCGACGGCCTCGGGGTCGGCGGCGGGGTCAAGGGCGTTCTGCTGCGGTGCCGGAGCAGGAGGAGACGACGGCTCCTCCTGGATGGTGTCGAGGGCCGGCGCGGTCGCGGTACGCGGCCGGGGCAGGGACGAGAGGTCGCCCAGGCCGTCGCGCAGTTCCCGGAGTGCCGTCACCCAGTTGCGTACCGCCTCGTCGAAGTCCTCCCGCCGGTCCTCGTAGGTGGTCTCCAGGTTCCTGTAACGCGCCTGGACCTGCGGGTCGTCGGGTGAGGCGATGCGGTCGGAGGCCGCTTTGTCCAGGGGCCAGCGCGCGTTGAGATAGGCCTTCTCCGCGTCTGCGAGCGACTGCTGGATCGCAGCGAAACGCTCGGTCAGGGGGGCGATCCGGTTGGCGTGGTCGGGCGTGATGATGCCCGTCCTCACCGCGTCGCCGTGGGAGATCCACCGGGTCGTCTTCACGGTGGTCCCGCCCTGCTGCCACCGGGCCGGGCGGGTCGGGACGGACGAGGGGGTGCTCCGGCCGCCGAAAGCGCCGCGCACCGCCCTGCCCGCGGACGCGGCCTTGTCCCCGACGTAGCGTGCCGAGCGCTTGTACCAGGGGCCGCTCAGCTCGGTCCTGGCCCCGATGAACACGTCGGTGTCCATCTCGACCAGGTAGCCGGGTCCGGTACGGACGCGGTCGGAGTGGGGAGGCTCCTTCGGCTTGCTCCCCCGTGCGGTGTCGCCTCCGGACGTGGACGATCCCGTGTTGTTGGCCGAGCCGTAGTGGGTGGCCGTCGTCGGAGGCCCCGTTCCGGTGCGTCCCGAGGGGCGCGCCTCGAAACCCATGGTCGTCGTGGACGACTCGTTGTGGAACGGGGAGAAGGTCCTGCCCGTCTCCGAGGAGTCGGTCAGGCGCATGCTCGGGTTGTAGTCCTTGATGCGCGCTGTCTCCGGGTGGGAGACGGCGCGCATCATCCACGTGGTCGGGCCCAGCTCGGGCAGTTCGGCGCCCGTCTCCGAGCCGGCCTCGGCGAAGGAGGCCTTGATGCCGAGTTCGGTGAGCGTCTGGTCGATGGCGTTGTTGCGGGAGTTCAGCTTGAGCTTGTCCGCCACGTAGTCGGCCGCCTTCCCGACGGCCTCCGGGGTGTAGCGCCCGTCGCTGACCGCGTCCGCGGGCGGGTTCCAGCCCCACGACTTCGCCAGGACGATCCGGCCGAGGTCGAGGATGTCCTTGCCCTTGTTCTCGACGGACGCGAGCAGGGTCAGGGCGTCGTTGAAGGCGTCTCGGGACCCCGGGCCCCCGGCGGGCGTCAAGGAGCGCGCCATGTCGGTCAGTGAGGCGTAGTTGTCGTTGGAGGGGTTCTCCGGAGCGGTCCGGTTCCCCGTCTGCTGTCCGCCGGGCTGTCCGTTGTTCCTTGAGGGGGTGGCGGTGTTGCCGTCGGTGGTCGTGCGGGTGGTGGTGTTTCCCCGGGGGGTGGTGGTGTCGCCGTCGGTGGACGTCCGGGGTGTGTCGTTCCCCCCGGTCGTGCTCGCTTCGTTGCGTAGGTCGAGGGCGAAGGCCGGGTACAGCTCCTGAGCCCGGCCCGAGTTCCCCGTACCGGTGAAGTCGCGCCTGCGCGAGCCCGGGGTTTCCCCCAGGAGGGAGTTGGCCCTGCCCTGCTTCTCGGAGATGTGCAGGTCGAGTGTCAGCCGCGTGTCGGACGACACCCGCGCGTAGGGCGTCTCCATGGTCAGCTGGGTGGAGCGCTTGTCCGTGTTCCGGACGCTCCCGCCGTCGCCGCGCGCGTTCGTCGTGGTGCCGTCGCCCTGCAAGCCCATCAGGTAGGGGCGGCTCGCCGGGGCGGTGCCCCCGGGCTGGTCGCCCCCCGACTGGGGCAGCGGTGTCAGGAGCGAGCCGTGGGCCCCGTGGAACGCGGAGCTCTCGCTGCCCTGCTGAAGCCTGTCCCCTTCCTCCGAACCCTGACGCTGTCGGTACTCCGTCTTGCCGCCCAGGTACTCGACCTTCGCGTCGTCCCTGTCGAGCCGCAGTCTCACGGTGGCGTCCAGGGACAGCGGCGTGCTCGTCGGGGCGTTGAGGTTCCCGATCGAGTGGTCGATGGGGCTGATCTTCACCGTCACCGGTACGCCGGTGTTGGGGTTGAGTCCGGTGTGGGACTTGAGGGCCTTCAGGATGATCTCCCGGCTGCCCTTGGTCAGCTGCCAGCCCTGTGAGGCAAGGTCGTCGACGAGGCTCTGGACGGCCTCGTCGGGGTCGACCGGATCGAGCATCGTGCCGGAGTCCTCGAAACCCGGGCGCGGTTTCACGGACCCGGGCGGCTCCGGTTCGGGCTGGGGGACGCGGACCAGCCCGCCGTCGACCTCCAGGACCCGGTCCTCGACCATGCCCGACGCGTGGGCGTCGCGGATGTGGATCAGTCCGGATTCCAGGTTGTCGGAGTCGGCCTGCCATCCCCGGTAGCGCGCGTCGCGGGAGAAGGTCGGTCCGATGCTCCAGTTCTTGACGAACTCCAGCGCCTGCGTGATGCGCCCCGAGGCGGAGTAGGAGTACGACATCGGGATCTTGGGGTGGAACTCGACCGACTCGTTGAACCGCGACGTGGGCTTGGTGAGGGTGTAGCGGTCGAACAGGCTCTTGCCCGCGGAGGGGCCGAGCTGGATCAGGGGGGCGCCCGCGGAGTTGGGCGCGGGCGCGGTCCCGCCCGCGGACTGCTCGGCCGGCTGTACGGGGTTGGGGTTGACGCGGCCTCCGCCCGTGGCCAGGACGGTCAGGTCGGTCCTCCTCCCGTCCCTGGAGAACACCTCCAGGGTGTTCTTGCTCTTGAAGACGACCGCGCCGTCGGACTGCTCGAAGCGGTCGACCGAGTCGATGTCGAGCCGGGTGGACGACGTCGCGCGGAGGTGCATCGGGGAGAGCGCGCCCCCGCTCGACTCCGTGCGGGTGCGTGCGCCGGTGGAGGAGCGCGCCGCCGGGTTGTCCGTGAGGTTCTCCGGGGAGAGCGCGTTCTCGTAGAACTGTCTGCTTCCCTCGCCCCGTCTCAGGAAGTGCCGCAGCTTGCGCTCGTTGCCGAGCCCCCTGGAGGGGCGCGGGCCGTCTGCGTCCCTCTCCCAGGGCGCGGTGGAGGAGAAGCTCTCGTAGGCGGCTTCGAGCAGGCTGCTCACCCGGTTGCCGTCACCGGTGGTGAACCGGGTGTTGACGTTCTCGACGGTGGCGGGAGTGCTGCGGAGCTTCTCGGCCCGGCGCTGTTCGACGGGGCGGGTGTCGGGGGTGTTCTCCGCAGGGTTCTGCCGCCCGGTGGTGTCCTGCGCGGTCTCGGTGTCGGGCGCCCGGGTGGTTTCGGTGTTCTGCTGCCCGGTGGTGCCGTCGTCGTTCGTGCGGGTGCCGTCGGCGCCGCCCGTGGTTTCCGTGGCCGGCGGTCTCCGGACGTCGCCGGTCCGGGAGTCGGTGTTCTGTCGGCCGGCGGTGTCCTCGTCGGTCGTGGTGTTCGGCCGGTTGGTGTCGGTGTCGGGGGCTGCTGTTCGCTGGTCGCCGCCGGTCCGGGAACCGGTGTTCTGCTGCCCGGTGGAGTTCTCCGGCGCCGGGGCGGGCGCCTGTTCGACCGGGGGCCGTCGGCTCTGCCCCCCGCCGAACAACCTCTTGACACCGCCGGTCACGTCGCGCGTCTTGCGGACCCTGTCCGGCGTCGGCCTGGTGGGACCGTCGATCATCTCCCTGACCTGATCGACCGGCAGCGGTCGGATCCGGGTGACCCGCGGGGCGGGGGCGGCGTCGTCCCGGCCGCCGCGTTCCCCGCCCGGCACCGCCTTGGCCGTGTCCATCGTGGCCAGCGCCTCGATCGGGCGGCTGAGCAGGTCCTTTCCGCGGTCGGACAGCGGAGTGTCGCCGCCCAGGACCATGCCGAGGTCGTCGTCCTCGTAGAGCCTCGCCCTGAACCGGACCCCGGAGTTCCAGACACTGGAGTCCTCCGCGTACTGGATGGTCCTCTCGCTCTGGGACTTCATGCCCAGGCCCCGGCTCTTCCCCTTGGTGTCGCTCATCTGGAGGGCGACCGAGAACACGCCGCCGTCGCTCGGGTTGCCGGACGCGTCGACGGCGTCGATCCGGCGGATGTAGCCGCCGGAGGAGAACCGGAGCGTCTTGCGCTTCTGCGAGCCCTCCGCGGTGGTGATCTCGGTCCCGCCCGCGTACTCGCCCCCGGTGCCCCTCGTGGTCTCTCCGGCGTGTCTGAGCGAGGAGAAGTCCGCGCTGATGCGTACCGCGACGAACGGGGAGCGCATCACTTTCTGGCCCGACTCGAAGAGCGCGCCGGGGTTGAACCTTCCCGTGTCGATCAGGTGGATGGGCCGGCCGTGCAGTGTCAGGCCGTCCGTGCCGCCCTTGAAATCGGACGCGGAGATCGCGTCCATGACCCTGTGGGTGTTGAAGACGGCGGTCTCGTGGTCGCGCCGGAAGGGACGGTGCTCGCGCGTGGAACCGGTGAACGGGCCACTGTTCTCGTGGCCGGGCCGCCGGGCGAAGTTCTTCGGGTCGCGCGCCATGTCGGGCAGGACCAGGCCGGGCAGCTTGTCGGCCAGCCCGGTCAGCACCTCGTGCGCGATCTGCTGGTAGATGCTGCGCTGCTGCCCGTCGACGTCGCGGTACTGGCTGCCGTCGGGCCAGGTGAAGTCGCGGGGCACGGCCCCGTGGAAGGTGACCGGGTGCTCCTCGGCCAGGTTCGGACGAGGGGGCCGCGGGTTTCCGGGCTGTTCGTCTCCGGACGGGCGCTCTCCGGAAGGCCGCTCGCCGGGCGGTCGTTCCTGCTCCGGCCCGCGCTCCCGTTGCTGATCCCGGCCCTCGTTCCCGGTGTCCTCGTTCCGTTCGCCGCCCGGCGCACTCCGGTTCCCGTCGTCCCCGGACCGCTGGTCGCCGGTGGAGTCGGGAACGGTCCCGGGGGTGTTCACCGTCCCGGGCTGCGTGTTGCCCCCCTCGGTCCGGACGGGCTCGGGAGGAGCGGGCACCTTGTCCGGGGGCTCGTCCCCGTTCAGGATGCGGGCCTCCTGGACGGTGAGGATCTCGACGGTGTCGCCCTGGAAGCGGTACACGTCGGGTTCGCCGTCGAAGTGCACGTAGTAGTTGCGCTGCACGTCGTAGGCGGACGACTCGGTCTTGCCGTAGTTCAGGCGGTTGACCGATCCCGACGACACCTGCGAGCTCTCCGCGGTCGACCGCCCCCGCACGCCCCCCTCCACCGCCAGCGCGTCGACGCGGGCCCTGTGGGTGCCGCCCACGGCTCCCGCGTCCACGCTGACGCCCGCGCCCAGGGTCCCGCCGAGGAAGTCGCTGTGCCGGAGTGAGCTGCCGCTCTCGTTCTCGGCCTTGTTGCCCTTGATGTACTTCGCGGGCTGGATGGTGTGGGACTTGGCGTCGTAGGCGGTGGGCACGGACTGGACGCTCACCAGCCGGGGCCTGCCCGAGGGGTCGCTGACGGTGAAGACCGCGGGCGCCGAGGTCATCTCCGACAGGTTGTTGCGGATGGACTTCTTGGAGAAGGACTCCCCGACCTGGTCGCGGAAGGCGTCCAGCTTCTGCTGCCTGCGCCTGTCGACGAACCCGGGCGTCACCTTGTCGACCGCGGACTTCCACCACCCGCGGTCCCGCTCCGGGGACCACAGGTGGTCGGCGATCCAGTCGGGGAAGGACTTGTCGGAGGACCCGTCGCTCAACCGGATGTCGCCGACCGACACGGGGTGCCCCTTGTCCGCGTGCGGTCCCACGGGCCTGTGGTCGTCGTTCCGGCCGCGCTGGTGGTCCTCGGTCGCGAAGGGGTCCCGCAGGCGGATCGTCTCCGGGCCGGTGTTGGCCACGACCTCGCCCGGAAGGATCAGGAGCACCCCGTCGGAGGACTCGGCCAGGGCGTTCACGGCCTGGTCCGGCGGGGTGCCGTCGGCTGGAGCGGTGTCGTCGTCGGAGCCGGTGCCGTTGTTCGGGTCGGTGCCGCCCGGCGGAGTGCCGCTGTTCGCCTGGGTGGTGCCGCCGGCCGCTGTCTGCCTCGGGACGTGGACGGGGGTCAGATCGAAGGACATGGTCAGGTCGGAGGCGTAGACCTCGGGCTTGCCCTTGATCTCGTAGCTGGTGTAGCTGTCGTGGACGCTGACCGCCGTGTCCACGGTCTGCCGTTGGCGTGTTCCCCCCGAGAAGCTGAAGGTGAAGCGGGGGCCGATGTCGGCGCCGCCCACCGTGCCGAGGAGCAGGGGGGTGACCTGGAACCCCACTCCGACGAACTTGGTGCCGCCGTGGTTGCCGCTGCCCTCGGCAGGGTTGGCCTCTCCTGCCTCGTCCACCAGCTTCAGCTCGGTGGAGGCCGTGCCCTGTTCCGGCTTGGTGGGTGCGTGGTGGAAGTCCCCGCGGGAGGAGCGCAGCCGCAGATCCGCCCGCCAGGTGGAGCCGTCCGCTCCGGTGACCGTCGTGGAGAACCCCTCCGGTCCGAAGAACACGCCCGTCTGCTTGCGCGCCTGGGCGTCGACCTGCTCCCTGACCGCGTCGCGCACGGTGGCGTCGACGTGTCCGGCGTCGTTGGCGAGGGTGTCGTCCACGAACGAACGCAGGTGCTCGGCGTGGACCATGCTGGAGTTGACCAGGTTGGACGTCAGCAGGTAGCCGAGGTCGTAGGGGGCGCCCGTCCGGTCCGGCCGCACGGAACCCGGGTAGTTCCGGGGCGCCGGCTCCTCCCGTGGCCGGGTGTCGCCGGTGTCGGGCTGCGGGCGCTCCGTGTCCGTGCCGACGGTGGTGTCGGTGTTCTCCTGCGGTGGCGGGGGCGGAGGAGGCTGTTCCGTGTCCGCGGGGGGCGTGGTGTTCCTGGTGTCCGTGGTGAGGTCGGTGTCCTCCTGCTGGGGCGGGAGCGGCTGTTCCGTGCCCGTGGTGTCCGTCGTGTCCACGGGGTCTGCGGTCTCCACCGTGCCCGTGGTGTCCACCGTCTCGGCGGGCCCTGCGGTGGTGTCGTGCTCGTGCTGCTGGGACGGGGGAGGCGCGCCCTCCTCGTGACCCCCGTCCTCGGTCCGTGTCCGCGCCTCCTCCGTGGGCACGCGCGTCTCGGCCTCGGGCGGCGCGGGCGGGCGCACCGCCTCCTCCGTCGTCTTCCCGGTCCCGGTGGTCAGCGGGTCCGGCGGTGTCGCCTGTCCCCGCGAAACGCCGGTCTCGGCAGGGGCGGCCTCGGTGGTCCCGTCGTCCGTGTTCGACTCGGGCGCCGACGGGGCCGGAACCGGTCGCGGGGACGGTCCGTCCCCGGGGCCGGAGGACTCCTCCCCGGTCACCGGTCCGCTCCGGACGGGCGGGGTCTGCGTGTTGAGGGCGCTGTGGAACGTGTCCAGGGGCGAGCCCGCCGCGGGGTGCGCCTCCGGCCCCCGCTCCGTCCGGTCGCCCGGGGGTGTGCCGGTCGCGGGGCCGGGGGCCTCCGCCAGGTCCGGCTCCGCGTCGTCGGGGTCGGTCAGTCCCAGTCCACGGGCGAGGGGATCGAGTTCGGCATCGCTCATCCCGGTGCCGTCCCCGTCCGGGTCCCGTACCTCTCCGGCGATGTCGGTCACGGCGAGGACGACGGGGTCGCCGGAGCCGACCGGGGCGGAGAGCCCCATCGCGTCCATGCGCATGTTCAGTCTCATGCGCGCCGTGGAGCCCGGGGGGGTCAGGTCGGCGATGGACCGCGCCCGGGCGAGGGCGGCCGCCGTCGCGGCGGCGTCGCCGAGGGAGGCGGTCACGTCGCCGAGGGCGATACCGACGGCGATGCTCGCGGCCACGTTGACGGTGCGGGTGAGGCTCTCGTGCCGGTCGGCCGCGTCCTCCGCGGCCGTGATCGCGGCGCGGCGCCGGGTGTCCGCCGTCTCGGCGGCCGCGCGCGCCTCCTCGACCCGGGCCTCGGCACCGTGTCCGGTGGTCCGTGCGGTGCGGGCGGCGATGTCGGCGGCCTCGTAGGCGATGTGGGAGGCACGTTCGGCGTCGTCGCGCGCGGTGTCGGCTTCCGAGACCCGTGTGAGGGCCGTGTCGCGCTCCCGTGCGGCGTCGGTGATCCGGTCCGGGTTCTCGGGGTCCACCTCGGACGGCTCGGGGATCGCGTCCCGGGCCGCGGCCGCGTCGGCGGCACCGCGCGCGGCGACGCTCTCCGCGGCGGCGGCGAGGTCCGCGGCCAGGGCGACCGTGGCCGCGACCGCCTCCGGGTCGGTGTCGGAGATTTCCGAGGCCAGGTCCCCCAGCCGCTCGGCCGCGTCCCGCAACTGTTCGAGGCGGCCGATCGCCGGGGTCCGGCCGGGGCCGTCGGCATCCCGCAGAGCGGAGGCCAGGTCCGAGGTGAAGCGTTCCGCCGCCCCGCGTATCCCGGCCAGGGCCGCTGCCGTGTCCTTCGCGTCCAGGGCCCGGTCGATGCGGTCCAGCACCTCGCCCGTCCAGGCCGGGGCCGTGGCGGCCCCGCCGTCGTGCGCGGGGGGCAGGATCTCGGCGTGGAAGAGGTAACCGCGCCCCCAGGGCTCGACCGCGGTGATCCGGTAGCGGGTCCCCCGCGCGAGGATCACCTCGCGCTCGCCGGGGTGTTCGCTCCGGTCGCCGACCCACAGCCCCCGGGAGCCTTCCGGCACGGTCAGCCGCATCAGGTCGATGGGGGAGCCGCCCGCCGCGGACGGAGCGGTACCGAGGGAGATCGAGAGGTACCCCTGTTCCACGTGGGTGGTCCCCGCGAGGGTGCGGGGATCGGTGCTGCCCTCGCCCAACAGGTGCCGGTGGTGGTACATGCCGTGCACGGCCTCGAAACCCTCGGGGAAGGGTCGGCCGGTGGCGCGGTCCAGGCGCCGGAGCAACGCCAGGACTTCCGAGGAGTCGGGGAAGTGCGCCGGTTCACCGCGCAGGGCGAGGGAATCGGCGATCTCGCCTGCGCGTCCGGAGCGCTCGCGGAGGTTCTCCAGCGCCGCCTCCGGGTACCGGTTGCCGAGGACGCCTTGCACGATCCGCTCCTGCTCGGGGCTCAGTCCGCCCCGCTCCGCGGCTTCCTCCAGCCGTGCCAGGTCGGGCCACCGGCCGCCGCCGATCTCGTAGACCTGCCATCCGGGGTGGGCCCGGCTCTCGTTCCGGATGCGGTCCAGCTCGGCCTGCACCGTCGCCTCGTTCAACGGACTCAGCCGCGCGAAGCGGTTCAGCCAGGGGGAGCGGGTGTAGGCGGAGACCGTGTCCTGGGTCGCGGTGGGGAGCACGTCGAAGGCGTTGGGGTTGTAGCCGGGGTCGTGCAGGAGGTCGCCGTAGCGGTCGGCTTCGGCACCGGTCGGTAGTCGGCGGATCGTCCCGGACCCGGACGCGGCGGGACCGTCGTTGTCCGTCGCTGTCCGGCCCGGCGTCGACGACTCCCCGGACTGTTCTTGCGGGGCCGGTGCGTCGCCGTCCACCAGCGCCGTGTTGACGGTTTTCACGGTGTCCGGTGCGTCGTAGGGGGAGGGGCCCCGGTCCGCGGGGTCCTGCATCGCGTAGCGGACGTAGTCCGTCGTGAGCTGCCCGCCGGGCTGCCAGAGCCGGGCGCGGACCGGGTCGTGGCGGTCTTGCAGGTGGCGGCCGATGCCGCGGGCCAGGGACTCGGCGTCCCGGACGCGTTCGGCAGGGACGGACTCCCCGCTCAGCGGGACGCGCCTGTTGGAGGGGTCGGAGACGGTGTACACCAGCGCCTGGGCCAGCGCGCGCGCCTCGTGGATGGAGCGGTTCTCCGGGGCCGGGCCGTCGACCGGGCGCAGCAGCCGCCAGAACTCGGCCCCCAGCGCCCGCGCCCGGGGGATGTCCTTGTCCGCGAGGGCCCGGGTGAGTTCGGGCAGGCGCTCCAGGACCGACGCGGCGCGGGCGTCGGCCCCCGGGTCGATCCCGGGAGCGGTGGGGTCGGTGCGCGTGGCTCCGGGGGTGGGGGAGACGCTGTCCGCGGCGCGCTCGGGGCCGACGGCGGGCGGCGCCGCAGGCACGTCCGTGTTCTGGGTGGGGGTCGGAGTGCCCTGGGTCGTGTCGGGTGTGGTGGCCTCGGTGGCGGGCGGGGCGTGCCCGGCGCCCGGTGCCGGCGTCCCGCTGTTGGGCGGGGTTGTGGTCTCCCGGTTGTCGGCTGTGGCGGGGGGCTCCACGGTGGCGGGGGAGGGTGGGCTGTTGCGTCCCGGACCGGCCTGAGCGTCGGTGAGCGGTTGCGGACGGGGCCGCGGTGTCTCCGGGTCCTGTGGGACACCGTCCGTGTTCCGGGACAGGGCTGCTTTGGAGGTCTGGCCCTCTCCGGCGGGGGAGTCCTCGCGGCTCTCGTTCCCTGACCGGTCCCTGTCGTCTCCCGACCGTTCACCGCTCTGCTCGCCCGACCGGTCGCCGTCGTCGGACCGTCCTGTGCCGTCTCCGGCCTGGTCCTCGTCTCCGTCCTGGGGGCGGTCGTCGTTCCGGGGGGTGTCCTCGCCGCGCTGGTCGGGCTGTTCGCCGTCGCGGTCGGAGGGGGCGTGCCCGGTGTCCTGCGTGTCCTGGGGCGGTGCGCTCTCGGAGGTGGTATCGGTGTCCTGCTGACCGTCGCTCTCGGTGACGGGAGACGGGGGCAGCGGGACCTCGGCCGGTGAGGTCTGCTGTTCGGGGTCGGAGGTGCCGTGGGGGACCGCACGCGATTCATCGGTGGCGGTGGGGCCGTCGGTGGTCGTGGTCTGCGGAGCGGGCGGGGTGCTCTCGGTGGTGACCTTGGGGGCGTCGCCGGTTGGGCGCTGCGGGGACGGGTCCGGGGTGCGGGTGCCGTCGGTGCGCTGGGACGGACGTCCACCGTTGTCGCGTTCGGTGGGCGTGGAGCGCTGGCTGTTGTCGGGGGCCGGACCCTGCGGTGCGGTGGTCGGTGGTGGAGCTGCTTGGCCGATCGGCGCGGCCACGAGGGGAGGGGCGGTGTGCTGCTCGGGGGCGGGGGGGGGGGCGGGGGTGGAGCGGTCGGCCTGGTTCGTGTTGCCGGTGTCGGGTGTGGTCTGGGTGTGGGGTGTGGTCTGTTCGGTTGCGGGGGGCTGGGTCGCCATGGGGTTGTCGGGGACGATGGCGTTGAGGAAGTTGACGGTGAGGGGTCCGTCGTTCATGCCGGGGTGGAAGGGGTCGTTGCCCAGGCCGGGGTGTTTGGCCTCGTTGGTCCCGAAGGGGTCCTTGGCGTCCTCGGGGGACTTGAAGGGGTCGGGGTAGGGGGCGCGCACGTCGTCGTCCTGGTGGACGCGGACGGTGTCGTCGTTGGGTTGGTGGCGGTCGCGGTCGTCGGCGTCGCCGAAGTCGGAATCGGTGTCGGAGTCGGTGTCGCTGACCAGGTCGGGGACGTCGTCGATGTCGGAGAGGTCGTCGCGGTCGCCGCTGTCGTGTGAGGCGGTGGCCGGGGGGCCGTCGCGGTCGGGCCGCCTGTCCTGTCCACGGCCGTCCCCGTCCCCGCGGTCGTCTTGTCGCGGGGGTCCGTCGCCGTCGCGTTCGGGGGACCGGTCGCCGCCCTGGCCCGGGAGGTCGTCCCCGCCCGTCCACGGGCCGGGGATCTCGGGGCCGGTGCGGTGGTCGGTTCGGTTACCGGTGCTGTCGGTTTCCGTGGGCGGCGGGTTGGTGATGTTTGGTCTGTCTTTGTCGCTGAACAGGTCGAGGCCGTGCAGGGCGCCGTCGGTGGCGCCTTGTTGGATGCCGGCCTGGGTGGCGCCGGCGGTGGCGGAGTAGCCCGAGGCCTCCCAGCCGCGTCCGT
>NZ_JBHSUF010000042.1:0-11877 GCF_042660575.1 Nocardiopsis tropica
GGCGTACGCGCACGGCGCGGACATCGACTGGACGGCGGTGTTCGGGCGGGGGGCGCGGGTGGTGGAGCTGCCGACCTACCCCTTCCAACGACAGCGCCTGTGGATGACCGGCGACCGCTCGCGCGGCGACGTCGCCTCCGCCGGGCTGGAGCCGGAGCAGCACCCCCTCCTCGGCGCCGCGCTGTCCCTGGCCGACACCGGGAGCACCCTCTTCACGGGCCGGGTCTCCCGCACCACCCACCCCTGGCTGCTCGACCACGCCGCCGGGGACAGCGTCCTCCTGCCCGGCACGGCGTTCCTCGAACTCGCCCTCAACGCGGGCGACCGCCTCGGCAGCCCCCATGTGGAGGAGATCGTCGTCCAGGCGCCCCTCCTCCTGCCCGAGAGCGGCGCCGTCCAGCTCCAGGTCCTCGTCGAGGCCGCCGACGGCCGGGGCCGACGCTCCTTCTCGGTCTCCTCGCGCCCGGCATCACGGACCCCCGACCTGGGGGACCGCCCCTGGACCCGCAACGCCGCGGGCACCCTCACCCCCGAACCCGACCGCGTCCCCGACGACCTCGGGTCGTGGCCGCCCCCCGGGGCCGAACCGGTCCCCGTCGGCGACCTCTACACCCGCCTCGGCGACATCGGCTACGACTACGGCCCGGCCTTCCGCGGCCTCACCTGCGCCTGGACCGACGGGGACGAGGTGTACGCCGAGGTCGAGCTGCCCGAGGCCCAGCGGTCCGACGCCGAGCGCTTCGGCCTGCACCCCGCGCTCTCCGACGCCGCCCAGCACGCCCTCGGCTGCGCCCCCTGGATGCCCACGGACGGCGTGCGCCTGCCCTTCTCCTGGAACGGCGTCACCCTGCACGCCACGGGAGCCACCTCCCTGCGCGTCCACGTCCGGCCCCTCGGCGCCGACGAGGTCGCCATGACCCTGGCCGACGCCCACGGCGCCCCCGTCGCCACCGTGGACTCCCTCACCCTGCGGGCCCCCACGGGAGGGCCGGGCGCCGCGACCGAGCCGGCGGACGACCTGTTCCACGTGGAATGGGTCGACACCATCGCCTCACCGTCCGCCGAACCCCAGGTCTGGGCCGTGCTGGGCGAGGACATCCTCGACAGCTCGACGGCGCTCACCGCCGCCGGGCACACCGTCCGCTCCTACGCCGACGCCGACGCCCTGACCCGGGCGCTCGACGCGGGAGCCCCGGTCCCGGACCGCGTCCTGCTGCCGAGGCTCTCCACGCCCCTCGCCCCGACACCGGACGACGTGCGCACCGCTCTCGTACAGGCGGTCGACCAGGCCCAGCGCCTCCTCGCCGACGAACGCGTCGCCGACGCGCGACAGGTCCTGCTGACCCACCGGGCCGTCGCCACCGGCCCCGGCGAGGACGTCCCCGACCTGGTGCACGCGCCTCTGTGGGGGTTCGTCCGGGCGGCCGGGCAGGAGCACCCCGGCCGGTTCTCCATCGTCGACACCGACGACCCCGGACGCGCCTCCGCGCTGCTGACCGCCGTCCTCAGCGGTGACGACGACCAGGTCGCCCTGCGCGGCGGAGCCGTCCTCACCCCCCGTCTGGCGCGCAGCGCCCGGGAGGCACTCCCCACCTCCTTCGGTGACGGCACGGTGCTGGTCACCGGCGCCACCGGCACCCTGGGCGGAGAGATCACGCACCACCTGGTCGACCACCACGGGGTCCGCGACCTGCTCCTGGTCAGCCGCAGCGGCCCCGACGCCGAGAGCGCGGCAGAACTGGAGGCCTCCCTGGCAGCCAAGGGCGTCGACGTCACCCTCGCCGCGTGCGACGCCTCGGACCGGGAGCAGCTGGCCGCCCTCCTGGCCGGCCGGCGGATCACCGCCGTGGTCCACGTCGCCGTCGCCCTGAACGACGGCCTGCTCACCTCGACCACCCCCGACAGCATCGAGGACGTGCTGCGGCCCAAGGTCGACGCCGCCTGGCACCTGCACGAACTCACCTCGGACCTGTCGGCGTTCGTCCTGTTCTCGTCCGTGGCCGGCACCCTGGGCAGCCCCGGACAGACCGGTTACAGCGCCGCCAACTCCTACGTCGACATGCTCGCCCACCACCGCCGTGCGCACGGGCTGCCCGCGGTGTCGCTGTCGTGGGGCATGTGGGCCCAGCGCAGCAGGACGACCGCCGCCCTCGACGAGGGCGACATCAGCCGCTACGCCCGCCTCGGCCTGGCCGGGCCGGTGGACACCGGACACGGACTCGCCCTGTTCGACGCCGCCCTCGCCACGGGCGTTCCCCACGTGCTGCCGGTGCCCATGGACCTGGCCGGCGCCCGTGCCAGGGCCGTTCGCACCGGGAAGGTCGCGACCATGCTCCGCGGCCTCGTCCGACCGCCCCGGCGGCGGGCCGGGGCAGCGGCGGAGACCGCCGGGAACCTCCGAGGCGCCCTGGCCCGCACCCCCGCCGACCAGCGGACGGACCTGGTGCTCTCCTTCGTGCTGGCCCGGACCGCCGAGGTGCTGGGCCACGCCGGCACGAGCGCGGTCGACGCCGACACCCCCTTCCTGGAGGTGGGCTTCGACTCCCTCACCGCCGTCGAACTGCGCAACCAGCTGGCGGCCGCCACCGGCCTGCGACTGCCCGCCGGGCTGGCCTTCGCCCACCCCACACCGCGCGCCCTGGCCGTCCACCTCCTGGAGGAGGTCGGAGACGGCAGGGGCGCCGCCCCCGCGCGGACCGAACCCCGACGGGCCCTCGACGGGTTGGCGGACCTGTTCGTGGAGGCCTGCGCCCAACGGCGGATCGCCGAGGGGATCGATCTGCTGTGGGCGGCGTCCCAGGTCAGGCCCGTCTTCACCGGCGTCCACGACGCACCCGTGACGCGGGGCCCCGTCCGCCTGTCCAAGGAGGGCAGCGGCACGAAACTGATCTGCCTGCCGTCCATCCTCATGATCTCCGGGGTCCAGGAGTACGCCCGTTTCGCCAACGGCGTGCGGGGGATGCGCGAGGTCGAGGTGATCCCCGAGCCCGGGTTCACCGACGGGGAGCCGCTGCCGGCCAGCATCGGCGCCGTCACCGAGGTCCTCGCCGACGCCGTCCTGGAGTGCGCGGGAGACCGGCCGTACATCCTGGTCGGACGCTCCTCCGGCGGGTGGGTGGCGCACGCCGTCCTCGAACGGCTCGAACACCTCCGGACGCTCGGAAGGGCGCGCACGCCGGAGACGCTCGCCCTGATGGACGCCCCCCACCCCACCGACCACACCGCGCTCGCGACCATCGAGACGGGCGTGGTGGCCCGCGGGGAGCTGCTGGGCATCATGGACGGCGTCCGGCTCAGCGCCATGGGCGCCTACCTGCGCCTGTTCCGTGACTGGCTGCCCGGTCCGGTGGAGACGCCCGTCGTCCAGCTGCGTCCCGAGGAGCCCACCATCGACCGGGACGGCGGCGCGGTGCCGCCCTTCACGTGGTCGCTCCCGCACGAGGTGCTGCGGGTGCCCGGCGACCACTTCACCATGCTGGAGGGGCACGTGGACGTGGTGGGCCGCGCACTGCACGACTGGCTGGCCGCGCGGGGCCTGTAGCGGCCCCGGACGCCACGGTTCCCGGCCGGGGCCGCCACGGTCCGCCGTGACGGCCCCGGCGCACCCGGCCCCGCACGGACACGGTCCGGGCGGGGCCGCTCCGCGTCCGCGACCCGGGGACGCGCGGGCGGGGACCGCCGGGGGATCCGGGCCCCGGCCGCCCCGGCGGCGCGCGTGCGGGCGGGGGCCGGAGCCGCGCGGAACAGAACCGGCCCCGCCGGCGTTGAGCACCACGTGCCCGGGAACCCTCCGCCGACCTCGCGGAGCGCCCCGGCCGCGACCGTCCTCCTCCGGTATCCGGCTCCGCGTCGAAAACCGGTTGCCGACCCTCCTACTCTTGACTACTGATGAGCACGACCACGCCCACACCCACCGCTGACGCACTCCGCTCCCGGCTCCGCGACCTCATGCCCGCGGACCGGCACCGGCTCCGTCGGCGTATCGACGGCCTCGCCAAGATCCGCGACGAGCGCCGCGGCGCCTCCGCCGCCGCCCAGATCGCCAAGGACATCGACGAGGCGGTCCTGCGCGTCGACCTGCGCCGCGAGGCCGTCCCCGAGCTCACCTACCCCGAGTCGCTCCCGGTCAGCGCCCGGCGCGACGACATCGCCGAGGCCATCCGGGACCACCAGGTCGTCATCGTCGCCGGTGAGACCGGCTCCGGCAAGACCACCCAGCTGCCCAAGATCTGCCTGGAGCTGGGCCGCGGCGTCATGGGCACCATCGGGCACACCCAGCCCCGGCGGCTGGCCGCGCGCACGGTCGCCGAGCGCATCGCCGAGGAGATCGGCACGCCGCTGGGCGAGACCGTCGGCTACAAGGTGCGCTTCACCGACTCCTCCAGCGGCAGCACCCTGGTCAAGCTGATGACCGACGGCATCCTGCTCGCCGAGATCCAGCACGACCGGATGCTGCGCCAGTACGACACCCTCATCATCGACGAGGCCCACGAGCGCAGCCTCAACGTCGACTTCCTGCTCGGCTACCTCAAGCAGCTCCTGCCCAAGCGCCCCGACCTCAAGGTCGTCATCACCTCGGCGACCATCGACCCCGAGCGCTTCTCCCGCCACTTCGACGACGCCCCCATCATCGAGGTGTCCGGGCGCACCTACCCCGTCGAGGTCCGCTACCGGCCCATCTCGGAGGACATCCTCGACCCCGAGGAGAAGAACCCCGGGCCCGGCACGGACCGCGACCAGACCCAGGCCATCCTCGACGCCGTCGACGAGCTCTCCCACGAGCCGCCCGGCGACATCCTGGTGTTCCTCAGCGGCGAGCGCGAGATCCGCGACACCGCCGAGGCACTGGAGAAGAAGAAGCTCCGCGGGACCGAGATCCTCCCGCTCTACGCGCGCCTGTCGGTCTCCGAGCAAAGACGCGTGTGGTCCTCCCACAGCGGGCGCCGCGTCGTCCTGGCCACCAACGTCGCCGAGACCTCCCTGACGGTCCCCGGCATCAAGTACGTCATCGACCCCGGCACCGCCCGCATCTCGCGGTACTCCCACCGCACCAAGGTGCAGAGGCTGCCCATCGAGGCGGTCTCCCAGGCCTCCGCCAACCAGCGCAAGGGCCGCTGCGGCCGCGTCTCCGAGGGCATCTGCATCCGGCTGTACTCCGAAGAGGACTTCCTGTCCCGCCCCGAGTACACCGACCCCGAGATCCTGCGCACCAACCTCGCCTCCGTCATCCTCCAGATGGCCTCCCTCGGCCTGGGCGACGTGGCGGCCTTCCCGTTCGTGGACGGCCCCGACCACCGCCAGATCAAGGACGGCGTCAACCTCCTCTTGGAACTCGGCGCCCTGCACCCCGAGGCCGAGGCCGCCTCCGGCAAGGGCGGCGGCAAGCGCCGCCTCACCCAGACCGGCCGGCGCCTCGCCCAGCTGCCCATCGACCCGCGCCTGGGCCGCATGGTGCTGGAGGCCCAGGAGCGCGACTGCCTGGCCGAGGTCATGGTCATCACCTCCGCCCTGTCCATCCAGGACCCGCGCGAGCGCCCCACCGACAAGCAGCAGCAGGCCCAGCAGTCCCACGCCCGGTTCACCGACAAGGAGTCGGACTTCCTGGCGTTCCTCAACCTCTGGAACCACCTGCGCGACCGCCAGCGGGAGCTGTCCGGCAACCAGTTCCGCAAGCTGTGCCGCGAAGAGTTCCTCAACTACCTGCGCGTCCGCGAGTGGCAGGACATCCACTCCCAGCTCAAGCAGGTCCTGCGCACCATGGGCATCGAGGTGCCGCCGCTGCGCGAGGAGGCCGCCGACCCGCGCGGCGTCCACATGTCCCTGCTCGCCGGACTGCTCTCCCACGTGGGCCTCAAGGACCCCGAGAAGCACGAGTACCTGGGCGGGCGCGGGGCGCGCTTCGCCGTCTTCCCCGGCTCGGCCCTGTTCAAGAAGCAGCCGCGCTTCGTCATGGTGGGCGAGCTGGTCGAGACGTCCAAGCTGTGGGGCCGCATGGTCGCGCGGATCGAACCGGAGTGGGCCGAGGAGCTCGCCGGCGACATCGTCAAGCGCAACTACAGCGAACCCCACTGGGAGCGCAAGCGCGGCGCCGTCATGGCGTTCGAGCGCGTCACCCTCTACGGCGTGCCCATCGTCGTGCAGCGCAAGGTGTCCTACGGGAAGATCGACCCGGAGCTGTCCCGGGAGCTGTTCATCCGCCGCGCCCTCGTCGAGGGCGACTGGGAGACCCGGCACCACTTCTTCCACGACAACCGCAAGCTCCTCGACGAGGTCGAGGACCTCGAACACCGCGCCCGCCGCCGCGACATCGTCGTCGACGACGAGACGCTGTTCCGGTTCTACGACCGACGCGTCCCCGACGACGTCGTGTCGGCCGCGCACTTCGACGCCTGGTGGAAGAAGGCCCGCCGGACCGAGCCGACGCTCCTCGACTTCACCCGCGAGGAGCTCATCAACGACGGCGTCGACGTGGTCAGCGAGGACGACTACCCCGACGTGTGGCGGCAGGGCGCGTTCACGTTCCCGCTGACCTACCAGTTCGAGCCGGGCAGCGCCGCCGACGGAGTCACCGCGCACATCCCGCTCAAGTTCCTCAACCAGGTGGAGAACACCGGCTTCGACTGGCAGATCCCGGGCCTGCGCGACGAACTCGTCACCGCGCTGATCCGCTCGCTGCCCAAGCCGCAGCGCCGCTTCTTCGTACCGGTCCCCGACAACGCCGCCCAGGCGCGCGCCGGCCTCACCCCCTACGAGGGGACGCTGACCGGGGCGCTGGCCGCCGAGCTCACCCGCATGGCCCAGCCCAGGGGCGGGGACCGGATCCCGGAGAGCGCCTTCGAGCTCGACCGCGTGCCCGACCACCTGCGCATCACCTTCCGAGCGGTGGACGACCGCAACCGGACCCTGGCCGAGTCCAAGGACCTGGAGCAGCTCCGCGCCAAGCTCAAACCGCGCCTGCGCGAGGCCATCTCCGCGGAGGCCAAGGGCGTGGAGAAGAAGGGCATCACCTCCTGGGACTTCGGTCCGCTGGAGCAGACCCTGGAGCGCAAGGCGCTCGGCCCCAAGGTCAAGGGCTACCCGGCCCTGGTGGACGAGGGCGACAGCGTCGCGGTGCGCATCTTCGACACCCGGGCCGAGCAGCGCGCCGCCATGCGGGCCGGGACCCGGCGCCTGCTCATGCTGACGATCCCCTCGCCGGCGCTCGCCGTCAGCAAGGGGCTCAACAACCCGGACAAGCTCGCCCTGGCCGACAACCCGCACGGTTCGGTGAAGGCGATGCTCGCCGACGCCGAGTCCGCCGCCGTCGACCACCTGCTCGCCCGCGAGGGAGGGCCGGTCTGGAACGGCGACGACTTCGCCGCGCTCGCGGACCGGGTCCGCGCCGACCTCGGCGACACCCTCGCGGAGACCCTGGACAAGGTCGCGCGGGTCCTGGTGCTGTGGCGCAAGGTCTCCAAGAAGGTCAGGGGCACCACCTCCCTGGCCGTCCTGCCCTCGCTCAACGACGTGCAGGGCCAGCTCGGCTCCCTCGTGGGGGACGGGTTCGTCACCGCCGCGGGCGTGGCACGCCTGGACGACCTGCACCGCTACCTGAGGGGCATCGAGTACCGCCTGGACAAGCTGCCGGAGAACCCGCGCCGCGACCAGGTCAACATGTCCAAGACCGAGCAGATGCGCCAGGCCGTCGCGAAGGTCACCGGGTCCCTGCCCCCCGGGCGGGCGGCAGACGCCGACGTGGCCGAGCTGCGCTGGATGCTGGAGGAGTACCGGGTCAGCCTGTTCGCGCAGGAGCTGCGCACCGCCTACCCGGTCTCCGACAAGCGCATCATGAAGGCCCTGGAGGCCGTCAAGGCCGCCGGCAGGCAGTAGCCACCGGGGCGGAGGGGCCCCGTCCGGTGGACCGGACGGGGCCGGTCGCCCTCATCCGAGCGTCTTGGCGATATCGCTCATCTTGCGGTACAGGCGCATGCTGTCGGGGATCCCCCGGAACCCGTGCTTGCCGTAGAAGGTGTGGGCCTCCTCGTCCAGGGCGTCGACCACGAGGAACCGCACCGCGAAGATCTCGTTGCCCGCCAACGCCCGCTCGAAGGCATCCACCAGCAGTACGGGACCGAGCCCCTGGCCCTGGTGCCGGGTGTGCAACGCCAGACGCGCCAGCAGCACCGCGGGGACCTTGTGCATACTGCCCCGCGCCAGGGCCTTGGGCAGAGCGTCCCTCTCCAGGGTCATGGAGGTGAAGGAGTAGTAGGCCGCCACTTCTGTGCTCTCCTCCTCGCACCACACGAAGGTGGCGGCGGTGTTGTTGGCGCGCGCGTGGAGCGCGCTCCCGCGGAGCCACGAGTCCAGTTCCTCCTTTCCACAGGTGAAGGAGTCGAGCCGGTGCTCCCGGCTGAGGGGCTGGCAGACGAACACGGTCGGTTTACCTCTTCACGATGGAGCGGTGCCTGCGCACCGCGGAGGACAGCTCCTCGATCGGCTGCGCCGGTTCCTCCAGGGACTCGATCATGGCGTCGAAGAACGCCGCGGGGACCGTGGTGGTCTGCTCGCGCTCGAGGACCTCCTCGGCGGCTTCACGGGCAGCCCGCGCGACGAACCTGGAAGCGGACTCGTGCCGGATCTGTGCGGCTTCGAGGAACAGGGCCTTGTCCTCGGGGGTGACTCTGATTTCCACGCGTTCGGTTGCGGTCCCCATCGGCGAACTCCTTAGTCGGGTGGTACCTCCCGGTCGGCCGTGTCGGACGGCACAGCCGGGAGCTACCTGAGATTGTACGGAACTTGTACGGAAGACGCGAGGAGTTTCAGAGGGGGCGCCGTCATGCCCCGGAGTCGACGCAGAGGGCGCCGCCCCTCCGGTCACAGGGGAACCTGTAGCATGCGGCCGGTGGTGTAGACCACTCACACGTGTACGCATACGAGGGAAACGAGGCTCCCCGGTGGGCGAATCGGTCGGTGGATCGGTGGACGGACGTCGGCTGCTGCTCGTGGGGACCTACACCCCCGACTCCGACCCGCCGGGAGAGGGCGGGGGCGTCCACCGGGTGTGGTTCGACCCGGAGACGGGCGAGATGACCGACGGCGGCGTCGCGGCCCGCACCCCGGGCCCCTCCTTCCTCGCCTTCCGGCCCGAGCCGCCCACGGTGTACGCCGTCAACGAGAGGGCCGAGGGCACCCTCACGGCCTTCCGGGTCGGCGGCGACGCCTCCCTCGCCGAACTCGGCGCCGTGCCCACCGGGGGCGGCTCCCCCTGCCACGTGCGGGACCTGGGCCCCGAGCAGGTCGCCGTCGCCAACTACGCCGACGGCGTGGTCTCCTTCGTCCCCACGGCACAGGACGGAACCCCCGCCGGCCCGGTCGGCCGGTTCGCCCACCGGGGCGGCGGACCCGTCACCGACCGGCAGGAGGGCCCGCACGCGCACAGCACCGCGGTCGTCGAGGACTCCGCCGACCCTCGCCTCCGCTACCTGCTCGCCGCGGACCTGGGCACCGACGAGCTGCGCGTCCACCACTACGCCGTGCCGGGGGGCGCGACCGGGCCGGAGGGGGCCGCCGCGCCCCGACCGGAGGAGGGCCTGCTCCGCACCGTCCAGCTCCCGCCGGGCACCGGTCCGCGCCACATGGCGGTCAACGGACAGTACGTCTACGTGGCCGGCGAGCTGGACTCGCGCGTGCACGTCGTACTGTGGGACCCCCGGAAGGGCACCGGGGAGCACCTCGGCTCGGTCCCCGCCACCGCCGACGAGGCCGCCGGGCGGAACTCCCCCGCGGAGATCGCCCTGCACCGGCTCAAGGCCGGGGGCCGCGAGATCGCCGAGGGCGACGCGCTCCCCCTGACCAGCACCTACGAGGGCCGCGTCTACGTGTCCAACCGCGGGGCCGACGTCATCTCCACGTTCGCGGTCCGCGACGGCGGCGCCCGCCTGGAGCACCTGGCCGACACGCCCGCGGGCGGCGAATGGCCCCGCCACTTCACCGTGGTGCGGGGCCACGGCGGCCAGCCCGACCACCTGGTCGCGGCGGCCCAGAACGGCGGCACCCTGGCCTCCCTGCTCATCGACCCCGACACCGGGATCCCGGCCGACACCGGCCACCGCCTGGAGGTCCCGGACCCGGTCTGCGTGCTGCCCGTCCCCATCAACCGCATCCGCCGCGCCGCCACCTGACCTCCGCGACGCCCGAGGGGCCCGCGTGACCGCTCCGGTCCCGCCCGGGACCGGGGCGGACGACCCGGCTCCGCCCGGACGGCGGCGGCGCGGCCCGTGGACCCGGCAGCCGTACACCTCGCCCCGGGGACCGGTCTTCAGACGACGGCCGTGATCCGGCCCTCGACTGTGCCCCCGCACGCGGCAGACCCGACGGCCGGAGGCGGGCCCCGCCGGTACCGGGCCGCCGTCGCCGCCGGCCGGCCGCTCCGGACCCGTCCCCGGAGCCGGGGTTCCGCCGAACCCCGGCCTTTCCGGGAAAACAATCACCCGCAATCATCCCGGCTGACGGCAAAACGGAAAAGAACGAAACAAAAGCGAATTATTCAACGGGAGAACACGGACTCTCTTTCGCGTGCGAAGCCGAGCCCTGCGTTAGCGTTACCCTGGGATTCTGGAAAGGGATTCCACGGGCGCGCGGCGGTCGGGAAACGGCTGCGGGCAGCCCTCTTTTATCCGTTGTTTTGTGTATTCGGGGGTTTGAATCGTGGCAGAGGTATCGACGGCGCCCGACGTGTACGACGAGACCGGGGGCGGTGGGGAGACCCGCCAGGGGAGGCTCATCGCCAGCTGGCTGTCGTCGACCGACCACAAGGTCATCGGGTACATGTACCTGATCACCTCGTTCGCGTTCTTCCTCTTCGGCGGCGTCCTGGCGCTCCTCATCCGCGCCGAGCTGTTCTCACCGGGCATGCAGCTCATGTCCAACGAGCAGTACAACCAGCTGTTCACCATGCACGGCACGATCATGCTGCTGCTGTTCGCGACCCCGCTCTTCATCGGGTTCGGGAACATCATCATGCCGCTGCAGATCGGCGCCCCGGACGTGGCCTTCCCCCGGATGAACCTGTTCAGCTACTACCTCTTCCTCTTCGGCGGGCTGGTCGCCGTGGGCGGGTTCCTCACCCCGGCAGGCGCGGCCGCCTTCGGCTGGTTCGCGTACACGCCGCTGTCCGACGCGGTCCGCTCCCCGGGCATGGGCGGCAACCTGTGGATCCTGGGCCTGCTCGTGTCGGGCCTCGGCACCATCCTGGGCGGGGTCAACTTCATCACCACCGCCCTGTGCATGCGCGCGCCCGGCATGACGATGTTCCGCATGCCGATCTTCACGTGGAACGTGGTCCTGACGAGCGTCCTGGTGCTCATCGCGTTCCCGGTCCTGACCGCCGCCCTGATCGCTCTCGGGGCGGACCGCATGGTGGGCGCCCAGGTCTTCAACGCCGAGCACGGCGGCGCCATCCTGTGGCAGCACCTGTTCTGGTTCTTCGGGCACCCCGAGGTGTACATCATCGCCCTGCCGTTCTTCGGCATCGTCACGGAGATCCTGCCGGTCTTCAGCCGCAAGCCGATCTTCGGCTACAAGAGCCTGGTGGCCGCCACCATCGCCATCACCGGCCTCTCCGTCACCGTGTGGGCGCACCACATGTTCCCCACGGGCGCGGTCCTGCTGCCGTTCTTCTCCTTCATGTCCTTCCTCATCGCGGTCCCGACCGGCGTGAAGTTCTTCAACTGGATCGGCACGATGTGGCGGGGGCAGATCACCTTCGAGACGCCGATGCTCTTCACCCTCGGCTTCCTGGCCACCTTCCTCTTCGGCGGCCTGACCGGCGTGCTCCTGGCCTCCCCGCCGATCGACTTCCACGTCACCGACTCCTACTTCGTGGTGGCCCACTTCCAC
>NZ_JBHSUF010000043.1:0-11307 GCF_042660575.1 Nocardiopsis tropica
GGTTGTTGATGCCGGCTCTGGGGACCTGGATGCCGGTGAGGACCTCGATCGCTTTGCGTGAGGAGTCGGACATGTTGTGGTCCAACGGCATACGCGATCCCTCCCTCTACCCCCTGGTACCGCTGCGCGGGCACGAAACTAGCACCGGAGAAGTCGCGTGAATCGGTGGCCCATTACCCTGACCGAAACCCTCGCTGAGGTTCCTCCGGTTGATTTCCGAAGGTCATGGGCGCGAACCGAAAGCAGCGGGGTGTTTCTGGAACATGTTCCACTCGGTTACTGTGCCTGGTATTTCCGCAACGGTTTTCCTGGGGCCGACCGGGTATTCCCTTCCTGTTTCCCTCCCGGCGGGGTTCCGCTCGCGGTGGAGGGCCAGAGGCCAGGTGGGGGTGCTGGTAGGTCCGTGCCGTCCGACATCGGCGTGGCATCCGTGAAAGAGCCGCCCCGGTTCTGAAGGAGCGGCATCGGAAGGGGCGGCGTGTGCTGAGGAGTCCGAGCGGCGGTCGCGTGCCAGTGGGCGGGCGTTCAGATCCTGTTTTTCAAGAATTCGCTTCTGCGATTCGCGTGATGCGCCTTTGTGTCGCCAGGGGCGGAGTCCTGGGGAGCTGGGTGCAGAGGGGCAGGAAGAAGTGCGCCTGCGAGGAGAATCGCATTCTTCGCGATCCGGCGCTGGAAAGGAAGGGAGAACTCGTCGCGCTTCTCAGAGCCGGGGGACGGGGTGCTCTTCGCCGGTCCCGGGGGCGTGGGCGAGGCGTGCGAGGGACTGTGCTCCTCGCGGCCGATGATCCTGTTGCCCAGGGCGTCGCGGACGGTCTCGCGGAGGAACCGTCCTTGTTCGTCCCATCGGCGCCAGGGGCCGACGCGTCGTGGGGGTGATGCCGACCGTGGTCACGCCGGTTCTTCGAAGTAGCGGACGTAGGCGTTGGACTGCGCGGCGCAGTCGTCGAATACCTGCTCGCCGGACCAGCCGCGCGTGGCGCGCAGGCGTGGGATCGCGTCGGCCGTCGCAGGGTCGTGGCCGGTGAGGGTGCCGTCGTCGTGCAGCGTCAGAAACGGCCGTGTCCGCTGCGTGCGGCGGTCCTGGACATAGAGCACACGGGTCACCGGCCGCCCCCTGGGAAGAGGCTGGCGGTCCCTCGTGCGTTGCGGGCCAGCATGTCGAAGCGCTCCATCATCTCGTCGAACCAGTCGGACCGGCCCAGGCGGACGAACTCGCCGTAGAGCCCGGCGAGACGGGTCCGCAGGAACCGGATGTCGGCCCGCGTCAGCGGGTTGGCGATCCACGCATTGGCCTCGAAGTCGTAGAAGGGCCGCATGCCGTTGATGTAGGCCAGCCCCTCCAGGTCGGTGGGGTCCTCCGGCGTGTGCTCGTACTTGAACCAGGCCTTGCCGTGGTCGATGCCCGCCACGTGCCCGTTGCCCTGGTCCAGCCAGTTGCCCGGATTGCGGTCGCCGTTGGCGATCAGCAGGTCCAGCAGGCCCAGCACGTGTCCGTCCCGCGTGTTCAGGAGCGGGGATCGCGGGTTGTCCAAGTGGGTGAACCCGGATACGCCGTTCATGAAGTGCATGAACAGTTCGTACTCGCCGATGCGCAGGACACCGGGGACGTTGGCGCCGATGGCGCGGCCCACCAGTGAGGCGAGCTGCTCGGCGTCGGCGCGCTCACGGGCGAAGGTGGTCTCCTCGGTGTCCTTGTAGACCGCCTGCGCGCCGTTCTCGAAGCGCATGAGCGAGGTATTGCCGTCGGAGCCGTCCTCGACGAGCTGTTCCTGGCTCACCACGTCGAATCCGGTGGTGGCGGCGAGGTCCTCGATACCGGTGAAGGTCCCGTTCCACAGCATGAGCGCTGCGGTCCGCTCGTCCTGGTTCCCGTCCTGGGCCTGTGCGGTCTCCTCGGTCGGGGCCGTGGGCGGCTGGTCGTAGGCCGCCGCGGAGGAGTCGTGGGTCCCGGTGGGGTCCTGGGTGTACTGGATCGGGGCGGGGTACTGGGAGACCTGCGTTCCGGCGGGGTAGGCCGGGCCCGGGGCGGCCTCGTAGCCGTCGGTGCCCGTGTACTGCTCGGAGGGGTCGGCCTCCGTGCGGCGGCCGTGGCGGCTCCGGTGATGGCCCGCCATGAAGACCTGGACCTGGGCGTCCTGGGCGGTGTGGTGCCCGATGTCCTCGGGCCGGTAGCGGTAGGTGAGGTCGGCGACGACGTCCTCGACCGTCGAGGGCCTGTCGTCCTTCTTCTTGTCCGCGGCGATGAGGGCGCTGAGATCGGGCCCGGTCGGGGGGTTGCCGGCCCACGGGTCGCCGGAATCGGCAAGAGCCGGCTCCTGCGTGCGCACCGCCGGCGCAGGGCCGTAGAAGTCGTCGTCCAGGGACATGCCGTCGTCGCTGTCGTCCGAGTCCGAGTCCGAGTCGGAGGTCAGGTCCGGGAGCGAGTCGGTGTCCGAGTCGGTGTCGCGCTGGGCCGGGTCGCCGCTGTCGCGGTCGTCCCGGCCGTCCCCGCGCGTGGAGCGTCCGCCGTCCCCGTCCGTTCCGCGGTCCCTGTCCTCGCCCCCGCGCCTGCTGTCGTCCTCGTGCCCTGTGCCGGGGTCGCGCTCGCCGTCGGAGCGGTTGCCGTCGCTGCCGTTGCCGTCGCCCCGGTCGCCGCTGCTGCCCGAACCGTCCCCGTCCCGGCTCCCGTCCTCGTCGCCGTCCTTCTTCCGGTCGTTCTCTGACGACGTCCTCCCCGGCTCCACTGCCGCCGGGATCCTCTCCCGCAGCTCCCGTACGTCGGCGGCGTCCTTCCGGGCGTTGTCCGCGATTTCCTTGGCGTCGTCCCGGGCCTTCCGGTCGGTCTTCGCGGCTTCCGCGGCACGCTCGGCCGCGGTCTTCGCCTTCTCGGCGGCCCCCTGCGCGTCCTTGTGTGCCTGACCGGCGTCGGTGGCGGCTGCGCGGGCGATCTCCACGATCTTCCCTGCGGAGTCCCGGGCCCTCTCGGCGATCTTCTGTGCGTTCCTCGCGCGTGCGGCGGCCTTTCGGGCATCCTGCTCGGCGGCGTCGGCCCTCTCGCGCAGGTTGTCGGCCTCCTGAGCCGCCTTCTCCGCTTCCTCGTGTGCCCTGGCCGCGGTCTTCGCCGCCTCGCGGGCGGTCTGGTGGGCCTCCTTGGCCCGTTCCCGTGCGTTCTCCGCGTCCCGCAGAGCGGTGTTCTCAGGGGTGCCGGTCGTCTCCCGGAGGTCGGTGCCGGTCGACGCCGTCCGCGTCTCGGGGGAGGGGCGGGGGGCGTTCGCCGCCGCTTGGACCGCGCGGTCCGCGGCGGTGCGGGCCGCGCGGGCGTCGGTTTCGGCCTTGACGGCGTTCGCGGCCTTTTCCTGCACCTCGTCGGCCTTGGCCCTCGCCGCGTCCGCGGCCTTGCGGGCCTCCTTGGCGGCCTCGGCGGCTCCCCGTGCCGCCGTCCTGGCGTTCCGCGCGTCCTCGGCGGCCCGGTTCGCGTCGTCCCGCTGGCCGGACGCGCTCTTGTCGAGGGCCTCGGCCCACGTCTGCAGCTTCTTGGCGTCTGCGGCCATCCGGTCGGCCTTGGTCTTCGCGGCGTCCGCGTCCGTCTGCGCCGTCTCGGCCTCGGCTCGCGACGCCTCCGCCTCCGCCCGCGCGGTGTCGGCGCGACCGGCGATCCCCTCCAGCTCGGAGATCAGGTCGTCCGCTCGGACACGCGCGTCCTGGGCGGCCCGGTCCCCGCCGGCGGCCCGGTCCTGCCCGGACAGGCCCTCCACGGCGGTGCTGAGTTCCTGGTGCCGTGTCCGGGCCCCGTCGAGTTCGTTCCCGAGCCCGGTGACGGTCTGCGCGTGCCGCTCCGCGGTGCGCTGGGCGTCGGCCGCGGGCGTGACCGTTCCCTCCGCCTCGGAGACGGCGGTGCGGAGCTGTCCGAGGAGGGCCCGCTGATCGCGTACGGGCGCCGTCGCGGTGGCGTTGTTCCGGGTGGCGGTGACGTCCCTGTCGGCGGTCGTGGCGTTGTCGTGCGCGGTGTCCGCCGCCTGCTGTGCGTCCTGTGCCTGCCGTACCGCCCCCGGCGCGGGGGCGCCGTCGGCCCCGGGCGCGGGGGAGCGTCCCTCCGTCCCGGCGGCGGGTACTTCACCGCCGGAGCCTTCGAGGAAGCGGTTTCCGTCCTGTAGGTCGGCCCTGCCGCGGTCCAGGGTCGTGGAGAGGCCGTTCACGGCAACGCGTGCGTCACGGGCCGCCTGGGCCGCGGTGTCCGCCGCGTCGGAGGCGCGCTGGACCTGCGCGTCAATGGTGTCCGTGTTCTGCTCCAGGCCGCCCTCGGTGTCCTGGACGGGGGAGTCGGACTTCGGAACTTCGAGGTTCAACGCCGTCCGGAAGTGGTCGACCAGGTTCTGGCGCGGTTCCGTGGGTGCGGGCTCTGTGGGCGCGGGTTCCGTGGGCGCGGGCTCCGGGGCCGGCGGGGTCACGATGATGCTCGGCAGGGGCCCGCCGGTGGTCGTGGTGACGTCACCGGTGTTGCCGGTGCTCGTGGTGGTTCCGGAAGTGACACCGGTGTTGTCGGTACTGCCGGTGGCCGGGGTGCCGGTCGTGCCGTTGGCCGTGGTGTTGTCGGCGGGGGCCGGTGCGCGGGTCGTCTCTCCGTTGCCGTCGCCGCTCGGCGTGCGGGCGGGGGGAGCGGTCCCGCCGTCCGTCCCCTGGCCGACGCCCCCGAAAGTGGTGCGCACGGTGTTCGTGGCCGCTCCCAGGGCGTCGATCTGCTTGTTGAAGGCTTTCAGGGCATCTTCGTACTTTTTCTCCTGTGCGTTGTAGGCGCTCTCGGCTCGCTCGTCGGCCGGCTTGGCGGCGTACCTCTCGGCCAGGCCCTCCAGCGGGGCCCGGGTGTCGGCGTACGCGGCCTCCGCCTCGGTGAACTCCTTGCGAGTCTTGGCCAGCTGCTTCACGACGGGGGCCGTGTCCTTCGCCTGGTCCGGGGTGAGGAAGCCCATCGCGATCGCGTCGGACTCCGAGTACCACTCGGCCGTCCGGATCGTGACTTGGCCCATGGCCCAGCGGGTGGGCCGGGAGGAGGGCGAGGTCGACAGAAGGCTCGGGTCCTCCGAGTGGAAGGCGGCGGGCGTCTTGAGCTTGCTGCCCGCGGCGAACGCCCAGGTGGTGTCGTGCTCGATGAGGTAGACGGGCCCCTGGCGGAGCTGGTCCGACTCCTGGTAGCCCTTGACCGCCTGGTTGGAGCCGCTTCCGGACCCGTTGGACGAACTGGTGTTCAGTCCAGCCGTACCGGTGTAGTTGCCCTCGTGCCCCTCGTAGCGGATGCCGTCGACCTCGGTGCTCAGCGCGGAGGGGCGCATCTCCGCCCCGCGGCCTCGGCTCCCACCGTGGGAGGTGCCGGCGCTGTGCGTCCGGGACCGGGTGCGGGAGTCGCTGAGCTGGCCGCCCGGCAGCGCGTCCAGGATCTTCGCTCCGCGGGTGCTCGTCAGGGCCTTGGCGCCCCACTGGGTGCGGTTGAGGTCCGCGAACTGCACCCCCTCCTGCTCGCGTGAGGCCGACTGGACCACCGCCTTGATGGCCCCCTTGCTGAAGCTGTGATCGATGTCGTTGTACACGGGGTCCTGGCCGTACTCGGCGGCGAGGTAGGCACGCGCCGCTTTCGCCTCGGCGCTGGTGCGCTCCGCTTTCGTCGTGGTGCTGGTGGACTCCGCTTTCGTCGTGGTGCTGGTGGGCTGCCCCTCGGCGGGGGTGTCGGTGGACGGCTTCCAGCCCAAGGACCGTGCGAAGACGATGTTGGCCTGGTCGCGCAGGGCCTGGCCGTCGTTCTCGACCATGGCCGGCAGTGCGAGGGCGGAGTCGTTGCCGGGCCTGGGACCCGCGTTGTCTGCCCAGGCGCGCAGCAGGTCGGGCGCGGACGCGTCCTTGGGGACTACGGGCAGCTGCGTCGCGCCGTCGTTCGAAGGAGGGGTGGCGGCCCGGCCGTCCCCGGTGGTGTCGTTTCGCGTCCGGTCGCCGGTGGTGTCGTCGCCCTCCGGGGCCGGGGGGGTGTCCCGGTCGGTCCCGGTGGATTCGGCGCCGTCGGTGGAGGTGGTGACGGTCGGGGCGGGCGGCGGCGACAGCAGGTCGGCGCCGGTTCCCCGCGTGTCCCCCTCCGTGACGGTGTCCGTGGTGGTCTCCGCCTGGGGGTCGAAGTCCATGTACGCGAACGCGTACAGCGTGTCGACCTGTCCGCTGTCCGCCTCGCCCGTGTAGACCGCGCGCGAGGGGTTGCCGTTCCGCCCTCCCTTGGGCGCGCCGAGTTCGAGGGTGAGGGTCATGGTCGTGTCCGCGCGGACCTTCGCGAACGGGGTGTCCAGGTGCAGTTCGACGGTGTGGGTGTCGTCCCGGGACTCCCCGGAGGTGCGGCTGTCGTTCGTGGAGGAGGACAGCGCTCCGGCGGGGGAGGCGAACAGCGGGCGGTGGCCCGGCTGCTGGTCCGGCCCCTGTTCGTCCTGGGGGTAGGAGGTGGGCTGCAACAGCACACCGTCCAGGCTCGACGAGTTCCCGGTCCCCCTGGTCTGCGAACCCGCCTGGGTCTGCGTCCACTTGTGCGACTCGATGTAGTAGCCGGACTGGCCGGGGTACGAGACCTCGGCCGGTTTCGGGTCCCTGGTCAGGTTCACGAAGACTTTCGCCTCGGTGCTCCAGTGCTGCGCCCGCGGCTTCGAGTCCGGCCCGGACTCCGACCCCAGCGCGTGGACCTCCACCGGCACCGGGACGGTGGAGTCGGGGTTCTGGCCCAGGTGCGTGGTCAGTTTCTGCAGCAGGTTCTCGCGTGACTGCTTCGTCAGCTCCAGCCCGTTCGAGGCGAGGTCGTCCACCAGGTTCTGGAGGGCGGCCCCGGGGTCGGCGGGATGGAGCTGCCTGCCGTTGTCCTCGAACCCGGGGCGCACCCGGGCGTTGTCGGGCTTCTTCGGGTTGGGCTGTGCGCCCAGGTGCACCTTGTCGCCGTCGCGGACCGCCCGGTCCTGCACCAGCTTGTCCTGGTGGGCGTCGCGGGAGTGCACATAGCCGGCGAGCAGGTCCTTGACGGGAGCGGTCCACCCGAGGTACAGGGTTTTCCACGTCAGGGTCGGTCCGATGCTCCAGTTCTTCAGGAACTCGATCGCCTGTGTGAGCTTGCCGGAGGCGCGGAAGGCGTACGTCTTGGTGTCGTTCGGGATGAACAGCACCGACGACGTGAACGCGGTCGCCCGGGTGTTCGACGTGCTCCGGGAGAAGAACGTGCGGGTGTGGGAGGGGCCGACCAGCGGGATCGGTCGCTCGGCCTCGTTGGGGAGGGACCCGTCGGAGGGGTGCGGGTTGGGGTTGCGGCCCCCGCTGCCTCCGAACCTGAGCCCGACGCTGCGGGTCAGGGAGGTGGTGGTGGACAGGGTCGTCTCGCTGCTGCCGCCCCACCGCATCTGGGCTTCGACGGGGCGCATGTCGGTGACCTCGTCGGCCTCGACCTTCGTGGCGATGGTGGCGCGGATGTCGTGCGGTGACCAGAGACCGCCGCTCATCTCCAGGCGCATCCGGGAGCCCCAGGACGTTGCCGCGCTCTTGCTCGCGGCGAGCTCCTCCGCCGACGAGTGGTTCTCGAACCGCAGACCGTTCCCGGACGCCCGGGAGAGGAACGACTCGAGCTTGCGCCGGTATCCGTCGTGGAGACCGCTGCGCGTTTCGGAGAAGGTCCGGAACGTCTCCTCCAGCAGCCCGCGCATGCCCCGGCTGCCGGTGTCGAAGTGGGTGTTGACGCGTTCGACGGTGCCGCCGATGCGGCGGATCGCCCGGGCGCGGGTCTGGCTCAGGGGCAGAGGGCCCTGCTGGGGCCCACTGTCCCGGGTGGTGCCCCCGTCCCGCTCGCCTCCGGGCGCGGTGGTGTTCGGTGCCGTTGCGGTCGTGGTGTCGGTGGTGGTGCCGGGGGGAGGCGGTGGGGAGAGGACCGCCGTCTGGTTGCCGTCGGCGCCGGTGGTCGTCACGGTGCCGGTGGTCGTCACGGTGCCCGCAGGGGGCGCGGTGGTGTTCGGGGCAGGGGTGACGGTCTCGGAGCCTCCGCCGACCAGGCGCTCCCAGGTGTGGACGGCCCCGTCCCGGATGACGGTCCAGCGGCCGCCCCGGTCACCGCCGGGGGTGGGCCGCGGGACGAAGTCCCCGCGGAGCATGCGCCGCGACTCGTCGTATGTGAGCGGCTGCCGGCCCCCGGTCGTGTCGGACTCCGTGTCCCCGGAGGCGTCCGTCCGCGTGGAGTCCTCTCCCCCGGTGTCGGCGGCGGTCTCGGGGGTGCGCCCCTCCCGCCCCCCGGTCCCGTCGTCGGGGGTCGTGCCCGCCGGATCGGACACGGTGGCCGGGGAGTCCGAGGCCGTCGGGGGCACCTTGGGCGTGAGGAGGACCGTGTGGGTGTCCAACCCGTCCCCCAGGAGCGGGGTGCCGTGTTCGCGCTGGGACCGGTCGTCGCGCGCCATCCCGATGTCGTCGTGCTCGAACAGCCGCGCGGTGAAGCGGGTGCGGGACGTCCACACGTCGGAGTCCCCGTTGAACAGGACCGTCTCCTCGGAGCCGTGGGAGAGGCTCTGCACGGATTCCTTGCTGGTGCCCCACGAGGTGAGCAGCGCGGCCGCCGGGTTCCCCAGCACCCGGGGGACGCCGCGCGCGTCGGCGCCTTCGTCGGTGCGCACACTGCCGCCCACGGTGGTGCTGATCGAGTGGTTGAGGCTCGACCCCTTCGTGGTCGTGATGCCGGCCGACCCCCCGAATCGGCCACCGCCGCTGGAGGTCGTGTCGAACTGGTGCACCAGGGGGTCGAACTCGCCGTAGACGCGCAAGGTCACGAAGTCGGGGCGCAGGCCCCTGTCCTTGATGAGCGTCGTCAGGTCGATCACGGCGGTTTCCTGGAGGCGGACCGGGATGCCGTCGCCGGGCAGGGCGGACGCACCGCTCTTGAGACCGGACTCGGAGAGCGCCTTGATGACCTTGAGGGTGTTCTCGCGTGCCACGTCCGCGTTGCGGCGGAAACCCCAGCGCTCGCGGAAGCTGCGGACCGTGTCCGGCGCCATGTGGCTGGGGCGGACGGCGTAGTTCTTCCTGGTCCTCCCCAGGTCCGGGATGACCATGCCGGGGTGCTTCTCGGCGATGCCCTTGAGCACGTTGTACGCCAGGTCGTCGTAGAACGAGCGCTGCGGTGCGTCGGGCTTCGGGGGGCCGGCGTCCGCGTCGTCGTCCCCGGTGGTGCTTGCCGTGTCCGCGACACCCGTGTCCGCGGTGGTGCTTGCCGTGTCCGCGACACCCGTGTCCGCGGTGGTGCTTGCCGTGTCCGCGACACCCGTGTCCGCGGTGGTGCCGGTCGTGTCGGTGCCGTCCGTCGCTTCGCCGTGGTTCTCCGGGGCGACCGGGGAAGCTTGGCCGAACCCGAGCACGGTGGCCCCGCTCAGGTCCGTGAGCTTGTCCGTGGGGCCGTTCGCCACGAGGTTCGGGAACGGGGGCCGCGGCGGCGCGGTCGGCCCGTCGGTCGAGGTCGGGACCTTGGGGAGTTCGCCGTTGAGCAGGCGGGCGTCCTCGACCGTGAGCATCTCGACGGTGTCGGCCTCGAAGCGGTGCGCCTCCTCGCCGTCGAGGCGGACGTAGAAGTCGCGCTTGACGTCGTAGGCCGCGTGGCCGGCGGGGGCGTGCACGACGTGGCTGCTGGTCCCCGAGGTGCTCAGGGTGGTCCCCGTGCTCCTCTCGAACGTGGCCGAGTACTCCACGAAGGGCACGTCGAGCCGGATGCTCTTGCCGTTGGGCAGTTCGAGCCAGATGCCGAAGCCGCCGCCGATCGAGCCGGAGGCCACGGTGGAGCTCTTCACGGTGGAGGAGTCGCTCTTGACGAGGGTGTTGCCGTGGACGAAGTCGGCCAGGCCGGGGGCGAAGTCCTTGCGGTCGTACTCGGTCGAGACCGACCACATCTCCATGGTGCGGGGAGGGCGGGAAGAGCCGGTGGGGAAGACGATCCGGATCTGCGAGGACCCGTTGGAGATCTGCGGCAGGTACTGCAGCACCCGGTCGTTGTCGAAGGTGGACTCGATCCATGTGCGGTTCTGGTCGTCGCTCTGCTCCTTCTTGGACGGGGTGCGGCCGCCGCCCCGGCCCCCCTTGGGACGGGGCCCCAGGAGGTGGTCGGCGAGCCAGGTGCCCAGGGTGTCCTTCCGGCCGCCGCCCGTCGTGGTGGTGCTGCCGCTGCGGTCGGTCCCTCCGTCACCGGACGCGGTGTCCCGGTCGGTCCCGCCGTCCGATGCCGGCGAGAAGCGGGTGATCTCGAGCGGGTGGCCGGCGCCGATGAACGGCCGGTTCACCGGTGGGCGGTTCCCGTCCGCGTCCGCCGGGCCGTTCTTGGGCTCGATGTGCCGGGGCGCGTCGGAGGAGACCACCTCCCCGGGCAGGTTCATGCTCAGCCCGTTGTGCGAGGTCCCCTCCTGGACACGGGGGGAGGTGAGGCCGGGGCCGGTGACGGAGGCCTTCATGTGCAGGTCGGCGACGTAGGGGGTCAGGGGGCCGAGCAGTTCGATGCCGGTGTCGGCGTTGGCGCTGGTCGAGGCGGACCCGGAGGTGCCCCGGACCTTCTTGCCGCCGCGCCCGCCGCCGGAGAGGATCGGGCCCGCGTCGTTGCCGCCGATGCTGCCGACGTACAAGGGGTTCACCGACACCTTGAAGGCGGCGGTCTTGCCCTGGCCGTGTGACCCGCTCTCGCTGGAGTCCACCCCGGGGCCGGCGCCGTGGAGCCTCAGCCGCCTGGAGTCCTCGCCGCCGCTCAGGGTCTGCATGTCGAAGCGGTAGAACTCGCCGTCCTCGGGGCGCAGGTCGATGTCGGCGCTCCACGTCTGCCCGTTGTGGGTGGTGCTGACGGTGTGCCCGCCCTCGCGGAGGAAGGGGCGGGGTCCCTCCCTGTCGAGGATGTCGACCACGCCGTCCAGGATCGCCCGCCGTGCGGGGGCGGGCATGTCAGGCGTGCCGGCCAGGACGTCGTCGACGAACCCGTGCAGGTGCTCGGTGAAGAGCATGTCCGGTCCGAGGAGGGTGGACGTGGTCAGGTAGCCCAGGTCGTAGGCCTGGCCCTCCCGGTCCGGAACGAAGTCGCTGGCATAGGTGAGGCGCCGCGGTCCGCCTTCCGGCGGGGGCGGCGGTGCCTCCTCCCGGGTGCTCCGGTTGGGGTCCCGGTTGTCGTCGGTCCCGGTGGTGTTCCGGTCGTCGGTCGGGCCGCCGTCGCGTGTGAGGGGGGAGTCGGTGTTGAGGGTGCCGAGGGGGACGTCCCTGCTGGTCCCGCCGAGGGGGACGGGTCCGGGGTCGCGGCTCGACTTGCCGGTGGTCTCC
>NZ_JBHSUF010000044.1:0-10505 GCF_042660575.1 Nocardiopsis tropica
CCGGGCTCGACGAGCGCAGCCGCTCCAGCCGCAGCCGCATGTCCCTGAGTGTGTCCGAGTCCGGCGTGGACGCCTCCGAGAGGGAGTCCTGGTCCGCAGGGAGGTCTGTGCCGTGGTCGGGTCCGCTCTCCGTGTGGAGGGGGAGGCGCTGCCCGTCGAAGGTGAGCACCGCGTCCAGGGCCGCCGCGGCCATCTCCTCCTCGGACGGTGCCGGCTGCGGCCGCCGCTCCGGGCCCTCGACGGAGCGGTTCCGCTCCTGCGGCGTGCTCGGGTCCATGGCGGGCCCGCGCGGGCCATCGGCCTCCGGCGGCCGGAAGGAGTGCCGCTCTGCGGGGCCTCCGGGCCAGGCGGTGTCGTGGGGGCCGCCCAGGTCCAGTTCGTACCGGGCCCCGTCGGGAAGGGGCGGGCCCGCCGCCAGCGCCCGCTCCCCGTGCGACCGCACCAGGCGGGTGCGCTCTTCCCGGCTGAGCTTCGCCGCCTCATCCGGGAAGTTCCTGTCGAACCAGCGGACGTGCGGCGCCTCCTCCTCGTCACCGGCGTCGTACAGGTTCTCCGAGCCGTCCCTCTCGCGCTCGCCCGTGGGGGCGACGACGCCCTCCGGAACGGAGGTGTGGGGCAGGAGCGGAGTGGCGTCGTCCTCCTCGTGGACCTGGACCCGGT
This sequence comes from Nocardiopsis tropica, assembly GCF_042660575.1. NCBI lineage: Bacteria > Bacillati > Actinomycetota > Actinomycetes > Streptosporangiales > Nocardiopsidaceae > Nocardiopsis > Nocardiopsis tropica. The sequence continues at coordinate 661 of NZ_JBHSUF010000044.1, forward strand.
AGCTCTCCGGAACCAGGGCGTCCCCGTCGTCGGACTCGTGGTCGAAGGGCCGGCCGGAGTCGGTTCCGGAGTCCTCCCCCGTCCCCGTGAGGGTGATGCCGAAGGTCTCGCCCAGCCTGTCTCGCAGCGCCTGACCGCTGTCGGCCTTCGTGGGCGGCGCACCGTCCTGTCCGGCGGCCGTGCCGTCGCCCCGGCCTGTCGGGTCGGCGGAGGGACCGCCGTCGGCCGGACGCTCGGGGGCCTTGCCCTTGTCGGCGCCGTCGTCGGGGGACGTGCTCTCGGTGAGCGGCGGTCGCACGGCGGGCGTGTCGGTGAATCCCCGGCGCAGGGCGCGCAGGGCGTCGGCCCACTCCCGCAGCGCCGTGTTGAAGGCGCCCAGGTTCTTGTCGTGGGCGTCTTGGAGCTTGTCGTACTCCTCCCGCGCCCTGCGCGCGTCCTCGGCCCTCTGCCCACCGGGGTCGGACCGGGTCTGCCCGGTCTCCTCGGCCCGCTCCGGACCGGAGGGCGCCCCGTCGGCCGCGCCGTCCCGGCCCGAGCCCTCGCCCTGGGCGGCGTCCAGTGCGTTCCGGGTGTCGACGACCTTCGCGGCGGCCTTGTCCAGCGGCTCGCGCGCGTCGAGGTAGTTCTTCTCCGCCGTGGCCAGGGTCTCCTGGGTCTTGGCGATCCGGTCCATCAGCGGCTTGAGGTGGTCGACCCCGTCGGGGGCGATGATGCCGAGCTTGACCGCGTCGCCGTGGGAGATCCAGGTCCGGACCTTGGTGTTCACCTCACCGCGCTGCCACCGTGCGGGCTTCTCCCGGGAGGAGGTGTGCCGGGGCTCCTTGCCGAGCCCGCGGCGCGCCCGGTCGACGGTTGCCCGGCCCATGTCCGCGCTCTTGTGGCCGATGCTCTTCGCCGCTCGCTTGTACCAGGCGCCGCGCAGCTCCGTTTTGGCGCCCACGCCCCACGTGGTGTCGAACTCCACGAGATAGCCGGGGCCGGTGCGGGTGCGGGTCGTCGTGGAGGGGTCCTTGGCCTTGGTGTCCTGGGAGGCGGCGCCGCCCGCGGACGTGCTGTCCCCCGCGCCGGTGGAACCGAAGAGTCCGCCCCGGGGCGGCTGGTCGGTTCCGCCGACCCGCCCGGCGGGCATGTTGTCCAGGTTCGCGGCCAGGGAGTCCGAGATGCTCTGGGAGGAGGTGACCGTCTGTTCCGACTCCGACGAGTCGCTCAGGCGCACGTCGGGGTTGTAGTCGATGATCTTCCCGGACCTCAGGTCGGGCAGGGCTTGGACGGCCAGCCGCGTCCGGCCCATCTTGATCATCTCGACGCCACCGGGTTCGAGGGCCTGGAGGAAGAGCGACTTGAGGGAGAGCAGGTTGAGGCTGTGGTCGATGGCGTCGTTGCGGACGTTCAGCCCGATCTTGTCCGCGACGAGTGCGCGGGCCTCCTTGACGGCCCCGGGGGTGTAGCGCCCGACGACGGCGTCGGGCGACGGTGTCCAGCCGAGAGACTTGGCCACCACGACATGGGCGATGTCGCGGGGGTCCTGGCCGTCGAGGACGATGGCGGTGGGCATGACCACGGCGTCCCGGATGTCGCGGCCGCCGACCGGTCCCCTGCTCGACATCCAGTCCCGCATCATCTGCTCCAGGGACGCGTGGGTGTCCGAGGAGGGGTTCTCCGGGGCCGGTGGAGGCGGGGTGCGGGCGGTGCTCCGGGGGTCGGTGCGGGTGGCCGCGGCGTCGTCGGGGGTGCTCAGGGGGTCGGCGGCCGCGTCCCGGCCGAGCGGGGCCCGGTCGCCGGGTGGGGCGGGGCGGTCGTCGCCGGAGGTGTCCGTGGAGCCGTTCACCCCGTCCCCGGTGCGGGGCAGGTCGATGGAGAAGGCCGGGTAGAGGGCCTTGACCGTGCCCGAGTCGCCCTCGCCCCGAAAGCTGCGCCGTTCGTCCTTCTCCAGCCCCTCCCAGGCCAGGGTGTTGGAGAAGCCCTGCTTCTCGGGGATCTCCAGGTCGATGGTGAGCCGGCTGTCCATGGACGTCTTGGCGTAGGGGATGTCCATCGACACCTGCACGGTCCGCTTGCCCGAGTCCTTGACGGCGACGCCCTCGCTGTGGGCCCTGGCGCCGGACTGGTCGCTGAACACGCCCATCATCGTCGGGCGGCTCGCCGGCCCCGGTTCCCCGCCCGACGGCTGGCCGCCTTCGGCATGGGGCAGCGGCGGCATGACCGCCTCCTGGACACCCGCGCCGGCGTTGCCGGAGCGCTCCTGCTGCCCCTTGTTGCCGGTCTCCAGGGTCTGCTGCTGTTTGAAGAGGGTCTTGCCGCCGATGTAGTCGACCTGTGTGTTGCTCGTGTCCAGCTTCAGGTTCACGACGGCGTCGAAGGAGACCGGTGTGGTCGACGTGGTGTTGCCCTTGAAGACCGAGTGGCCGACGGGCTTGATCCGCACCGCGAGCGGGGGCCCGGAATTGGGGCGCAGGCCCCGGTACGAGGTCAGCGCGTCCAGGATGTCGGACTGGGATTTCCCGGTCAGTTCCCAGCCCGACGCGGCGAGCTTGTCGGCGAGGTCCTTGAGGGCCTCGTCCGCGGAGGGGGGCCTCATGAACTTCCCGGAGTCCTCCGCGCCCGGACGCACCCGCGCCTGCTCGGGGCGCGCCGGCTCGGGCTGGGGGGCCGTCGACAGGGTGCCGTCGGCCTCCTCCACGACCCTGTCCTCCACCAGGCCCGACTGCTGGGCGTCGCGGACGTGGAGCAGCCCCCGGGTGAGGTCGTGGAGGTGGGCCTGCCAGCCGCGATAGCGCGGGGAGTGGGGGACGGGAGGTCCGTAGCGCAGGTTCCTGGAGAACTCGACGGCCTGCTTGATGACACCCGAGGCGTGGAACTTGTACGACTTGTTGATGCCGGGACTGAACCCGATCGTCTCCGAGAACTTCTGCGAGGGTTTGTCGCTGACGGTCCAGTCGTAGATGCTCTTGCCCAGCACGGGGCCGAGGTGCACCTGCGGGTCGGAGGCGGAGTTGGGCGCCTCGGAGTGCCGGGCGCCGCCGGCGGTCGACTCCGCCGGGTTGGGGTTGTACCGGCCTCCGCCCGCCCCCTGGACGGTCAGGTCCTTCTTCGTCGAGGTGTTCGTGGACACCTCGTGGCTGGTCTTGTCCTCCCAGCTCAGCGCGGCGTCGGACTGTTCGAGGCGGGTGATCGCCCCGAGCTCGTACCTGGTCGCCGACGTGATGCGCGCGTTGTGGCCGGAACGCAGGTCACCGGTCATGTCGGTGTTCGCCCGCAGGCCGGAGGAGCTGTACGTCTGCGGGTTGTTGCGGACGTTGTCCTCGGAGAGGACGTGCTCCATGTACTGCCTGTTGCCCTCGGACCTGGTCAGGTAGGAGCGCAGCTTCTTCAGGTTGCGTTCGAGGCTCAGCTCTTCCAGATAGCTCTTGAACCGCTGGAAGTCCGACTGCTTGCCGGGCCCGTTCGTGTCCCAGGGAGCGCGGTTGGGGAAGTTCCCGTAGAACGCCTCGACCAGGCTGTTGACCTGACCGTCCTCGGTCGTGAACGTGGTGGCGGCGTATTCGAACGTGGCCCCTGTGTCCAGGACGGTGTCCGCCTGCCGCTGCTCCTTCGTCCGCTGGTCGGTGGTGTCCTGGCCGTTGCCGCCGGTCTGAGCGGTCGTGTCCGGCTGCGGGGTCGTTCGCCGGTCGGCGTCGGTCCGGTCGGTGGGGGTCCGGCCCCGGTCGGTGCCGTCCGGCTCGGTGTGGAAGCGGTTCGCGAACCGCTTCGTCGCGCGCACCAGTCCTCCCGGGCGCTGCCGGACGTTTCCGGGGGCCGCCGTCGTGAACCCCCGGAGCATGTTCTCGGCATCCTCCGACGGCATCGGTGTGATCACGACGGCCTCGGGGCTGCCGGACTCCCGGCCCCTGCCGGGACCTGCCCCGCCCTGGTCCCCCTGCGGCGTGCCGCCTTGGGAAGGGGTGTCCGCGGGACGGCCTCCGTCGTCCGCGGCATCGCTCGTCTTCGTGCGGAACGGCCTCAGGAACCGGTCCCGCCGCCGGTCGGACCGCTCCGGCCGTTCGCCGGAGGCCTCCGGATCCGCCGTGGTCCGGTCCTGGGGGGTGTCCTGCTGCTGGTCGGTCCGGGCCTGCTCGGCCCGGGCTGCGTCGGAGCCGGTCTTGGGGGTTTCCCCGGTGAAGAGCGTCTCGACGGGGTCGAACAGCGCGATCCCGCGTTCGGACACCGGTTTGGTCTTCGCGTCGGGCTTGGCCATGCCGATGTCGTCGTGCTCGTACAGCCGGGCCGAGATCATCGCCGTCGCGGTCCAGGTGTCGACGGTGTCCTCGGGGTAGCTGACACCGTGCTCGCTCTGGACCTTGGTGCTCAGGTTCTGTGAGCCCGACTTCGTCTTGCTCAACGTGGTGGAGGCCGAAGCCCTACCCGACCGGGGCGCGTACCCGTTCGCGTCCGCCGCTCCGGTCTCGCGGGCGTAGGCGCCGGACGTGCCCTTCGCCGTGCTGCGATCCTGGGTGCCGGTACCGCTGCTGTAGGAGGAGGCGCCACCGTACTTGAAGGAGAGCTCCTTCTTGCCGCCCTTGCTCTCCTTCCCGTCCTTGTCGTCCTTGCTCTTCTCGCCGCCCTGGCCGTCCTTCCCGCCTCCGCTGTGACGCACGTCCGAGAAGTCGGCTCGGATACGCAGGGTGATGGTCGGGGCGTGCAGGAGGTAGGTGCCCGTCGACTTGCCCGAGGAGGCGCCGGTTCTCGCGGTCTCGGTCAGGGTGACGGAGATCCCGTTGTCCCTCAGGGAGTCGAGCCCGCCGAGGAACCCGGCGTCGGAGATCGCCTTCTCGATCTTGGCGGTGTTGGATTCGGCGGTCCTCCGGTCGCGGCTGAGCAGCCTCTGGCTGCGCAGCACCTCCGCGAAGCTGCGTGATCCCTCGCCCGGCGGACGGTTGAAGTTCTTGGGGCCACTGGTGATGCCGGGCATGACGAGGCCGGGCCGGTGCTTGGCGATGCCGGTCAGCACCTGGTGCAGGATCTGGTCGTAGACCGTGCGCTGCCGGGCTTTGCCCTGGCCGTGGTAGAGGTCGCTTTCGGGCCAGGTGAAGTCCTTCGGCACGATCTCGCGCGGGAGTGCGGTGCGGTCCTCTCCCGTCCGCTCGCGCCGGGAGTCCTGTGCGTCCGGCACCGGCGGGCCCGTCGGATCGGCTCCGGCGTCGTCGGCGCGGGTGTTCGGGCCGGGTGCGGTCCCAGAAGTCTCGGGGACGCTCCGGTCCCGGGAGGCGTCGGTCTCCGCGTCGTGATCGTCGGTGGTCCTGTCCTGGCCGCCGGCGTCCCCCTCGCCCGCGGGGGCCGGGGGCGTCTGGCCGCTGATGGTCCACGCGTCCGCGTCGGTGAGGATCTCCAGGCTGGTGCCCGTGAGCCTGTGCGGCTCCGGATCCCCCTGGAAGTGCACGTAGTAGTTGCGCGTGACCTCGTAGACGCCCGAACCGGCCCTGTCCGTGGAGGTGCGCTTGACCGAGCCGGAGTTACCGGTTCCGCTCTCCTCCGTCGAGCGGTGCCTCTGCCCTCCCTCGCCGGACACGATGTCGAACCGGACGCCGTGGTTCGTCCCGGGAAAACCGACGTCGAGGCCGACTCCCGCTCCCCCGGTCCCACCCGTGACCTTGTGCTTCTGCAACGAGTGGGAGGCCTCGTGCTCGGATTTGCTGGAGCGGTTCTGTCCGCCCTCGGGGAGGTTCGACGGCTTGGCGACGTAGGAGATCGGGACCGACCTGATCTCCACGCGACGTTGTTCGCCATCGGGGGTGGTCAGGATGATGGGGTGTGCCTTCCGCGTCGACTTGGGCAACACCTCCAGCATCACTTCGTCGGAGAACTTCTTCTCGATCTGGTTCTGGACGTGCTCCAGGAGCTGTTGCCGTCGTTCCTTGCTGACGGGGGGAAGCAGGTGGCGGGCGGCGCGCTTGAACCTCCCCGGACCGGCGTCGGGGGGCGCCACCTTGCCGGCCACCCAGTCGGCCAGGGAGGGGACGTCCTGGGTCTCCTCCCCGTTCTTCCCCGTCTGTTCCCGGAAGCCCCCCAGGCTGATGGGCAGTCCGTTGGCCACGTTCGCGTGGGGGCTCCTGGCGGGGGGAGTGCCGTCCTTCCGGGCGGGACCGCCGCTCAGGGGGTCGGACAGGGTGATCGTCGCGGGGCCCTTGTGCGGGGTGACCTTGCCGGGCAGGATCAGCGCGAGCCCGTTGGACGAGTGCGTCCGCCGCTGTACCCGGGGGTTCGCGTCGGTGGTGTTCTCCCCCTTCGGCGGTGCGGGCGTCCGCTCCTGACCGGAGGTGTCCCGGGCCTCAGGGGACGGGTCCGTCGACGGCACCGTCCCGTCCTTCGAGGCGGTGTCCGGTGTCGGGGAGGACGTCGTCGGCGGTGAGGTCCGCTCCAGGACGAAGTCCATCCCCAGGTCCGCGGCGTAGACCTCCGGGGTGCCCATGGCCTCGTAGCCCATGGCGGACTCGAAGGTGACGGTCGTGCTGGCCGCGGTCTGCCGCTGACGCGTGGAGCTGGTGAAGCTGAAGATCGCCCGCGGGCCGACGTCGCCGACGCCGGTTGCGCCGAGCATGAGCGGCGAGAGGGTGAAGCCGAGGTTCAAGGCCTTGTTGCCGCCGTGTCCGCCGCTGCCCTCGAAGGCGGCGCTGTTACCCGCCTCGGCGGCCATCTTGGCCTGGGGGGTCTTCGTGCCCGGGGCGGCCTCCGAGGAGGCGTGGTAGAAGTTGCCCTCCGGCAGGGTCAGCTTCACCTGGGCCGTCCAGACGGAGCCGTCGTCCCCCTTCACCTCCGTGGAGTATCCGTCGGGTGTGAAGAAGGTGGACATGTTCTTGTCCTGCTGGGCGGCGATCCGGTCACGGACCTCGTCGCGCACGCTGTCGGGGGCCGTCACATCGTCGTTCCCGAGCGTGCCGTCCACGAACGCGTCGAGGTGCTGGGCGTGGACCATGCTGGCGTTCACCAGGGACGAGTTCAGGAGGTATCCGATGTCGTGGGGCGTGTTCCGGTCCGTCACCACCGTCCCGGCGTAGTCGGGAGCCGGCTCGGTCTCCGGAGCCCGGTCCCGGGACGTCCCCGTGGCGTCGGTGCCGCCGTGCTCTGCGGGGGCCTGCTCCTGATCCGTGTCGCGCTCGCGGGAGGGGGCGTCCCCGCCGCTGTCCTCGGTCTGGGACTTCTCGGCGCCCCCGGGGGCGGGGGTGTTCTCCGTCTTCGCGACGTTCGGGGCTTCGTGGCGCTCCTGGGGGTCGGGTACCGGAGCGCTGTCGGCGCTCTTCTCCCCGTCCTGCTGCTTGTCGTCCTGGCCGTCGGCGGCGGTCTCCTCCGGAGCAGGCTCCTCGTCCGCCTTCTTCTCACCCTTGTCGTCCTGGCCGTCGGATTCGTCGTTGTTCTGGTCCTGGAAGTGGTCTTCCTGGTCGTCGCGCCTGTCTCCGCCGTCACCGGAGCGGTCGCCGCCCTGCTCACCGGTCCGGTCCCCGCCCTCTCCGGTCCGGTCCTTGTCGCTGTCCTGGGTTCGGTCGTCGTCGCGGGAGGCGTCCTCGCCGCGCTGGTCGGGCTGTTCGCCGTCGCGGTCGGAGGGGTGGGGTCCGGTGTCCTCCGCGTCCTGGGGCGGTTCGCTCACGGCTGTGGTGTCGGTGTCGTGCAGGCTGTCGCTCTCGGTGACGGGAGACGGGGGCAGCGGGACCTCAGCCGGTGAGGTCTGCTGTTCGGGGGTGTGCTCGCTGGCGGTGGCCGTCCGCTGTTCGTCCACCGCGGCGCTCTGGTTGTGCTGGTCGACCGGGGCGCTGGTGGTCTCGGTCTCCGGAGCGGGAGGTGCGCCCTCGGTGGTGACCTGGGGGGCGTCGCCGTCGCGGGGTGACTGGTCGGTGGAGGAGTCCGCGGCGGGGGTGTCGCCGGTGTTCTGGGAGGGACGTCCACCGCTGTTGCGTTCGGTGGGTGTGGAGCGCTGGTTGTTGTCGCTGGTCGTGTTCTGCGGTGCGGTCGCGGGCGGTGGAGCTGCTTGGCCGATCGGCGCGGCCATGACGGGAGGGGCGGTGTGCTGCTCGGGGGCGGGGGTGGAGCGGTCGGCCGGGTTCGTGTTGCCGGTGTCGGGTGTGGTCTGGGTGTGAGGTGTGGTCTGTTCGGCTGCGGGGGGCGGGGTCGCCATGGGGTTGTCGGGGACGATGGCGTTGAGGAAGTTGACGGTCAGGGGTCCGTCGTTCATGCCGGGGTGGAAGAGGTCGTTGCCCAGGCCGGGGTGTTTGGTCTCGGTGGTGGCGTAGGGGTCCTTGCCGGTGTCTGTGTAGGGGGTGCGGGTGTCATCGTCCTGGTGGACGCGGACGGTGTCGTCGTTGGGCTGGTCGCGGTCGTCGGTGGCCCGGTCGCGGTCGTCGGAGCCGCCGAACTCGGAGCCGTCGTCGCCGAACTCCGAGTCGGTGTCGCTGACCAGGTCGGGGACGTCGTCGATGTCGGAGAGGTCGTCGCGGTCGTACCGGGAGGAGTCGTCGACCGGTGGGGCCAGGAGGGGGCCCTCGCCGTGGCCGTCCTGCTCCGGGGACCCCTGGCCGTCGCGGTCGCGTTCGGGGGACCGGTCGCCGCCCTGGCCCGGGAGGTCGTCCCCGCCCGTCCACGGGCCGGGGGCCTGGGGGCCGGTGGGAACGTCGTTGCGGTTGTCGGCGGCGTTGCTCTCGGTCCGGGGCGGTGCAGGCTCGGACAGGTCGGGTTTGTCCTTGTCGCTGAACAGGTCCAGGCCGTGCAGGGCGCCGTCGGTGGCGCCTTGTTGGATGCCGGCCTGGGTGGCGCCGGCGGTGGCGGAGTAGCCCGAGGCCTCCCAGCCGCGTCCGTCGGCCAGGCTGCCCAGGCCCTCGCCGAGGTAGCCCTCCAGGGCTCCGGTGCCGATGCTGCCGCCGACCTGTTGGGTGTAGGCGCCGGTGGTGGAGAAGTACTCGCCCAGGGGTTTTTGCAGGTTGACGGGGACGTCGGCGAGGTGGTCGCGCATGTGCGGGGGCAGGCGGTCGCCGATGGTGTCGCGCAGGTGCCGGCCCAGGTCGGGGTCGTTCCAGTGGCGGGCCAGGGTGGCGGCGTAGTCGCGCCCCAGATCGCGGGCGGCCGCCTCGCCCAGGTGGTCGCCGAAGTTGCGGGCGAACACCTCGGCGAAGTCCTGACGCGCTGCGGCGGCCTTGGTCGCGTTGTCGAAGGCGCCGGCGCCCACGGGGCTGGCGGGGTTGTAGGGGGCGAGGAACTCGTCGTTGTGGCGCCCGAACACCTCGGCCAGGTCCTTGTTCAACGACGGAGACGCCGGCGGCCCCTCTTTGGGCGCGGGCACAGGTGTGGGACCCGTGTCCTTGGGCGCGGGGGAGTCCGGCCCCCGGTCGGGGTTGGTGGCGGGCGGGTCGTCCTTGGGCCTGGCGGGGGGCCCGTCAGGGCCTCCGCCGCCGGGGGGTGGCGGGGTGTCGGCGTCGCGGTTGAGGGGCGGCGGGTCGTCTTTGACCGGCCCCGAAGGCGGCCCGTCGGGGGGACCCGAGGGCGGCCCGGACGGGGGCCCGTCGGGGCTCTCGCGCAGCGGCGGGCCGACCGGGGGCGGCCCGCCGGGCCCGTCGGGTCCGGTGCGGACCAGGGGTGGCGGGTCGGGCAGGAGTTTGAGGTCGGTGAGGCCTTTGCTGAACAGGTCGGACAGGTGTTTGCTGAAGAGCCCGTCCATGCCCGCGGAGAAGACCGCGGAGAGCACGCCCTCGATCGCGGCGCCCTTGTGGGCGCTCGCGGTCAGGGCGCTGTCGCGGTGGTGGCGGGTCCCCCTGCCGATCTGGATGCGCTGGATGATGCTGTCCATGCTCGCGAAGATCTGGCTGATGATCTGGTGGCCGGGCACG
>NZ_JBHSUF010000045.1:0-8180 GCF_042660575.1 Nocardiopsis tropica
CGGCCTCGCGGGTCTGGGCGACCAGGTCCTGGGCGCGCTGGTAGCCGCTGATGGCGTCCCTGATGCTCGCCGAGGCCAGTTTCCCGAGGCGGATGGCGTCGGCCATCCTGTCCGACGCGGCCTGTGGGGAGGGGTTCCCCGGTTGGTTCGGGACCTCGGTCATGGGGAAGGCGATGATGTCGTGGCCGCCCCGGCCGTCCCCGCCCGTTCCGGGGCCCCTGCCCCCGCCTCTGGAGCCGTCCCTGTCGCCCGGCCGGCGGTCGTCGCTGCTGCCGCTCCGGTCGCCGCCGTCGCCCTCGGAGGAGGTCCTCCCCGGAGTCCCGGTCGCCGGGATCCTCTCCAGGAGGTTCCGGACGCTCGTGATGCGTTTCCGGGCGCTGTCGGCGATGTTCCCGGCGTCGTCCCGGGCCTCTCGGGCGGTCTCCGCGGCCTCGGCGGCGCGCTCGGAGGCGGCCTCCGCCTTCTGGGCGGCCTCCTGCGCTTCCTGGTGCGCGCGACGGGCGGTGGCGTCGGCGCGGTCGGCGGCCTCCACGGTCGCGTCGGCGGTGTCCCGGACCTCCTGGGCGGTCTCCAGCGCCTCCTCGGCCCGCGTGGCGGCATCGGCGGCCTCCCGCCCGGTGGTCTCCGCCCTGGTGCGCAGGGCCTTTGCCTGCTGGGCCAGCTGCTCCGCTTCCTCGGTGGTCCTGGCCGTGGTCCGCACCGCGTCGCGTGTGGTCTGCCGGGCCTGCCGGGCCCGCTCCCGTGCGTCCTCCGTGGCCCGGCGAGCGGTGTCCTGCCGGGTGTCCGTCGTCCCTCGGGCGTCGGTACCGTCCGATGTCGTCTGCCCGCCGGGGGAGGGCTGGGGGGTGTTCACCGCAGCCCGGACCGCGCGGTCCGCGGCGGCGCGGGCCGCGCGGGCGTGGTCATCGGCCTGCTCGGCCTTATCGGTGGCGTCCTTCGCGCGGGTGCTCACCTCGGCGGCCTCGTCCGCGGCCTCCCGGGCCTTCTCGGCCGCACCAGCAGCGCGGCGGGCCTCCTCCCCGGCCTTCTGCGCGTCCTGGGCGGCCCGGTCAGCGCTGTCCCAGTGGGTGGACGCGCTGGTGTGGAGCCCCTCGGCCCAGGTCCGCAGGGCTTCGGCGTCCGCGGCCACCTGGTCGGCTTTCGCCTTCGCGGTGTCGGCTTTCGCCTTCGCCGCGTCTGCGTCGGTCCGTGCCTTCTCCGCCGCCTGCTGGGCGGTGTCGGCGCGATCGGCGATCCCCTCCAGCTCGGAGATCAGGCTGTCGGCCTCCTCGCGCGCCTCCCGCACGGCCCTGTCCCGGGCGTCCTGGGCGGCCCGGCCCCCGTCGGCGGACCGGTCCTGCCCGGACAGGCCCTCCACGGCGGTGCTGAGCGCCCGGTACCGCGGCGGGGTCGCGTCGAGGTCCGTTCCGATCTTGGCGACGGTGTCCTCGTGCCCGTCGGCGGTCTCGTGGACCTCGGTCGCGGCGGTGTTCGCGTCCTCCGCCTCGGAGGTGGCCGTCCTGACCCTCTCGACGAAGGCACCGCGATCGGGCTCGGGCATCGTCCGAGTGGCGTTTTTCCGGGTGACGGTGATGTCGTTGCCGGCGGCGGTGGCGTCGTCGTGCGCGGTGTCCGCCGCCGTCCGTGCGTCACGTGCCTGCCGTTCGGCCCCCGGTGAGGCGGTGCCGTCGGTCCCGGCGGCGGGTGCTCCGCCGTCGGAGCCCGTGAGGAGGCGGGTGCCGTTCCCCAGCTCGGTCGTGCCGTGCTCCAGGGCGGTGGAGAGGTCGTTCGCGGCCTCGCGTGCGTCCCGGGCCGCCTGGACCGCGGTGTCCGCTGCGTCGGAGGCGCGCTGGACCCGCGCGTCCACGGTGTCCGTGTCCTGGACGGGGGTGTCGGGCTCCGCGGCGACGAGGTTCAGTTCATCCCTGAAGCGGTCGGCCAGAGCATGGCTCGGTCCCGTGGGCGCGGGTGCCGGGTCCGGAGGCGGGGCCCCGGTGGTGGTCTGTTGGGGTGCGCTGGTGGTCGTGGCGGCGCCATCGGTGTTGCCGCTGTTCGTGCCGGTGGTCGAGGTGCTGTTGACGGGGGCCGGTGCGAGGGTCGTCGTCCCTCCGCTCGTGTCACCGCCCGACGTACGCTCGGGGGGAACGGTGCCGCCAGCGCTCCCCGGCCCGGTGCTCCCCAGGACGGCGCGCGTGTCGTTCAGGGTCTCGACCAGGGCTTTGGTCTTCTCGTTGAAGGTTTTCAGGGCGTCTTTGTAATTTTCCTCCTGGTTTTCGTAGGCCGTCCGGGCGCTCTCGTTGTCCGGCTTGTCGGCGTACCTCTCGGCCAGGCCCTCCAGCGGGGCCCGGGTGTCGGCGTACTCGGCCTCCGCCTTGCTGAACTCCTCCTGCGCCTTGCGGATGCTGTCCTTGGCGGGGGCCAGGTCCTTGGCCTGGTCCGGCGTGAGGAAGCCCATCGCGATCGCGTCGGCCTCCGAGTACCACTTGGCCATCCGGATCGTGGTCTGGTCCATGATCCAGCGGGTGGGCCGGCGGTGGAGCGGGGTCGGCGCGAGGCTCGGGTCGTTCTGGTGGAAGGCGGCGGGCGCCGCGAGCTTGCTGCCCGCGGCGACCGCCCAGGTGACGTCGTGCTCCACGAGGTAGAAGGGACCCTGGCGGAGCTGGTCGGACTCCTGGTAGCCCTTGACGGCCTGGTCGGAGCTCGACTGGGCCCCATGGGACGAGCCGGCGTTCACGGCCGCCGAACCGGTGTGGATGCCCTCGTGGCGGTCGTAGGCGGGGCTCTCGGTGGTGATCCCGGCGGGGCGGAACCCGCCCCCGAAGCCCTGGCCCCCGCCGTGGGACTCGCCGGAGGTGTTCGTCCGGGGCCGGGCATGGGAGTCGCTGAGCTGGCCGTCCGGTCGCACGTCCAGGAACTTCGCTCCGTGGCTGCTCGGCAGGGACTTGACGCCCCACTGGGTGTGGTTGCCCTGCAGGGTCCTGCCGATCGCCCCGGGGAGTTCGATGTCCTTGAAACTCACCCCGTCGGGGTTGAGCGACGACGGGTCCATCGCCTTGATGGCCTCGTCGCTGAGGCTGGCGTCGATCTCGTTGTAGACCGGGTCCAGGTCGTAGAGGCGGGCGAGGTGGGCCCGCGCCGCGTTCGCCGTGGCCTCGACCGACTGCCCCTCGGGCGGCTTCCAGTCGACGGACTGCGCGATGACGATGTTGGCCAGGTCGCGCAGCCCCTGTCCGTAGTCCTGCACCATGGTCGTCAGTGCGAGGGCGGAGCCGTTGCCGGGAAGCGGGCCCGCGTCAGGGGTCAGCGTGCGCAGCGCGTCGACCAGGGAGGCGAAGTTGAGGGCCACGGTCCGCCGAGTCGGGCCGGTTCCCGTTTGGGTGCTTGTGGTGTCGCCGCTTTCCGGGGCCGGAGCCGTGTTCCGGTTGGCGGGAGCGGTTCCCGTGGAGCCGGTGCCGTCCGTGGACGTGGTGACGGTGGGGGCCGGCGGAGGCGACAGCGTCTCGGCTCCGGTCTCCTGCGTGCCGCCTTCCGGGGTGTGCGTCGCCGGGGAGTCGAAGGTCATGTACGAGAGCGGGTACAGCGTGTCGACCCGCCCGCTGACAGCGCTGACCTCGTAGGTCGATTTCGGCTCGTTGCCGTTCTCCCCGCCCTGGGGTTTGCCGAACCGGAGTTCGAGTTCGAGGGTCGTGTTCGTGCTGACCTTCGCGTACGGGGTTTTCAGGTGCAGTTCGACGGTGCGGGAGTCGTCCTGGGACTGTCCGGAGGAGCGCCCGTCGTTGCTGGAGGCGGAGACCTCCCCGGCAGGGGTGGTGAACAGGGCGCGGTGCCCCGGTTGTTCGGTCGGGCCCAGGTCGTCCTGGGGAAAGGGCGGAGGTATCAGCAGTGCGCCGTCGGAGCTCACCGTCCTCTTGGTCTCGTCGCTCTGCGAGTGCGCGTCGGCCGCCTTCACCGTGTGCGACTCGATGTAGTAGCCGGCGTAGTCGACGTGCGAGATCTCGGTGCTGTCCGGGTCCCTGACCAGTTTCACGTAGAGCTGCCCCGTGGAGCTCAGACGCTGGAACCGCGGTTTCGAGTCCGGAGTGGGCTCCGGCCCCAGCGAGCGGACCTTGACCGGCAGCGGGGCGCGGGGGTCCGGGTTGTGGGACAGGTGCGTGGTCAGCTGCTTCAGCAGGGCCTCCCGGCCGTCGCCGAGCGTCAGTTCCAGCCCGTTCGAGGCGAGGTCGTTCACCAGCTCCTGGATGGCGGCCCCAGGGTCGGCGTGGTGGGTCTGCCTGCCGTTGTTCTCGAACCCCGGGCGCACCCGCGCGTTCGCGGGCTTCTCCGGGTTGTCGTGGGTGCTCAGGTCCACTCTGTCGCCGTTGCGGGTCGCCCGGTCCCGGACCATCTCTTCTTCTTGGGCGTCGCGGGAGTGCACGAAGCCCTGGGCCAGATTCGTGTCCGAGCGGGTCCATCCCTCGAACGTGGTCTTCCAGTCCAGGGTCGGGCCGATGCTCCAGTTCTTCTGGAACTCGGTGAGGAGGGTGAGGTCGCCGGAGGAGTGGAAGACGTACGCCTTGGTGTTGTCCGGGATGAACAGCACCGACGACGAGAACGTGGTCGACTGGGCGTGCGAGGTGCTGTGGGAGAAGAACGAGCGGGAGAAGGAGGTTCCGAACACCGGGATCGGTTTGACGGCCTCGTTCGGCAGGGAGTCGTCGGAGCCGGGCGGGTTCGGGTTGCGGGTCCCGCTCCCGCCGAACTTGATTCCGAGGTCCGCTGTCCGGGAGGAGGTGGCGGACAGGAACGACTCGCTCCCGGCGCCGTACCGCATCTGGGCTTCGACGGAGCGGAAGCCGTTGACGTCGTTGAGGTCGACCCTGACGATGTCGGTCATCCGGACTTTGTGCGGTGACCAGAGGCGGCTGCTCATCTCGTAGCGGGACCGGGAGCCGGACCGGCTGAACGTGCTCCTGTCCGCGGCGAGCACCTCCGACGACAGGGACTGCTCGATCCGCTGACCGTTCCCGGGCGCCCGGGAGAGGAAGGACACGCCCTTGCGCGCGAAGCCGTTGTCGTGGAGGGTCCGGTACAGCTGATCCAGCACCCCGGAAGTCCGGTCCCCGGTGCTGACATGGGTGCTGATGTGCCCGTAGACGGCACCGGCGTGGGGGAGCGCCTGGGCGCGGAGCTGTCCCAGGGTCGGCGGCGGGTTCTGCGGCCGGTCGTTCGGGGAGTCGTTCCCGTCCCGCTGGCCTCCGGGGGGAGCGGTATCCGGCGTCGTGCCGGTGGCGGTGTTCGTGGCGCCGCCGGGAGGAGGCGGCGAAGTGAGGGCGGCGGGCTGGTCGGTGCCCGTGACAGCGGTGGTGCCCGCAGGAGGCGCGGTGTGCCTCAGGGTGACTGCCTTCTTCACCTCCTCGGTCGGGAGTTTTCGCCAACCGGGGTCCGTGCCGGTGTCCGTCCGTGTGGGGTCCGAGGCCGGCGGGGACGTCTTGGGGGTGAGGAGGACCATCTGCGTGTCCATCCCCTTCTCCAGGAGCGCTGTCCCGTGTTCGTGCTGGGACTTGCCGTCGCCGGTCATTCCGAGGTCGTCGTTCTCGAACAGCCGTGCGGTGAAGCGGGTGCGGGACGTCCACACGTCGGAGTCCCCGGTGAACAGGACCGTGTTCTCGATGCTGCGGGAGAGGCCCTGGGCGAATTCCCTGCCGAAGCCCAGGGAGGTGAACAGCGAGACCATCGGGTTCCCCAGCGTCCCGGGGACGCCGCGTGCGTCGCCGTTGGCGTCGTCGCGCACGCTGCCGCCGACGGTCACGGTCACCGAGTGGCTGAGGTTCGTCCCCTTCGTGACGGTGGTGCCGGACGAGCCCCCGATCCGGACACCGCCACTGCGGGAAGTCTCGAACTGGTGTTCAAATTTTCCGTATTCGCCGTAGATGCGCAGGGTCACGTGGCCGGGGCGCAGGCCCCTGTCCGCGCGGACCGTCTTCAAGTCGATCACGGCGGTTTCCTCGAGGCGGACCGGGATGCCGTCGTGGGGCAGGTCGAACTTGCTGCTCTTGAGACTGGACTCGGAGAGCGCGGCCCAGACCTTGTCGGTGTTCGCCTGCGCCACGTTCACGTCGCGCTTTCCGAGCCAGCGCTCGCGGTAGGTGCGGACCGCGTCAGACTCCATGTTTTTGGGGCGGAGGGCGTAGTTCTTCGTGGTCCGCGTCAGATCCGGGATGACCATTCCGGGGTGCTTGTCGGCGATGGCCCTGAGCACTTCGTGCGCCATGGCGTCGTAGAACGAGCTCTCCGGTGAGTCGAACGTCTTGGTGGTGCCGTCGGTGCCGTCGTTCCCGGTGGTGTCCGTCGTGTCCGTGGTTCCGGCGTTGTCCGCCGGAGCGGGTGGGGAGGCCTGGCCGAACCCGAGCACGGTGGTCCCGAACAGGTTCGTGGGGTGGTCCACGTCGAGGTGCGGGAACGGGGGCCGGGGCCTGGTCGAGGGCTGGGCCTTGGGGAGTTCACCGTTGAGCAGGCGGGCGTCCTCGACGGTGAGCAGTTCGACGGAGTCGCCCTCGAAGCGGTGCGGCCGCGGCTCGCCCTCGATGTGGACGTAGAAGTCGCGTTTCACGTCGTAGGCCGCGTGGCCGGAGGGGGCGCGCACGATATCGCTGACCGTCGCCGAGGTGTTCTGGACGATCCCCGTGCTCTTCTTGAGCGCCACCGAGTACTCCACGGCGGGAGCTTCGAGCCGGATGCTCTTGCCGTCCGGCAGTTCGATCCAGATGCCGAAACCGGTGCCGATCGAACCGGACACCGTGTTGGAGTGCTGCACGTTGGAGGAGGTGCTCTTGACCTTGGTGTTGCTGTGCACGAAGTCGACCAGATCGGGGGAGAAGTCCTTGCGGTCGTACCGGGTCGACACCGACCACATCTGCATGCGCCGGGAAGGGCTCCCGGGGATGTCGATCCGGATGTGCGCGGAACCGTTGGCTATCTGCGGCAGGTACTGCTGCACCTGGTCGTTGGAGAAGACGGCCTCGATCTGTGCGCGGTGATCGTCGTTGCCCCGGTTCCCCTTGGGCTGGGGGAGGAGGTGGTCGGCCAGCCAGGCACCGAGGCTGTTCTGCCGCTGTCGGCCGCCGCCTCCCGTCGTCGCGGTGCCGGTACTGTCACCGCGGTCGCCGGAGGTGGTGGTCCCACCGGTTCCGCTGTCGGATGCCGGTGTGACCGGGGAGAAGCGGGTGATCTCCAGCGGGTGGCCGACACCGATGAACGGGCGGTTCACCGGCTTGTGGTGCCCGTTCGCATCCGGCGTTCCGTTGTCGGGCGTGATCTGCCGGGGACCGTCGGAGGAGACCGCCTCGCCCGGCAGGTTCATGATCAGCCCGTCGTACGCGGTCCCCTCCCGCACGCGCGGGGCGGTGAGGCCGGGCCCGGTGACGGACGCCTTCATACGCAGGTCGCTGACGTAGACGTTCGGGGTGCCGAGCAGTTCGATGCCGGTACTGGAATTGGCGCTGATCGCGGCCGATCCGCCGGTGCTCCGGAGCTGGAGGCCGCCGCGTGTGCCGATGGAGAAGATCGGCCCCGCGTCGCTGCCGCTGACGTTGGCCAGGTAGATGGGGCTTCCCGTGAACTTCGCGCCGACGGTCCCGCCCCCGTCCTGGGAACCGGCCTCGCTGGAGGACACCCCGGGTCCGGCGCTGTGGAGCCTCAGGTGCGTGGAGTCCCCGCCGCTCAGGGACTCGGTCTTGAAGTGGTAGAAATCGCCGTCGAGGGAGCGCAGGTCGATGTCGGCGCTCCACGTCTGCCCGTCGTGGGTGGTGCTGACGGTGTGCCCGCCCTCGCGCAGGAAGGGGCGCGGCCCCTCCTTCGTGAGGATGGCGGCCACGCCGTCCAGGATCGCCCGCCGTACGGCGGCGGGCATGTCAGGCGTGCCGGCCAGGACGTCGTCGACGAACCCGTGCAGGTGCTCGGCGAAGAGCATGTTCGGACCGAGGAGGTTGGACGTGGTCAGGTAGCCCAGGTCGAACGCCTTGTCACGGTCCGGGGTGAAGGCGCCGGTGTAGGTGGGGGCCGAGGGCTGCTGCGGCGGGGATCCCTCCGGCGGTGCGCCCTCCGGAGGGGTCTCCTCCTGGTGGACGGGGGAGTCGGTGTTGAGGGTGCCGAGGGGGACGTCCCTGCTGGTCCCGCCGAGGGGGACGGGTCCGGGGTCGCGGCTCGACTTGCCGGTGGTCTCC
>NZ_JBHSUF010000046.1:0-7421 GCF_042660575.1 Nocardiopsis tropica
GCGATCCGGTCGGCGAGGTTGCCCTGGTCGGGGTGGAGCATGGCCAGGCCGGCGGGGGCGTCGTAGAGGAACCACGGCACGTGGGCCAGCGCGATCAGCAGCAGCATCATGCCCCGGGCCAGGTCCGGGGCCAGAGCCCGTTCGGTGAGGGGGGTCGAACGCACCGGGGTCCCGGTGCCGGGGGTGGAGGGCGGACCCTCGGTACGGTGGGTCGTCATACGGGTGGGCTCCCGGCGTCTTCTCTGGTGATCGGTGGGTCGGGTCGCGCGGCCTGTCGTGACCACGCGGGGGTCGCGCAGACTCCGCCCGAGGACATGACGCCACCCTCCTCCACCTGCACCGTTCTCCGGCAGTGGGACCGTGTCACCGTTCTCCCGTGACTTTTGCACGGGTGAACCCATGACACGGCGTCACTGGTGGAGGCGCCGGGCCTGCCGCCGACACAGGGGCCGGTCCTCCCGGCCGACCGGCTGTCGTGCCGGAGCCGGTGGTGCACGGCGCGACCGACTTTTCCGGGCGCACGCCGAATCCTTTCGGTGGCCCCGCACCTCCTATACATGTGCCGACAGACGTCGGAACGGGACCAGGAGGCCTTCATGATCACAGGTATCGCCGTCGCCGTCGGGGCCGTGCTGCTCTGCACGTGCAGCTACGTCGTCATCCGCAAGCGCGGGAAAGCCCGTGGCTGACCCGTCCTGGCCCGGTGAACAGCTGGTCGTCGCCGCCCAGCGCGGTGACGCCGAGGCGATCAGCGCGCTGGTGTCGGGTTCGCATCCGAACGTGCGGAGGTTCGCCCGCTCGCTCTGCGCCACCCCCGAGGACGCCGAGGATGCGGCGCAGGAAGCCCTGATCATCCTCTACCGCAAGATCGGGATGCTGCGGGCCTCCGGTGCGCTGGCGTCGTGGATGTTCCGCATCGTCCGCAACGAGTGCCTGCGGCGCGCACGGACACTGCGGACCCACGCGCCTCTGCCGGACGCGGCCGTGCACTCGGCCGAGGAGGTGGTCCTGCAGCGCATCGAGGCGAGCGAGGTGGCGGAGGCCATCGCCGCTCTTCCGGCCGAGCAGCGCGGCGTGCTCATCATGCGGGACATCCAGGGCTACAGCGGTCGCATGGTCGCCGAGGCGCTCGGTCTCAGCACCGCCGCGATGAAATCCCGGCTGCACCGCGCCCGCACCGCGGTCCAGCAGGCCCTCCGCGCCACACCCGAACCTGAATCCGGAGACTCCCATGAGGACGTCCAGAGCCGACGGCCCTGACTTCGCGAGCTCGTCCCTGCCCCGCCACTTGGTTCGGGGCGTGGTCGGCTTCGGCAGCCTGATCGGCTCGGTCGCGCTGATCCCGGCCCTCGGCCCGGGCTGTCTGCTGCTCCTGCCCGTGGGCGTGCTGGCACTGCGCGGCTGTCCGACGTGTTGGACCATCGGCCTGATCCAGACCGTCTCGCGGGGGCGCCTGCAACGCACTTGCGAGGACGGTCGGTGCACGCTGACCCTCCCGGGGCGGGACCATGAGGAGCGCCCGACCGCGCCGGCGCCGCTGTAGCGGAGCCGGGCCCGGTGCCTGTGCCCGGGACGCTGCGTCCGCCGAGGTCACCCCGTCGGCCTTCGGCCGGCGGGGTGACCTCGGTGAAGGCGGGCCCGGAACGCCCGGGCCCGACGGCCCTCCGCTCTCCGGACTCGGTGAGGGCGGTTCGCCCCGGATACGCGGAGACCGTCCGTCCTCCGTTGGCCGTGCCCGTCCGAACCCCCGCTGTTGCGCGGCATGCTCCTCTCATCGGGGGAATCCGGACCCGCGCCTCGGCGGCGCAGGGGATCCGGCGGCAATGCACGAGGCGCACAGGGCCGCCGAATCCGTCCGGGGCGTTCGCGCGCGGTCCCTTGTCGGAGCAGTGGCCTCCGGAAGTTCACCGAGTGCACGCCCGGTCTGTCGAGAGGCTCCGTGCCATTTCGGGCCTCTGATTCGATTGGCTGTTCCGCCGCACTCCGGGTGATGCCGACCGGAGTCGTATCAGAACGGAACCGCAGGTCATAAACGAAATGCACCCCGGCAGACGTGTCGCCCGAACACGGCTCCCGAGTTTTCTCGGCCGATGACGGAGTTGCGCTCCTCCACCTGGGCTGACGTGCGTATACGTTCTGATCGCAGACCTGGTTCCGGTCGCGCGGTTTTATCGGCGGCGCGCATGTCGGGAACGCGGACGACGCCGTGATCCCTCCGGTGGGAGAACCCGCAGGGGAAATCGGATCGGAAACGCGGGCGGACCTGGTCATCAGCAACGCAACAAGAGGGAACTCGTCGGGGAATGCCCGGTGAGTCGTGCCAGTCGTCACCGTCCGGTGGTCGGCTGTTGGTCGGAAACTGGTTCCTTGTTCAGTCTTGTCGAGAAAGGTTGCTTCCCGCCGGTCCCCCTGGCCGGTTTCTCTCCCCCGCATATCGGAGGCAACCGCATGCCAACGCCCCATTCACGACATGCGCAGACGCGTCGCGCCCCCAGGGCACGCCGTTACTTTCGCACCGCGATGACGGCCTCGATGGCCGCTGCCATCGCCGGTTCCATCACCATGGTCCCCGCCCCGGCCGCGGCAGAGCCGTCGGAGAACGGGGACGACGCCGCCTACCGCGGCGGGATCGAGGTCGTCCGGTCGCAGCCCGCCGACGACTCGGTGCTGACGGGCCGGGTGTTCGTCGACGCCGACCGCAACAGCGTCAGCGACCGCGGCGAGGACGGCCTGGCCGGCGTCGTGGTCACCAACGGCCGCGACGTGGTCCGCACCGACCGGCGGGGCCGCTACGAGCTGCCCGCGTTCGACAACATGACGGTGTCGATCACGCAGCCCTCGGGCTACCAGGTGCCGATGGACGAGCACAACATCCCGCAGTTCCACTACAACCACCTGCCCGAGGGGTCCCCGGAGCTGCGCTACGGCGGCATCGAGCCCACCGGACCGCTGCCGTCCGCGATCAACTTCCCGGTCGTGGAGAGCGGGGAGACCGGCGACCCGGACCAGAGCTGCGTCATCGCCGGAGACCTGCAGACCTACGACGAGCAGGAGGTCGAGTACGCGCGCGCCGGCGCCATCAGGGACCTGGCCGAGCGCGACGACTACGCCGGCTGCGGCACCCTGTTCGTCGGCGACGTCGTGGGCGACGACCTGTCGCTCTACCCCGCCATCAAGGACCTGGTCGCCGAGACCAACGGTCCGGCCCGCTTCCTGCCGGGCAACCACGACCTCGACTTCGACGCGCCGAACTCCGAGCACTCCTTCGACACCTTCCGCGCCCAGCTGGCGCCGGAGTACTACTCCTACGACGTCGGCGACGTGCACGTCGTCGCGCTGAACACCGTCGACTACCCGTGCACCGCGGCCGAGGACAGCCCCGCGGGCATCGCCGAGCACTGCGCGGACCCGGAGGGCCGCCCGGCGTACAACGGCCGCATCGACGACGACCAGCTCGCGTGGCTCGAACAGGACCTCGCGCACGTCGACCGCGACAAGCTCGTCGTGGTCGCCGGCCACATCGGCCTGCTCAACTACGCCGACGAGAGCTCTCCGGTGCACCAGGTCGACCAGGTCCGCCGCGTGCACGAGCTGCTGGAGGGGCGCAGGGCCGTGGCACTGTCCGGCCACAGCCACAGCATCGAGAACCTCAAGACCGGTGACGACGTCGAGGGGTGGCGCACCCTCTTCGGTGTCGAGGGACTGCCGTTCCCGCACATCACCGCCGGCGCGATCTCGGGCGACTGGTACTCCGGCGAGGTCGGCGAGGAGGGCTACCCGACGGCGATCGGCCGCGACGGCGGCCGCCCCGGACTGGTGACGCTGGACATCGAGGGCAACGAGTTCCAGGAGCGCTACACCGTCACCGGTGAGTCCGACGACGTGCAGACGCAGCTGGGCATCAACAGCCCGACCTACCGCGAGTGGTTCGCGGAGCGCCAGGAGTGGAACGCCGACCCCGTGGGCGAGGCCCCCGAACTGGACGAGCCCCTGGTGGTCGACCGCTCCGACCTGGCGGGCGGGAGCTGGCTGACGACCAACTTCTTCTTCGGCTCCACCGGCTCGACGGTCGAGGTGAGCATCGACGGCGGGCGGACCAGGGAGGCCACGCGTACCCAGCAGATGGAGGGCGAGGACGTCAACGTCGGCGTCGAGTACTCCGACCCGTACGCGATCTCGCAGCAGCTGGTCCACGGCGGCAGCCTCGCCGACCGGACGATGCACCTGTGGCGGTTCGACCTCCCCAGGAACCTGCGCACCGGTGAGCACACCGCCGAGGTGACCGCGACCGACTCCTACGGCCGCGAGTTCACCGACACCATCGAGTTCGAGGTGGTGGGGCGCCGGTAACGGGGCTCCACCCGGAGGGCCGTCACCCGCAGGGGTGGCGGCCCTCCTCCGTGCGGACCGGCCGCGCGGAGGGGAACGCACGGGACACGGGGCTCCCCGCCGGGCGGTGACGGGTTCTGGCAGGGCCTCCCACCCGGATTCCCGCGGATGTTTCACTGCGACAGGAGGCCGGAAGTCACGGCCCCCGCCTCGCCCCGCCCGCGTGCGGCGACTCCGCCGCGCCCCGGGCGTCGGCGAGGCCGTTCCGAAGAACACCGCTGAGGAGAAGCATGCCCACCGTTGCCGCCTACACGGCCACCTCGCCGACCGCGCCCCTGACACCGGGCACGGTCGAGCGCCGCGAGGTCGGCCCCAAGGACGTCCTGATCGACATCGCCTACGCCGGGGTCTGCCACTCCGACATCCACACCGTCCGCGGCGACTGGGGCGAGGTCCCCTACCCGCTGACCGTCGGGCACGAGATCGCCGGCGTGGTCGCCCGGGTCGGCGAGGAGGTCACCGCCCACAAGGTCGGCGACCGGGTCGGCGTGGGGTGCATGGTGGACTCCTGCCGCGAGTGCGCCAACTGCCTGGCGGGGGCCGAGCAGTACTGCCTGCGCGGGTTCACCGACACCTACAACGGCACCGACCGGGACGGCACCACCACCCAGGGCGGCTACTCGACCGGCATCGTGGTCGACGAGCACTTCGTCCTGCGCATCCCCGACACGATCCCCTTCGAGAAGGCCGCCCCGCTGCTGTGCGCGGGGATCACCACCTACTCGCCGCTGCGCAACTGGAACGCCGGACCCGGCACGAAGGTCGCCGTGGTGGGACTGGGCGGCCTGGGGCACATGGCCGTCAAGATCGCCCACGCCCTGGGCGCCGAGGTGACGGTGCTCTCCCAGAGCCTGAAGAAGCGCGAGGACGGGCTGCGGTTCGGCGCCGACCACTACCACGCCACCGCGGACCCGGCCACCTTCGAGCAGCTGGCCGGCGCCTTCGACCTGATCGTCAACACCGTCAGCGCGCCCATCGACCTGGACGCCTACCTGAACCTGCTGGCGCTGGACGGCACGATCGTGAGCGTGGGAGCCCCGCCCGAGCCGGTGTCGGTGACCCTGTTCACGCTGTTCGAGAACCGCCGCTCCTTCGCCGGGTCGAAGATCGGCGGGATCGCCCAGACGCAGGAGATGCTGGACTTCTGCGCCGAGCACGGCATCGCCCCGGAGGTCGAGGTCATCGCCGCCGACGCGGTCAACGACGCCTGGGAGCGGGTGCTGGCCTCGGACGTGCGGTACCGGTTCGTCATCGACACCTCCACCCTGGGCGGGTCCTGACCCCGGACCGGGGGAGCCGCCGGACGACCTGGGGAACGGCCGCGGGGGCAGGCCCTGCCGCACCCGGCGGTGAGGGGGTCCGCCAGGGCCTGCCACCCCGCGGACGCTCCGCCTAGCCTGGGGGCATGGACAAGAACACCGTCCGCGAGTTCCTGGTCAGCAGGCGCGCCCGCGTGACACCGGAACAGGCCGGGATCCCCGCCTACGGGAGCGACCGCCGGGTGCCGGGGCTGCGCCGCGAGGAGGTCGCGATGCTCGCCGACGTCAGCCTCGACTACTACACCCGCCTGGAGCGCGGCAACATCGGCGGCGCCTCCGAGGGCGTCCTGGACGCGATCGCCCGGGCGCTGATGCTGGACGAGGTCGAACGGGCCCACCTGTTCGACCTCGCCCGCGCCGCGTCCGGAAGCCGTGCCCGCGCCGCCTCGCCTCCCCCCGGCGGGGTGCGGGCCTCGGTGCAGCGGATGCTGGACGCGATGGACACCCCGGCCATCGTCCACAACGCCCGCCAGGACCTGGTGGCCGCCAACCGGCTGGGCCGGGCCCTGTACGCGCCGCACTTCGACACCGACCAGCGGCCGCCCAACATGGCGCGGTTCATCTTCCTGGACCCCCGCGCCCGCGACTACTACGCCGACTGGCCCCTGGCCCGCCACACCACCGCGGCGACGATGCGCCTGGAAGCCGGCCGCAACCCCCTCGACAGGGAGCTGACCGCGCTGATCGGGGAGCTGTCGGCGCACAGCAGCCACTTCGCCGGGGACTGGGCCCGCCACAACGTCCACAGCCACCGCACCGGCACCAAGTCCTTCCGCCACCCCGACGTCGGCCCCGTCGAGGTCGACTTCGACGTGTTCGAGCCGACCGGGCAGGAGAGGTTGTGGATCGTCACCTACACCGTCGAGCCGGGCACCCCCTCGGCCGACGCCCTCGCCCTGCTGGGCACCCTGGCCGCCACCGACGAGGACGACCGGGACCGCGGCGCCGCCGGCGCGGATGCCGAGAGCCGTCGCGGGCGCTGAGGGAGGGGTTCTCCGACCCCTTCCACGTCCCGGAGGCCCCGGCCTCTCCCGCAGCTCTCCCGGCGGTGACGCCACCGGTGCTGAATGCTGGTGGGAGAGCGGTCTGACCTGTGGAAACACGAGAATCCGCAGGTCGTGGGGGAGGTAGACCCCTGGTTGTGCCGGGTTGCCCCACGTTCCGCTGGAAGGTGTGCGCCCTCAGGGTGCACACCGTCGGCCCATCTGGTGGACCCCTACGGGTGCACCAGGCGGGCTGGAGCAAGAAGCTTTAATCCTCGGTTCTTACCTCACATGTGAAGTTCTCGCCGAAGTCATCCTTGCGTGGCCAGCCACTCCTGGCAGCGATCGTGGAACCACGCCAGTACTTCGCGGACCGGGCCCCTCCCAAGCGCATCAATCCGTCCAGAGGGAAACTCGGTCGGCGATTCAGCGCGTCTTCGGGCAGGTCGATGCGGGGCACTTCGTTGAGGCGCTTGAGGAGTTCCCGGCGCATCTCGATGTCGTCGAACGGTGGACGGCGCCGCAGGTGCTGGAAGACGACTTCGGCGATTCCCGTGACCGGACACAGAACGAGCAGCCGGCGATCCTCGATGGTTCCCTTGCCCCGCATGGTGAGGAACCAGCTCGTCTCCTGGGCCCTGGACTGCATCGACATCTCACGTGACAGCGGTACCACGGACACCCCTATGGCCCAGGTCCGCGTGGACACTGCCCAAGGCCACATATTGCT
>NZ_JBHSUF010000047.1:0-6191 GCF_042660575.1 Nocardiopsis tropica
CGGCGTAGGCGACCACGTCCAGGGTGGACATGACCAGGCCCGCGCCGTTGCCGATGATCCCGACCTCGCCGTCGAGCTTGACGTAGTTCAGGCCCTTGGCCTTGGCGGCGACCTCGAGGGGGTCGCCCTCCTCGGCGAACGTGAGGCTCTCCAGGTCCTGGCGGAACTCGGCGTTCTCGTCCAGGGTGACCTTGCCGTCGAGGGCGACGACGCGACCGTCCTTGGTGAGGATGAGGGGGTTCACCTCGACGAGCGTGGCGTCCTTGCCCACGAACGCGTCCCACAGCTTGGTGATGATCTCGGCCGCGCCCTGGGCGGCGGCCTCGGGCAGGTTGCCCGCCTTCACGATCTCGGCCGCGACGTTCGCGGGGGCGCCGGTCAGGGGGTCGATGGAGATCTTGGCGACCGCGTCGGGGTTGGTGACGGCGACCTCCTCGATCTCCATGCCGCCCTCTTTGGAGCAGATCGACAGGAAGTTGCGGTTCGCGCGGTCCAGCAGGAAGGAGAAGTAGTACTCCTCCGCGATGTCGGAGGCCTCCTCGACCAGGACACGGTGGACCGTGTGGCCCTTGATGTCCATGCCGAGGATCTGCTCGGCCTTGGCCTGGGCGTCCTCGGGGCCCTCGGCGACCTTCACGCCGCCGGCCTTGCCGCGACCACCGGTCTTGACCTGCGCCTTGACAACGACGCGGGGTTTGCCGGCAGCGGCGAACTCGTCAGCGATGGCACGTGCCTCAGCGGCCGTGCTCGCCACCTTCCCCTGGGGTACGGGAACCCCGTACTCTGCGAAGAGTTGCTTCGCCTGGTATTCGAACAGGTCCACGAGGGTCCGTCCTTGTAACTCGCTGGCTCAGGATGTCTACCGGGGTGGCCTCGTCCGGATCGGCTGTGACCTACTGGTACACGTCACACGCAGCAGGACCCCGAGGGGCCCCGCCGTTCACAGAGATCGAGATCGCCGCGGAGTCGCCACCCGCGACATGCGCAAAGCTTAGTCGCCTGAAATCCGGCCGCCGGACACCGGGGGCCGCTTCACCGCGTCGGTCCCGGCCCAAAAGCCGTCCATGCCGCACTGCGGAAGCGTCCGCGTGGGAAATTGTGTGACCAGCGACACCGCGAATAACACGACATGGGTGCATCGGCCGTACCATGGCCGCTTCGTCCCTGCGACCAACATCACGCCGCGGACCGTCGCACGGGACCGGGCGCGGACGACGCCCTCCGTCCCGGCGCTCCCCGCCGGCGCCGCCGGAGGATCAGGCCGCGTGCGCCGGGCGGACGTTCTCCCGGACCCAGTCGGCGATCTCCGAGGTGGGCGCCCCCGGGGTGAAGATCTTGGCGACCCCCAGGCGTTCGAGCTCCGCGATGTCCGCGTCGGGGATGATCCCGCCGCCGAACACGCGGATGTCCTCGGCGTCGTTCTCCCTCAGCAGCTCCATCACCCGGGTGAACATGGTCATGTGGGCCCCCGAGAGCACGGACAGCCCGATGGCGTCGGCGTCCTCCTGGAGCGCCGCCGCGACGATCATCTCCGGCGTCTGGCGCAGACCGGTGTAGATGACCTCGACCCCGGCGTCGCGCAGGACACGGGCGACGATCTTGACCCCCCGGTCGTGCCCGTCCAGTCCCGGCTTGGCGACGACGATCCTTGCCGCACCCTCGGCCATGGCTTACCCCTCACGACGTGTTCCCCGCGGCCCGGCCACTCCTTGTGGGAGTCCCACCGGGGCGGGGTGGAGACGATGAACTCGTGTGAAGCGTAACGCAGGTCACTCGCGGGTGGCGGGCACGGGGACGGGTATCTTCCGAGCATGGGAGACGATGCCACCGAATTCGACCGAACCAGCACAGAGGACCTGCGGGACCGCGCCGTCGAGCTGGCACGTCAGCGGTGGGACCTGCGCTTCTTCTGGCGGCTGCTCGGCCTCGTCCCGGCCGCGGAGGCCGCTGCCGGGAACGACAGGGCCAGCGAGGCGAGCGTCGCCCAGCTCTCCGGCTTCGTGTACGAGGCCCTCTCCGCCGAGACGGACCCCGGGGTCCAGGAGGCCCTGCGCCCCGTCTACGTCCAGTACCTCCTCGACCACGGGGAGGAGGCGGGCGACGCGGACCCCGGAACGGGGAACACCGGACCGGGCGGGGCCCCCGCGGACCCCGGGGGCGCCGCTCCGGGAGGGGCCCGGCCCGACGGGGCCGACGGCGACAGGCCTTCCTGACCCCTCGGGGTGCATGTCCGAAAACCGCCAGCACCCGCCCCGGTCCATGGGTGACCATGGACAGTGTGATGGACGACGACCAGCGCTACCGCGCAGTACACAGCAGGGACTCCCGCTTCGACGGGGTCTTCTACACGGCCGTGCGCACCACCGGGATCTACTGCCGTCCGAGCTGCCCCGCCGTCACCCCGAAGCGGGTCAACACCAGGTTCTTCCCCACCGCGGCGGCGGCCCAGGAATCCGGGTTCCGCGCCTGCAAGCGGTGCCGCCCCGACCTGACACCGGGCTCACCGGAGTGGAACCTGCGGGCCGACGTGGTCGGCCGCGCGATGCGGCTCATCCAGGACGGCGCCGTGGACCGGGGCGGCGTGGGCGCGCTGGCCTCCGCCGTGGGGTACAGCGAACGCCAGCTCAACCGGCTGCTGTCCGCCGAGGTGGGCGCGGGGCCGCTGGCCCTGGCCCGCACCGAGCGTGCCCAGACCGCCCGGGTCCTGGTGGAGACCACGGACATGCCGATGGCGGACGTCGCGTTCGCGGCCGGGTTCGCGAGCGTGCGCCAGTTCAACGAGACGATGCAGGCGGTGTTCGACCGCTCCCCCACCGAGATGCGCTCGGTCGGACGCTCCCGGGCCCCCGGCTCCTCCGCACCGGGGACGATCACGCTGCGGCTGCCCTACCGGGAGCCGATCGACCTGGCCTCGATGCTGGGGTTCCTCGGCGACAGGGCCGTCCCCGGGATCGAGGAGTACCGGGAGGGCGTGTACAGGCGGACGCTCCCGCTCCCGCACGGAACCGGTGTCGTGGAGCTCTCGGCGGGTTCCGGGCCGGGACACGTGCTGTGCCGGCTGCGGCTGACCGAGACCCGCGACCTGGCCAGTGCGGTGCGCCGGTGCCGCAGACTGCTGGACCTGGACGCCGACCCGCGTGCGGTCGCCGAGGCCCTGGGCGGGGACCCCCTGCTCGGCCCGATCGTGTCGGCCCGTCCGGGCATGCGGTCGCCCGGGCACGTGGACCCGGCGGAGCTGGCCGTCCGTGCAGTGCTCGGCCAGCAGGTGTCGGTACGGGCCGCGCGCACGCTGGCGGGCCGGCTGGTGCAGAGGTTCGGAAAGCCCCTGCCGGAGGGGCTGGAGGTCCCGGGCGGCGGCCTGACGCACCTGTTCCCGTCCCCGGACGTGCTGGCCGGGGCCGACCCGACGGGTTTCTCCATCCCCGTGGCGCGCGGAACCGCCCTGGTGGGACTGAGCGGGGCCGTCGCCTCGGGCCGTGTCGACCTGGGGCCGGGCTGCGACCGGGAGGAGGCCGAGCGGCGCCTGGTCGAGCTGCGCGGCATCGGTCCGTGGACGGCGGGCTACGTGCGGATGCGCGGTCTGGGCGACCCCGACGTGTTCCTGCACGGCGACCTGGGCGTCCGGTCGGCGCTGGAGGCCGGGAGGGCGTGGACCTCCCCGGCGGCGGCCGCCCGGAACGCACGGGGGTGGAGCCCGTGGCGCTCGTACGCCACCCACCTGCTGTGGGCGTCGCTGGGCGACGCCGCCCGGGCGCGGGAGGCGGGAGCGGTTCCGGACGGCGCGTCTGCGGACGGCCCGTCCGGGGCGGTCGGCGGGGTCGCGGGCCGCACCGGTTCCGCGGCGTGAGCCGGAAGCGGTGCGGGACGACCGCGGACGGGCCCGGTCGTGCGGCCGGGGTTCGGGCCCGGACCGGCGGGGAAGCGGTGGCCGCCGCCCGGTTGTTGGAACCACGGGGCCCTCGGGGTCCGGTGGCCGTCGGCAAGGGAAGACGGACGTGAGGACGAGAGGGAACGGTATGAGCATCACACGGGCACCGGGTGCCGCGGCACCCGGACAGGAGTCACTCTTCGCGGATGTCGAACCGGTCGCCCCCCTGCGGGCGCCGACCGTGGAGTTCCGGGCCCCGCTGGACGGGCCGACCCGGTACACCACCATGGACTCGCCGGTGGGGCTGCTGACCCTCGTCGGCGACGGTGAGGCGCTGGGCGCGCTGTTCACGCTCGCGAAGGACGGCAGTTCCCTGAGCGTCCCGGCGGAGTGGATCGCCGACCCGGCGCCGTTCGCCGAGGCGGTCCGGCAGCTGGACGCGTACTTCGCGGGGGAGCTCCGGGAGTTCGACCTGCCGCTGGCCCCCTCCGGGACCGAGTGGCAGCGCAAGGTGTGGGCCGGGCTGACGACCATCCCGTACGGGGAGACCGCGAGTTACGGCCAACTCGCCGAGGAACTGGGGCGGCCGACCGCCTCCCGCGCCGTGGGCATGGCCAACGGTCGCAACCCGATCAGCATCATCGTCCCCTGCCACCGGGTCATCGGGGCCGACGGGACCCTCACCGGGTACGCGGGCGGTCTGGAGCGCAAGGAGTTCCTGCTCGGGCTGGAGGCGGGGCGTGCCGCCTAGCGGCCCTCCCCGCCCCCACGCGGAACGGCCCCGGGAACGGGGCCGTTCCGCGTTTTCCACAGGAGGGAGACCGGTCTGGCCCCGCCCTCCGGAACAGGGTTGACTGGAAATTGGGGGGCTCCCCGGGGCAGGACGCTTCGCCCTGCCCCCGTTCCGTTCCGCGCCCCTCCCCCCGCAGTGTGCGCCCACCGCCGGCCTCCCGGCGGGCTTCCGGGACGGCGTCCCTTCCCCTTCCACCCCTTGCAGGCGGGTATTCGTGTGGTTACCCTGCGGTAGCAATGTGGTCGAGACCCCATGACCGCAGAGCACCGTGTCGACCCCCCGTCCGCTCACCCCAAGGAGAAGCGTTGACACCCCCCACCTCCCCCGCCTTTCGCGTGCGCCTTTCCCGGACCCGGTTCCTGGGCGCGGCCACCCTCTCCCTGACCGCCGCGGCCGCCCTGGTCGTCTCCGCCGGTGCGGCCCAGGCCCAGCCGGCGCCCGTGGACACCGCTCTCGCGACCGCTCCCAACGTGGAGGTCACCGCGGACGGCGCCGCCGAGTCCCTGCCCGGCGCAGCACCCGGAACGGCGGCCGAGGACGTGCTCGCCGACGCGGTCGTCGCCGACGTCCTGGAGGCCCGGGGCACCGGGCTCTCCGCCCTCGACGCCCGGGACCGCGACGTCCGGATCGACATCCGGGAGGCCTCGGACGGCTCCGCCTTCGGTGTCGCCATCGTGACCGCGCCCATGGGCTCGGAGGAGAGCCCCTACGCCTGGCTGTTCGCCGCCGACCACGAGGGCTCGGAGTGGACCGTCGGACTGGAGGGCACGGAGGAGTTCTCGGAGATCCTCTCGGCATCGACTTTGCTGGCCGAGGAGGAGCGGGAGGCCGTCGCCGCGTCCACGAACCCGGACGAGGTCTCCGCCTCCACCTACATCGGGGTGGGGCTGCCGTTCTCCATCGGCTCCTCGATGGTCATGACCGGCGGACCGCACGGCTTCAGCTCCGGCCACCCGTACAGCTCGGTGGACTTCGCCGGCGGCAACGGCCAGGCCCGTGCGGCCCGGGGCGGCTACGCCTACAGCCTCTGCACCGGCTGGACCCGGGTGATCCACGACAACGGCTACTCCACGGACTACTACCACCTGGAGGACTACCAGTGGCTGCCCGGTAACAACGTCGGCGTCGGCCACTACCTCGGAAGGCAGGGCAACAGCCTCTGCGCCGGCGGCTCGACGACCGGCGCCCACATCCACTTCGCGCTGAGGGGCTACACCGACCCCAACGCGGCGGGCTGGTACGTCCCCCTCCACGGCAGGACCCTGGGCGGCTGGACCTTCTACGAGGGCGCCGCCTACGGCGGATACGTCTACCGGAGCGGCGTGGGCACGGTCTACCCCGGCGGCTCGGTGTACAACTACGGGTTCTAGAAACACTCTTTTCACAAACGCACAAGCATGGGCACAAAAAAGGAGGGGGCCGCCCACAAGGCGACCCCCTCCCCACAAAAAACCGTGGCAGCGACCTACTCTCCCACCCCACCACAGGGCAGTACCATCAGCGCAAGGAGACTTAACGACCGGGTTCGGA
>NZ_JBHSUF010000048.1:1925-5536 GCF_042660575.1 Nocardiopsis tropica
GGGCCTGCTGATCGGGAGTGGCTGTAAGGGAATCAGGCTTTGCCTCCGGCGACTAGAAGCGTCGGGGGGCGCGCTGTTGGGTGTCTGAGGAAGCAACCTCGACCATCTGGCTCTCCTTGTGGGGGCGGGTGGTCGGTTTGTTTCCCGCGGACCGCCCCGAGGAACTCTTCTTCGTTGCGGGTGGGTGCACGTGAGTGTGCCGGCCGGTGGTGGGGGATGTGGTGCGAGGGTGTGCGGTTGGTGTTTTGACTTGTGAATAGTGTGCGCGAGCATCTTGTTATCTGTAGTGGCCAAGTGATAGTGGCACACGGTGGATGCCTTGGCATCAGGCGCCGATGAAGGACGCGGGAGGCCGCGATAGGCCACGGGGAGCTGTCAACCGAGCTTTGATCCGTGGGTGTCCGAATGGGGAAACCTAGCCCGAGTTGTGTCGGGTTGCCGCTACCTGAATGTATAGGGTAGTTGGTGGTGACGCGGGGAAGTGAAACATCTCAGTACCCGTAGGAAGAGTAAACAACAGTGATTCCCCTAGTAGTGGTGAGCGAACGGGGAAGAGGCTAAACCGTGCGCGTGTGATAGACGGCAGTCGTTGCGTGTGCGGGGTTGTGGGATGCACCTTTCCAGGTCTGCCGACGTGGAGCGCTGAGTGATTCTTTTAGCTGAATCCGTTGGGAAGCGGAACCGTAGTGGGTGAGAGTCCCGTAGGTGAAGGAAGAGTCTAGGCGTTGGTGTTCTCCCGAGTAGCGCGGAGCCCGAGAAATTCCGTGTGAATCTGGCAGGACCACCTGCTAAGCCAAAATACGTCCTGATGACCGATAGTGCACTAGTACCGTGAGGGAAAGGTGAAAAGTGCCCCGGTGAGGGGTCGTGAAATAGTACCTGAAACCGTGTGCTGTCAAGCCGTCAGAGCTGAAGCTTGTCTTTGGTGATGGCGTGCCTTTTGAAGAATGAGCCTGCGAGTCATGGTGTGTGGCGAGGTTAACCCGGGTGGGGTAGCCGTAGGGAAACCGAGTCTGAATAGGGCGTTTGAGTCGCATGCTGTGGACCCGAAGCGGAGTGATCTACCCATGTCCAGGGTGAAGCGGGGGTAAGACCTCGTGGAGGCCCGAACCCACCAGGGTTGAAAACCTGGGGGATGAGGTGTGGGTAGGGGTGAAAGGCCAATCAAACTCCGTGATAGCTGGTTCTCCCCGAAATGCATTTAGGTGCAGCGTCGCGTGTTTCTTGCTGGAGGTAGAGCTACTGTTTGGCTGATGGGCCCTACAAGGTTACTGACGTCAGACAAACTCCGAATGCCGGTTAAGTGAAGCGCGGCAGTGAGACTGCGGGGGATAAGCTTCGTAGTCGAGAGGGAAACAGCCCAGATCATCAGCTAAGGCCCCTAAGCGTGTGCTAAGTGGGAAAGGTTGTGGAGTTGCTGAGACAACCAGGAGGTTGGCTTAGAAGCAGCCATCCTTTAAAGAGTGCGTAATAGCTCACTGGTCAAGTGGTTCTGCGCCGATAATGTAGCGGGGCTTAAGCACACCGCCGAAGCTGTGGATGCCAACCTTGTGTTGGTGTGGTAGGGGAGCGTCGTGCATCCGGTGAAGCTGCCGAGTGATCGTGTGGTGGAGGGTGTGCGAGTGAGAATGCAGGCATGAGTAGCGAAAGCAACGTGAGAAACGTTGCCGCCGATTGACTAAGGGTTCCTGGGGCAGGTTAATCCGCCCAGGGTGAGTCTGGACCTAAGGCGAGGCCGACAGGCGTAGTCGATGGATAACGGGTTGATATTCCCGTACCCGTGCACGAGCGCCCAGTATCGAATCAGGTGATGCTAACCACGCTGGTTCTTGGTGGTTCCTTCGGGAACTGCCTCTGGACCGGTCTGGGATCCGAGCTTGTAGTAGGTAAGTGATGGGGTGACGCAGGAGGGTAGCTCTACCCGGCGGTGGTTGTCCGGGGGTAAGCGTGTAGGCTGGGGGGTTGGCAAATCCGCCCCCTGTTGAGGCTGAGACGTGATGCCGAGCCGTTTTCGGTGAAGTGAGTGATCCCATGCTGTCGAGAAAAGCCTCTAGCGAGTTCGTGTGTGGCCAGTACCCTAAACCGACGCAGGTGGTCAGGTAGAGAATACCGAGGCGTTCGGGTGAACCATGGTTAAGGAACTCGGCAAATTGTCCCCGTAACTTCGGGAGAAGGGGAGCCCTGTCTGGTGATGGCCTTTGCGGTCTGAGCTGGGTGGGGTCGCAGATAGCGGGGGGAAGCGACTGTTTATTAAAAACACAGGTCCGTGCGAAGTCGTAAGACGCTGTATACGGACTGACGCCTGCCCGGTGCTGGAACGTTAAGAGGACCGGTTAGTGGGAGTTCGCTCCTGCGAAGCTGGGAATCTAAGCGCCAGTAAACGGCGGTGGTAACTATAACCATCCTAAGGTAGCGAAATTCCTTGTCGGGTAAGTTCCGACCTGCACGAATGGCGTAACGACTTCCCCACTGTCTCAACCATGGGCCCGGTGAAATTGCACTACGAGTAAAGATGCTCGTTTCGCGCAGCAGGACGGAAAGACCCCGGGACCTTCACTATAGCTTGACATTGGTGTTTGGGATGGTTTGTGTAGGATAGGTGGGAGCCGGTGAAGCTGTCACGCTAGTGGCGGTGGAGGCGTTGGTGAAATACCACTCTGACTGTTTCGGGCATCTAACCTTGGACCGTGATCCGGTTCGGGGACAGTGTCTGGTGGGTAGTTTAACTGGGGCGGTTGCCTCCCAAAGAGTAACGGAGGCGCCCAAAGGTTCCCTCAGCCTGGTTGGTAATCAGGTGTTGAGTGTAAGTGCACAAGGGAGCTTGACTGTGAGACGGACGTGTCGAGCAGGAGCGAAAGCTGGGACTAGTGATCCGGCACCGGCGTGTGGAAGCGGTGTCGCTCAACGGCTAAAAGGTACCCCGGGGATAACAGGCTGATCTTCCCCAAGAGTCCATATCGACGGGATGGTTTGGCACCTCGATGTCGGCTCGTCGCATCCTGGGGCTGGAGTTGGTCCCAAGGGTTGGGCTGTTCGCCCATTAAAGCGGCACGCGAGCTGGGTTTAGAACGTCGTGAGACAGTTCGGTCCCTATCCGCTGTGCGCGTTGGAGACTTGAGAAGGGCTGTCCCTAGTACGAGAGGACCGGGACGGACGAACCTCTGGTGTGCCAGTTGTCCTGCCAAGGGCATGGCTGGTTGGCTACGTTCGGGAGGGATAACCGCTGAAAGCATCTAAGCGGGAAGCTTGCTTCGAGATGAGGTCTCCTGCCTCCTTTGAGAGGGTAAGGCTCCCTGTAGACGACGGGGTTGATAGGCCGGGTGTGGAAGCCCTGTGAGGGGTGGAGCTGACCGGTACTAATAGGCCGAGGGCTTGTCCGCTGCAGATAATTGGATGTTCGCGCACACTTTTCACGGAGTTTCGGCTCGCTGTGATCCCCTTGCACTGTGGTGTGGGGTGTGGGTCTGGTGGGTTGTTGGTTTCCGTGGTGGTTATTGCTGGAGGGTCACACCCGGTCTCTTTCCGAACCCGGTCGTTAAGTCTCCTTGCGCTGATGGTACTGCCCTGTGGTGGGGTGGGAGAGTAGGTCGCTGCCACGGTTTTTTGTGGGG
>NZ_JBHSUF010000049.1:0-4175 GCF_042660575.1 Nocardiopsis tropica
GCGCGCCGGCCTCATGTAGACGCGAACGCCGGCGTCCCGTCCGACGCAGGAGCGGACCGTCCGGTCCCGCCTGCCGGGTTGTCCGGGGCTCTTCCGACTGCGTGGGGGTCACGTGCGGTGCCCCTGCGAGGGTGCCTGTGCCTCGGCCTCACGGAACCGGCGGTGACCGTCCGGGGTCATGAGGCTGCCGATCCGCCCGGCCTGGTCGGCGAGGCGCAGCAGTTGCGCGCGGCCGCACGATGCCGGACCCCGGCTGGTGGGC
Source organism: Nocardiopsis tropica (assembly GCF_042660575.1). Taxonomy (NCBI): domain Bacteria; kingdom Bacillati; phylum Actinomycetota; class Actinomycetes; order Streptosporangiales; family Nocardiopsidaceae; genus Nocardiopsis; species Nocardiopsis tropica. The sequence goes on from NZ_JBHSUF010000049.1 coordinate 263, forward strand.
CCCGCCTGGCGACAGGCGAAACCCCGCGCCCCCGTCCTCCTGGAGGACGGGGGCGCTTCTGCTATCTGCCCTTGAGGATCTGGTCGACACGCGCGGTGGAGACACCGATCATCTCGCCCACCTCGCGCATGGAGCGCCCGGGGCGCAGTTCGGCGACGGCCTCGGCGCGCACGCCCTTGACGGCCTTCTGTGCGTCGTTGAGGGCGTCGATGAGGGCGGTCGCGGCCTTGCTGCGTTCGACGGGGTCGGTGATGGCGCGGAGCTGTTCGGCCAGTTGGGTGAGTGGCGTGGTGTCCATACAAGGATTCTAGGGGAGTCTAGAAAAAACTTCTAGTCCCCCCTTGCAAACTTCAAGGGGCCCCTATATGCTGAAGGCACAACAACATAGAGGGGAGGTGAAAAGGTTGGACATCGACCTGATCTTCCAGAGCGCGGCACTGGCCGTCAGCGCCACGAGCGCGACGATCGCCACTCTGACCATCTGGGGTAACACCCGGAAGGCCGAGGGACGCCACGCCAAGGGAGGCCACCACCGCCGGAAGCGCCGCCACGAGCGCCGCTGAAGGAAGGGCCCGGGGATATACCGAGTACCCCCGGGCCCGCCCCCTCAGAATGCCACACAGACCCAAGGAAAGGGGAGCCGTGAACACCCGTAAGGTCCTCATCGCTCATAACATCGCCGCGGCTGCGGCCCTGGTCGTGATCCTGGTCGGCAGCATCTCCACCGGCATCATCTGGTGGGTGTGGACGGCGATGGGTCTCATCCTGGTCGCCACCGTCGGAATCAACGTCGCCTACTTCCGCACCCGCTGAACCCGGCGCCGGCGCCCCCTCTTGCTCGGAGGGGAGGGGCGTCCGTGTGCCCGGATCAGTTCACGTGCGCCTTGTGCCAGCACCCGTCGTCCGATCCGAGTCCGTCGAGTTCCACGGCGACGATGGCGGCGAGTCGCTGGCGGAGCGACTCGCCATCGGCCATCGCGTGGTCGGCGCGGTAGGACCGGCGCTCGTCTGCTGTCATGCGGATGCGCACCCGTAGGTGGAATTCCTCTGTCATGTGCCTCCCGTGTCTTGACGGTATCCGTGCGTAGCGACAATCGCCCAGCAGGCGGGGCCACAGGACGTTGCCTGTGGCCCCGGGGCCGCCGCTGTCGTCCCCGAGCAGGAGCGGCCTGTCTGCCCCCGCACGTCCGGGACGGGGTCGACCGCACGGGGGTCTACTGGCTGCACTCCCCGTGGTGGAGCATCTGTCCCTCGGACTCGCGGAACCGGCGGTGGCCGCCCGGGGTCATGAGGCTGCCGATCCGCCCGGTGAACGCCCACCTGGTGACGGTCTCGGGATCCACCCGGAACAGCCGTGCGACCTCCGCCGGGGTGAGCAGGGGGCCGGGATCGGGTATCCGGTCGTTCGTCACCGGTTCTCCCCCTGCCCGTCCTGCCGGTGCATGTGGTCGCCCTGGCGCTCGACGGCGTCGCGCTCCTGGTCGGTGGGCGGTGCGTCGTCAGAGTCGGGGCTGTGGCTGGTCACGGTGCTCACCTCGTGGTGCGGGAACGGTCGGCGCGGTGCGGGAGCGCCTGCGGGGAAGGGAGCCACCGGTGGTGGCGGGCGCGGGGTCGCGGGTGGTGCGCGCCGCGGTGAGGCGGACGAACTCGGCGAGGGTCACGGCGTGCCCTTCCGGGACTGCTGTCCCCACGTGCCCGGGTTGAGGATGGGGCGCCGGCGCTCTCCTCCATGAGGGTCGGCTCGACCCCGGCGACGAGGGCGCCGGCCATCCAGTACCGGGGGTCCGCCACACCCGCCACCGGTCGACGTGTTCGGCGCGCAGCCGGTCGAGCTCGTGCGCCTCCAGGGCGTCGAGGAGTTCGGGCGTGGTCGGCGCGGACACGGTCGCGTCCCCGCGGGTGGCCCGCCAGTGGCCGTGTGCGGCGCCGTCACGGTCGCGGCTGATCTCCCACGCGGGGTGGTCTGCCGCGACGATCTCGATAGCGGACGCGCGGGTACGAAGAGGCGCCCGGTCGTCCGCGCGCTGGTCGGTCATCATCACTCACCTCGGAGGTTGGGGTGAGGACGACGCTACGAATGGTCTGGCGATCACTACAGACACAGCACGTGACAGTTCCCGGGGCACAGCCCGAGAACTGCCACGCTACGTGGTACCTGTGCTGCTCAGGCGACACCGAGGAACTCCGCCACCTCCCGGTGGTCGCTGCCCGGCATCCGCTTGGCCTGCTCAAGCAGGTCTTCCGCGATGTCCCGTGCCGCCTGCTGTTGCCGGAACCACGACGGCGCCTGGCTCTTGAGCCCCAGCACGATCTCCGTGGTGCGGTCGACGTTGCGCAGCCGCAGGTGTGCCGCCGCCTGGTCGAGGGCGTACCGCTGCTGCGTGTTCGCCGTGGTCTGTCCCTGCCGCGGCCTGATCTCCTCGACCAGCTCCAATGCCCGGTCGGGGCGGTCGGCGATCAACTCGTTCTGCATCCCGTTCATCAGCGCCGTGGCGCGGCCGAACCGCATGTGTCCGGCGGTGGCGATCTCGTCGCCGACGAGTTCCCCCGCGGTCTGGCAAGCGCCTGGTACTCCCGCGCCTGGTACTCCCGCGCCTCGTCGGGACGGTTGTTGCGGACCGCCGCGGCCCCGGCGCGCATGAGGACGTGACCCCCCGTTGCGACGGTGGCCTTACCGGCCTTGGAGAACTTCGAGGGTTCCAGCGCCTCAGCGGTGTCCGCGCACAGGCGTTCCACGTCGTCGAACCGCCCCTGCCGCATGAGCGCCCATCCCTGTTCGCCGATGCACGCCGCGGCGAGCGCCTGGTCGCCGACGGCAAGCGCGTCGGTGAGCGCGTCCCGGAGCGCGATGAGGGACAGGTCGTGCTCCCGGATCTGGATCAGGTACCGCGCCGTCGGTTGGAGGGAGTCCGACCGCAGACGGATCGCCTCGTTCTTCTCGTCGCCCTCCAACAGGGCGACGTGCGCGTGAGCGGACCGCACGAGGGCGGGGGAGAGCCGCGCCACGTCGTCGTACCGGTCGGCTTGGTAGTGAGCCGCCACCGACGACACGGCGCGCTCCAACAGGACCAGGTTCGGGGGGACGTCGTCATCGGGGTAGAGGCGTCCGCGCAGGCCCAACGGCGGGTTGACGGCGGACCGGATGTCGGCGAGGACGGCGTCGCGCTGGTCGTCGACCCTCGGGGCCGGCGCTTCGGGGGTCATGAACCACACCGTGCGCACTCCGAGGGTCCGGGCGATGCGGTGGTAGTTCTCGATCCGCGCTGTGCCGCCCTGTTCGATCTTGCGGATGACGCCGACGCTGATCCCGGCCCGTTCGGCGAGACCTTCTTGGGTGAGGCCGCGGCGTCGGCGGAGTTCTATGAGCCGGTCGGCTACGGAGGTATCCTGTGCGGGCATGGCCCCGCCTTTCCTTGAGTGGTCGCACCATCAACGTGTGGCGGGGCCTTCGCCGTGTCAGGATGTTGCCGCCCGGCACGACGAAGCGGACCGCCCCGGCAAGGGACGGCCCGCTCTCGGCCCAGGGTCACCCCTGCTGGCACTCCCGGATGCGGGTACGACCCCACGGGCGACCGGCCGAACCGTGCGTCAAGCTCTCTGCCGAGCGAGCGACACACCCTCGTCCCGGCCCTCGTCCTCGTGCCGGCGCCCGGCCTTCAGTCCCCACTGCGACCCGGACACCGTAGGCGCTGACTTCCAGAACGGAGAGGGCACCGGTCAGAGGCCGGTTCCCGTTCCACCATTTCGCCACGGTCCGTGACCGAAGTCGGGCTTTTGAACCTGGCCGACTTTTTTCGGCCCTCCCCAGCGTTCCCCGGGGGGTACCCCACCGGGGGTCACCCCCCACCCTGTGTGACGAGTGGCGGCGGTCGTCCCGCGGTCACGCGCGGGTGTCTACATGAGGTCGGCGCGG
>NZ_JBHSUF010000050.1:0-4097 GCF_042660575.1 Nocardiopsis tropica
GCGACGGCGGTGGCGGCCGTGCTCGCCGCGGGTGCGCTCGCGGTCGCCGCTGCGGGGACCGCCGGGGCGCGCCGGGACGCCGGGGACGCCTCGCTCGCGCGGCTGCTGGGCACGGGACCGCGCGCGCTCCTCGCGGCGCGGGCGGTGCTGCCCGCCCTGCTCGGCGGCTCCTGGCTGGCCCTCGCGCTGGCGGGACTGGACGTCGCGGGAGACGGCGCCGGCCTCTGGCCCCTCGGACTGCTGTGCGCGCCGGCGCTGGCGGCGGGGGCGCTGCGGATGGCGCGCCGCCGTCCCATCGAGCACGCGATGCCGGCCATGGACACGCCCCTCGGCCCGGTGCCGCTCGGCCCGCTGGTGTGGGCGCTGGCCGGGGCCGACGTCGCCGTGCTCGGGTGCCTGCCCGCGCTCGTGGCGGTCGCCGCCGGGGTGACCGGTCCGCTGCTCGCTGCGCAGGCGGTGTGGGGCGCGGCGGTGCTGGCGGCCTACTGCGCCGCCCCGGGGCGGGCGTAGGGGCGGCGGCCGGGGCGATCCGCCGGAAGCCGGGTTCTCATTCCCCGCGCCCCCAGGGGCGGTCGCCCGGGCCGGCCGTCACAGTCTTCCCGATGTGGTTCCGGAGAGCTTCACGCGAGGCCGTGAGCGCTTCGATCTGCCCGGTCAACCGGTCCTCGCGGGCTCGCATGAGGGCCAGCAGTTCGGGACAGCTCACGAAGTCGGGGGCCTCCCCGAGCACACAGGGCATCATCGAGGCGATGTCCCTGGTGGACATCCCCGCGTCGATCAGGGACCTGATCTGGTTCACCCTCGCCACGGCGTCCTCGGGGTACTCGCGGTACCCGTTCGCGCCGCGGTCCGGCTCCAGGAGTCCCTGTGCCTCGTAGTACCGCAGCTGGTGCGCACCGACACCCGTCCGGCGGCTCAGCTCCCCGACCAGCACCAGAAAGCTCCTTGACCTTCATACCGGTATGAACGTTGAAGATTGTGCCACGGACGGCAGAACCGGGTTCATTCGCCGGTGCGCCCGGCCTGCCGGGAAGCGCCCTCGCCGCCGGGCGCGGCGGGGCCGGATGCCACGTCCTGACCGAAGCATCCGACGAGAGGTGGGAACCCCGTGACCACGGAAAGTGCCGAGACCGTCGCCCGGACGGCGGCCGCGTACATCTCGATCTGGAACGAGCGCGATCCCCGGGCCCGCCGTGCCCTCGGGGACGAGGTCTTCGCCCCGCACGCGGTGTACACGGACCCCGAAACCGTGGCCGAAGGCGTGTCGGCCATCGACTCCTCCATCGCCGGCTGGCAGGAGCAGTTCGCCGGCATGGTGTTCCGGCTCGGTGAGGTCCGCGCACACCACGGTCTGGCCCACTTCGACTGGAGCTTCGGCAGGCCCGGCGAACCGGCGGTGGGCGAGGGCTGGGACGTCATGGTGCTGGAGAGCGGCAGGATCAGCAGGATCTACGGCTTCTTCGCCTGACACCGCTCCCACGGAGTGCGGCCCCGCGGCCGTTCCGATGTCCGACGACCGGTTCGACACGGGGACCTCGCGCTGGGTGCGCTGCCCTGCCCACCGCTGGGCAGGGCGGCGGGTCCGGCGCCTCCCGGCGGGGCGCCATAGCGTTCAATTCCTATCTATTGCAACGAGTGGCATGGGCTTGTTGCGTTAGATTCAAAACCAAGGCAACGATTTCACGGAAACTACCTGTGGTTATGGGCGTTTCTCGCAACGAAGGTGTTGCCGACTATGCGAATGCAACGTAGCTTTTCCTTCATCGGAAACAGCGGGTCGCAAGGATCCGCCGCACGAGGAGGACAAACACGATGCACACGTTCACCACCCCCGCCCCCGTCACCGCCGTCCTGGACGTCCCCGGCGCCCACATCAGCCTCACCGCCGCCGACCGCGCCGACACCACCGTCGAGGTCCTGCCCGCCGACCCCGCCAGGAGCCGCGACGTCAAGGCCGCCGAGCGCACCGCCGTCGACCTCGCCGACGGTGTCCTGAGCATCCGGACCGCGCCCGCCGAGAACCGGATCCTGGGCGACACCGGCTCCGTGCGGGTCGTCGTCCACCTGCCCGCCGGCTCGGTCCTCCGGGCCAAGGCCGCCGACGCCCGGCTGCACAGCACCGGACGCCTGGGCGAGGTCACCCTCGACGCCGCCCGCGCCACGGTCGAACTCGACCACACCGCCGAGGCCCGCCTCACCCTCATGGCCGGCGACGTCTCACTGGCCCGCCTCGAAGGGCCCGCCCGGATCAGCACCTCCAAGGGCGACATCGCCGTCACCGAGGCCGTGCGCGGCACCGTCGAGCTGAGCACCGAGTCCGGAAGCATCTCGATCGGCGCCGCCCCCGGCGTCTCGGCCTCCCTGGACGCCGGCACCCCCTACGGCCGTATCCACAACGCCCTCAGGAACGACGGCGCCCCCGAACTGCACATCCGCGCCACCACCGCCCACGGCGACATCACCGCCCGCAGCCTGTAGCACGGCCGTCCCCGTCCCGTCCCAGTCCCGTACCAGCAGTCGAAGGAGAACACCACCATGTCCGCCACCCCCGCCGAGCAGGACCGCCCGGAACTCCAGAAGGTCATCCAGGACGTCGTCGGACCCGGTTTCGTCGGGATCCAGATGCGCGTCAACGACGAGCGGGGGGAGTGGGCCGGCAGTGCCGGGGTCCGCGAGCTGGGCTCACCGGAGAAGCCGCCGACCGACGGGCACTTCCGGATCGGCAGCAACACCAAGACCTTCACCGCGACCGTGGTGCTGCAGCTGGTGGCCGAGGGAAGACTCGGCCTGGGGGACCCGGTGGCCGACCACCTCCCCGGGTTCGGGCTGGACCGGCGGATCACGGTGCGGATGCTGCTGCAGCACACCAGCGGGATCTTCAACTTCACCGGCGAGTACCACGAGGACGGCACGGTCGTGCCCGGGATCACCTGGGCGGGCCGGGAGTGGGTGGAGAGCCGGTTCAGGACCTACCGGCCCGAGGAGCTGGTGGAGCTGTCGCTGTCCAGGCCGGCGCGGTTCGAGCCGGGCGCGGACTGGAGCTACGCCAACACCAACTACGTGCTGGCCAGGCTGCTGGTCGAGAAGGTCACCGGACACTCGCTCGCCGAGGAGATGCGGCGTTCGATCCTGGGCCCCCTCGGGCTGACGGGGACCGTCGTGCCGACCACCGGGCCGGAACTCCCCGAACCGCACGCCCACGCCTACTACCGGTACGAGGAGGACGGCGAGGAGAGGACGGTCGACGTCACCCGCCAGAACCCCTCGTGGATCTCCAGCGGCGGCGACATGGTCTCCACCACCCGGGACCTCCACGTGTTCGTCTCCGCGCTGCTGGGCGGCAGGATCCTGCCGGCCCCGCTCCTGGCCGAGATGTGCGCGCCGCACCCCAAGGCGGGCTACGGCCTCGGGGTGTTCGTGCAGGAGGCCCCGGGCGGGGGAACCGTCGTCACCCACAACGGCGGTCTCGCGGGCTACGCGACGCTGATGTACGGCACGCCCGACGGCAGCAGGACCATGGTCGCTTCGCTGACCTACGTGGACGACGCCGGGATGTCCCTGGCGGGGGAGTTCCAGGAGGTGACACGGAGGCTCGTCGGGGAGGTCTTCGGCGGCGGGCGGGACGCCGCGGCCGAGCCGGCCCGGTAGACGGCTCCGGGGCCCCGGGCCCGACCGCACCGGGCAGGTCGGGCCGTCGTCGTGCCGGGCCGGGGCAACCGCGCGCCTCAGCCGCAGCTGGTGTCGCGCCAGTCGACCCTGCGGCCGTTGACGGAGCCGCCCCATTCCAGGCAGGAGCCGCGCCCGTCCACGTACACCGGTCCGGGGTACGGATCGGGTAGGCCCGGAGTCGGCTCCCCGGCCCTGTTCAGCCAGACATCCACGGCAGCGGCGCCCGGATTCTCGGGAATGGTGACCGCGCAGTTGTAACCGTTGGTGTTTCGTGCCGGGTGTGATGGAGGCTCTCAAACCTGGGAAGGATGAGGGACATGCCAGCACCGAAGAAATACCCCGATGAGCTGCGCGAACGCGCCACCCGCATGGTCGTGGAGGCCCGCCGGAACCCGGCCACGCGTCCAGGGGCGATCGCCCGTATCGGC
>NZ_JBHSUF010000051.1:0-3246 GCF_042660575.1 Nocardiopsis tropica
GGTCACCGCTCACCGACACGTCTCCCTGCCCGCCGGGGCAGAGCACCTCGGACACGACCTGCGGGTCCTCGGGCTCGGAGATGTCGTAGACGACGAAGCCGTTGTAGTTGCCGCCGATGGCGTAGTCGCCGGTGAACGCCAGGTCCGAGTTGAAGTCGCTCATCGACTCCGTCTTCGGGACGTTGGTCACATGAGTCACGTTGGAGCTGGTGTCGGCGTCGCTGACGAACGCGTCGTCGGCGGAGGCGGAGGCGGGACCGAGGAGTCCGGCCACGAGGGCGGCGGCTCCGGCCAGGGTGAGGCCGGTCAGCCCTCTTCGGGCCGAGGCGTATCTGGGGCGGGGGGGCGGGGGGGATGACGCCATACGAACTCCTGATTCTGATTGGAGCGAAACAGGAAGAACGTACACAGTTCAACATCAACATGTATAGGGGGATACAAAAGAAACATGGTTGTTAACACGGTGTCGGCCTGACCCGATCTGGCTGCACAACGCGACTAGCCGCAGGCGGCTGCGGGGCCCGCCAGGTGGACCCGGCGCGCCCCGCAGCCGTCCGTTCTGTCATCGCGGGGACGGAAAAGACGGTTGTGACTGCGGGTTGAACTCGTCCATCCGCACGTTCTCCGCCTCGGACAAACGCGGGTCCGTCAGTTTGAGCACGTCGAGGCCCCGCTGAATATCGGACGAGTAGACGTGGCCCCTGTAGTAGTACGCCGACCAGGAGCCGGCGGTGCTCAGCGTGTCCGGTTTCCAGGGGCCGCGGTCGAAGTGGCCGATCTCCACGGGCCGGTCGGGATCGGTCAGGTCGATGACCGAGACGCCGCCCTGGTACCAGGACTGCACGAAGAAGTCCTGCCCGGGCACGGGAATGAGCGAGCCGTTGTGCGCCACACAGTTCTCGGTTTCGGTCTGATGGCGCGGCAATTTGTAGTAGCTCCTGAACCCGAGTTCGGGGGACGCGCCACCGAGGTCCAGCGAGTAGACGGCGTCGGCGCCCCGCTCGGGGCCGATCTCCTCCGTGCAGGTGGCCGCGCTTCCGCCGCCGAGCTCGTCGGTGAAGACCACGTTCCTGGCGTCGTTGGTGAACGTCGCCGAGTGCCAGAACGCGAAGTTCGGGTCCTGGACGCGGTCCACCACCCGCGGCTCGGCCGGGTCCGACGTGTCGAGCAGCAGGCCGTCGCCCAGGCAGGCCGCCGCGGCGATGTCCCGTTCCGGGTAGACGGTGATGTCGTGGCAGCCCGTGGTCCTCCGGTGCCCGCCGTCCGGGAACAGTTCGGGCTCGTTGACCACCGCGGCAGCGGCGGGATCGGCCAGCGGCACCTCGATGATCGAGATCTTGTCGTGCGGCGGCTGACAGTTGGGGAAGCGCTCGGAGGGCGAGTAGGAGGAGACGTAGATGTACTCGTGCTCGCCGTCCTTGCCGGGGACGAGGGTGTTGGTGTGCGAGCCGCAGTCGGTGGGCACGGCCGCCACGTACTGCGGGTTCGCCTTGTCCGAGATGTCGAAGATCCGGATGCCCTCGAAGCCCTCCGGGTCGGTCGTGGGCACCGACGCCGCACCGCACTCCGTACCGGCGCGCGGGTAGTCGACCGAGAAGTACAGCAGGTCACCGCTCACCGACACGTCTCCCTGCCCGCCGGGACACACGACGGTGGACACCAGCCGGGGCCGGGCCGGGACGGAGATGTCGTAGACGACGAACCCGTCGTAGTTGCCGCCGATGGCGTAGTCGCCGGTGAACGCCAGGTCCGAGTTGTAGGCGGCGTCGCTGTGCAGCCCCTCGGGCTTGGGCAGGTTGGCCAGGTGCACCACCCCGCCTCCCGTGCTCACGCCGTCGGCGGCGCGCGCCCCGGGGACGGCCAGGAGGCCGACGGCCACCAGGAACCCCGCCCCGACCGCCCCCCAGCGGACCCGGCCACCGCGTCCTCGTCCACGCACCACAGCCCACACCCCCAGGAATTACACAAAGATGCCAATTGACTACTTTGTGTTGTACTCCCTTGAGTCACCACATTCCAGATGAAACGCCGAGACCGGACATCTACTGACCAATCCCCAGGAGGCCGCCCCACAGGCCCCGCCCGGCGCGGACCGGACGCGTACCGAAGGAAACCCTGTCCTGCCGACACACCCTCAGGGCTGGACAAAACACCCACCGAGTGAGTAGAAAACCCGCAGGACGTTGCCTCAGGGGCACCGGGCCCCACGACACCGCGGATCCGTCCGCGCCACACCCCCATCGGAGGACACCTCGTGCGTCGCCTGGCACTCGCGACCGGAGCAGCTCTCGCGCTGCTCGGAGCCACAGCCTGTACCGGTGACGAGGAAGGCCGGGAGTCGGCCAACGTCATCGCCCCCGGAGCGCCCGGCGAGTCATCGTCGCCCGCGACCGCCGACCAGATCGCCGCCCTGGCCGAGGAGCAGGGACACAACGAGGCCGACGTCACCTACCTGGTGATGATGATCGAGCACCACTCCCAGGCCCTGGAGATGACCGACCTGGTCCCGGAGCGCCACGAGCGCGACGGCATCGAGCGCATCGCCGACCGCATCGCCGCGGCCCAGGGGCCGGAGATCACCGCCATGGAGAGCTGGTTGGAGGAGAACGTCTTCGGCCCCGCCCGGGAGAACCCCGCGCACCAGAACTTCTGCGGCCTGGAGGGGGACGGCACCCACCACGGCGAGGACGCCGACGTGCCCGCCTGCGAGCTGGACGTCGACCACGCCGACATGCCGGGCATGGCCACGCCGGAGGAACTGGAGCAGTTGGCGGAGGCCGAGGGCGACGCGTTCGACCGGCTCTTCGTGGAACTGATGACCACCCACCACGAGGGCGCGGTCACCATGGCCGAGGACGCGATGGCCGAGGGCAGGGACCAGACCGTGCTCAGGATGGCCAACGACGTGATCGCGGAGCAGAACGCGGAGATCGGCCGCATGGCGGAGGTGCTGGAGGACGCGTGACGCCCACCCTCCGGCGCGGATGCCCGGCGGCCCGTCCGAGGACGCGAGAGGGGCGCCCCCGGCCCGGGGGCGCCCCTCTCGCGTACCGCCGCCGGCGCGGGCCCCGGGGGCCGCACCGCGGCGGGATCAGGCGGACTTCTCCTGGTGGTCGGAGTCCAGCTGGGCCCGCGGCACGATCGTGGGGTTCACGTTGTCGATCACCGTCTCCCGACTGATGATCACCTGCCCCACATCCTCACGCGAAGGCACCTCGTACATCACCGACAACAACACCTCCTCGA
>NZ_JBHSUF010000052.1:0-2757 GCF_042660575.1 Nocardiopsis tropica
GGGCGCGAACACTCTCGCCCATACCGGCCCCGGGGACCTGGTCCTGGTCACTGCCACTCCAGAGGGCAGGCGCCGGAACACCGCCGGAGTGGTGGGGTGCGTCGGGGAGTTGTTCGGGGTCGTTGTCGTCGCTGTCGGGGTCGTCGACGCCCACCGGGAACACGCGGATGCCTTTGACTGTCTGGCGTCCGATGGCATCGAGATCACGGAGGCCGTAACCGGGATCGGCAAGGTCGACGACGGCCTCCCCGACCGTGAAGGGCTGCTCCGCGAACTTGGTGTCCTTGCCCCCGGCGGTGAGCGCCGAGAGATCCAGGGACGTGGGGGGATTGCCGTTCCACGGATCATCAGGATCAGCCGGGACCGGCTCCTGCGTGCGCGCCGCCGGTGCAGGACCGTAGAAGTCATCGTCCAGGTCATCGGCGGGGCCGGGGGTGTCGTTTCCCTGGTGGTCGGCGGGCGGGAACCCCTGCCGGGTGCGGTTTCCCGAGCGGGTGCCGTGGCTGCCGGTGGAGCGGCCCGTGGAGTCACCCGTGGTTCGGGCACCGCTGTTTCCGTTTCCCGGCTGCGCGGACGGTGCCGTGGCGGAACCGTGGTCGCGGCCTGTCGGAGGTGCGGGCGGGTCGTCGTCGCGGGGGCCGCCCCCGTGGCGGGCGGGGGGATGGTCGTCGGCGTCGTAGAGGTCGTCGTCGCTGTCCGAGGAATCCTCTCTGTCCGAGTCGTCGTCGGTGTCGTGGGTGGTGGTGCCGTCGTTGTGGGGTTGGGGGGCGGTCGGGGCGAGGCCGGCGGCGACGGCGACGGCGACCGCGTCCCCGGGGTTGTTCAACCCCAGGTCGCGGACAATGCTGCGGATGTGGTCGTCCACCGTCCTCTTCGCCAATCCGTCGCGTGCGACGATCCCGTCCCTGTCCAATCCGGCACCCAGATGGAAGAAGATCTTGTTTTGGGGGTCGCTCAGGGTGGTGATGCGGTCGACGGCCCAGGCGATCTGCTCGGGGGTGAGTTCGGGGGCGGGTGCCACCCGGGTGCGTGCGGCACGGACCGGTGCGACACGGGTGGGAGCCACCCGGGTGCGTGCGGCACGGGTGGGCGCGGCACGGGCCGGTACCGGGCGCAGGGCCGCCACTTCGGCGGCGAGTGCGGGGATCGCCTGGACGGCTTTCATCGCCTCACCACGGTCGAGCACCCCGAGGCGGAGAACGAAATTGCTGGACTGGTGACTGACGGCGGTCGGATCCAGGCGGAGCTGCTCGGCGATCTGGGGGCGTTTCCACTCCGCCACGCGGTAGATGAGGGCCTTGCGCTGATCCGGCTGGAGGAATGGGATACGGATGAGGGCGCGTGCGTGCCGCTCATCGGATGGCAGGTCATCGGGGTCGGTGTCATTGGTGAGCCCGGCTGCAACGGCGACGGCGGCCGCCCCCACGCGGTCGCCCGCCTGCAGACCCAAGGAACGGGGGAGGCGGCTTATGACCCTGGCAAGTCTCTGAGGTGTCCAATGAGGTCGGGCGGTGATCGCCTCGTCGTTGCGCTCGGCCCCCAGGGCGACAAGGATCTCGAACTCGGGGTCGCTCAGGGTGGTTATGCGGGCAATGGCCTGGTTTTTCTGCTCCTCGCTGAGCACGGGAAGTGGTGGGGTCTCCAATTCGGCGGCGAGGGCGGCAGCGCCCGCCTCACCACGACCGAGCACCCCGAGGCGCTTCGAAAGGCGGGCGAGGGATGTGTTGACATAATTGGTGGGGTCGATCGTGTTCGGGATCGAGGAAAGCCGCTTGGCGATGTCGCTGGGTTGCAGCCTATTCGCGTAATGGGCGAGTACCTCGTGCTGTTCCGGGCGCAGGAATCGGATGCGGATGAGGGCGCGTTCGCGCCGCTCGTCGCTTGTCATCGCGCCTGGGTCCTTGTCGTCGGTGAGCCCGGCGGCGACAGCAACGGCGGCCGCCCCCGCGCGGTCGCCCGCCTGCAGACCCAAGGAACGGGTGAGGCGGCTCATCGCAACGGAGAATCCGCGGGACCAACCGGGTCGGTCGAGGATCTCCTTGTCGTTGCGCTCGGCCCCCAGGGCGACGAGAAGGTCGAACTCGCGGTCGTCCAGGGTGGTGATGCGGTCGATGGCCTGGTTTTTCTGCTCGTCGGTGAGCACGGGAAGTGGCGGGGCCTCCAGTTCGGCGAGGCGGGCGACATCGCCCGCCTCACCACGGCCGAGTACCCCGAGGCGGTGCGAAAGGCTGGTGAGGAGGCTGTCGACCGAGCTCTCGTTCGGGGAGACCCGCTTGGCGATGTCGCTGGGTTTCAGCCTCCTCGCGTGATGGGCGAGTACCTCGTGCTGTTCCGGGCGCAGGAATCGGATGCGGATGAGGGCGCGTGTGTGCCGCTCGTCGCTTGTCATCGCGCCTGGATCCTTGTCGTCGGTGAGCCCGGCGGCAACGGCAACCTCGGCGATCCCAGCGCGGTCGCCCGCCTGCAGACCCAGAGCACCGGCCAGGCTGCTCATGACGTTGGTGAATCCGCGGGGTTTCCAACCGAGTCGGGCGATGATCTCCTTGTCGGTGCGTCCTGCTCCCAGGGCGACGAGGACCTCGAACTGGCCGTCGTTCAGTTTCTTGATGCGGTCGGTGACCTGGTCCGTCCCGGCGTCGATCGGTGCGGTGGTCTCGTGCCCGCTGCCACCGGAGGGCCTCACCGATGGGAATACCGGAGGGTCGGCAACGGGACCGGGGTCGGGCCGGTCGGCGGGGCCGGCCGGGAAGGACTCCT
>NZ_JBHSUF010000053.1:0-2613 GCF_042660575.1 Nocardiopsis tropica
AGGAGTCCTTCCCGGCCGGCCCCGCCGACCGGCCCGACCCCGGTCCCGTTGCCGACCCTCCGGTATTCCCATCGGTGAGGCCCTCCGGTGGCAGCGGACACGACACCACCGCACCGATCGACGCCGGGCCGGACCAGGTCACCGACCGCATCACCACCCTGGACGACCGCGAGTTCGAGGTCCTCGTCGCCCTGGGGGCAGGGCGCACCGACGAGCAGCTCATCACCCGGGGTTGGAAACCCCGCGGACTCGCCAAGGTCATGGGCGGCCTCACCCGTTCCCTGGGCCTACGAACGGGCGACCGCGCGGGGATCGTCGAGGTTGCCGTCGCCGCCGGGCTTGTCAACGACACTGCCCCACATGACCTGCTACCCGGCGAGCGGCAAGAACGCGCCCTCATCCGCATCCGATTCCTGCGCCCGGAACAGCGCGAGATACTCGCCCATTACGCGAATAGGCTGCAACCCAGCGACATCGCCAAGCGGCTTTCCTCGATCCCGAGCACGGTCAACAACCCCACCGTTTACGTCGGTAACGTCATCGACCACCTTTCGCACCGCCTCGGGGTAAGCGGCCGTGGTGAGGCGGGCGATGTCGCCCGCCTCGCCGAACTGGAGGCCCCGCCACTTCCCGTGCTCACCGACGAGCAGAAAAACCAGGCCATCGACCGCATCACCACCCTGGACGACCGCGAGTTCGAGGTCCTCGTCGCCCTGGGGGCCGAGCGCAACGACGAGGAGATCCTCGACCGACCCGGTTGGAAACCCCGCGGACTCGCCATCGTCATGGGCGGCCTCACCCGTTCCTTGGGTCTGCAGGCGGGCGACCGCGCTGGGGTGGCCGCTGTCGCCGTTGCCGCCGGGCTCACCAATGACACCGACCCCGACACGATGACAAGCGACGAGCGGCAAGAACGCGCCGTCACCCGCATTCGATTCCTGCGCCCGGAACAGCGCGAGGTACTCGCCCATTACGCGAATGGGCTGCAACCCAGCGACATCGCCAAGCGGCTTTCCTCGATCCCGGACACGGTCAGCAACCCCACCGTTTATATCCATAACCTCATCACCCACTTTTCTCACCGCCTCGGGGTGCTCGGTCGTGAAGAAGCGGGCGCTGCCGCCCGCCTCGCCGAACTGGAGGCCCCGCCACTTCCCGTGCTCACCGACGAGCAGAAAAACCAGGCCATCGACCGCATCACCACCCTGAGCGACCGCGAGTTCGAGGTCCTCGTCGCCCTGGGGGCAGGGCGCACCGACGAGCAGCTCATCACCCGGGGTTGGAAACCCCGCGGACTCACCAACGTCATGGGCGGCCTCACCCGTTCCTTGGGTCTGCAGGCGGGCGACCGCGCTGGGATCGCCGAGCTTGCTGTTGCCGCCGGGCTCACCGACGACAAGGACCCAGGCGCGATGACAAGCGACGAGCGGCAAGAACGCGCCCTCATCCGCATTCGATTCCTGCGCCCGGAACAGCGCGAGGTACTCGCCCATTACGCGAATGGGCTGAAAGCCAGCGACATCGCCAAACGGATCTCCCCGAACGCGAACGCGAGCTCGGTCGACGGCCTCCTCACCAACCTTTCCCACCGCCTCGGGGTAAGCGGCCGTGGTGAGGCGATGAAAGCCGCCCAGACGACACCCGCCCTCGCCGCCGAAGTGGCGGCCCTCCGACCGGCACCGGTCCGTGCCGTACCCACCCGTGTCGTACGCCCCCGGGTGGCACCCGCCCCCGAACTCACCCCCGAGCAGATCGCCTGGGCCGTCGACCGCATCAACGATCTTCTGAAGGACTCCACATTCCAGGTCTTCGTCCACATGGGCGCCGGGCTGGACGACATCGAAGAAATCGGCACACGCGTCGGACTACGCCCACATACGGTAACCAACTACATCAGCCAGATCGTTCGCGATCTGAAGTTGAACAGCTCCAAGGACATCGTCGCCGTCGCCGCCGCAGCCGGCCTCGCCCCGACCACCCCACACCCCCAACCCCAGTCGCAGTCGCACAACGACGAAGGCGACGACAGCTCCGACAGCGAGGACAGCGACGACGACCTCTACGACGCCGACGACCATCCCCCCGCCCGCCGCGGGGGCGGCCCCCGCGACGACGACCCACCCGCACCTCCGACAGGCCGCGACCACGGTTCCGCCACGGCACCGTCCGCGCAGCCGGGAAGCGGAAACAGCGGTGCCCGAACCACGGGCGACTCCACGGGCCGCTCCACCGGCAGCCACGACACCGGCTCGGGAAACCGCAACCGGCAAGGACTCCCACCCACCGACCACCACAGAAACACCGCCCCCGCACCGGCCCCCACGACGCCGCCCCTCCAGGACTTCACCGCGCTGTTCGACAGCACGCTCAACTCCCCGCCCGTCTCCCAGCCGCCCCACACCCGGGAGACGGATCCGGTCCGGACCGACGACCCCGCCGATGACCTGGACGATGACTTCTACGGTCCTGCACCGACGGCGCGCACGCAGGAGCCGGTCCCGGCTGATCCTGATGATCCGTGGAACGGCAATCCCCCCACGTCCCTGGATCTCTCGGCGCTCACCGCCGGGGGTAAGGACACCAAGTCCGCCGGGCAGCCCTTCACGGTCGGGG
>NZ_JBHSUF010000054.1:0-2561 GCF_042660575.1 Nocardiopsis tropica
CTCCGCGATCCGCTCCGCGAACACCGGTGAGGAATCCAACAACTCCACCGCCATCCCCTCCCACTGACCACCCTGACCGGGGAAGACCAGCACGGGCCTGCGATCCGACGCGCGTCCGCGAACCGTGCCGACCGCGTTCACGCCCTCAGCTAGTTCACCGAGGCGTGCCAGGAGGGTGTCGCGGCCGGTCCCGACCACGGCGGCCCGGTACTCGAAGGCCGTGCGGGTGGTCGCCAGCGACCACCCCACGTCCACCGGGTCCAGACCGGGATCCGCCCCGACCCGGTCGCGCAGACGGGCGAGGGAGTCGTCGAGCGCCTCCCGGCTGTGGGCCGAGACCACCCAGGGCACCGGCCCCGCGGCTCCGGCCGCGCTCCGCGCCCCCGGGTCGCGGGAGGGGCCGGTGAGGACGGCGCCCTCCCGTTCCGGGGCGGGAACGGCCTCGTCGGGAGCCTGCTCCAGGACGAGGTGGGCGTTGGTCCCGCTGGCGCCGAACGCGGACACGCCCACACGGCGGGGGCGGCCGGTCTCCGGCCACGGCCGCGCCTCGGTGAGGAGCTCCACGGCGCCGGAGGACCAGTCCACGAACGGGGTGGGCTCGGCGACGTGGAGCGTCCGCGGCAGGATCCCCTCGCGCATGGCCAGGATCGACTTGATGACCCCGGAGACCCCGGCGGCCGCCCCGGTGTGCCCGATGTTGGTCTTGAGCGACCCGAGCCACAGGGGTTCCCCGGTCCGGTCGCGCCCGTAGGTGGCGAGCAGGGCGTTGGCCTCGATGGGGTCGCCGAGCCGGGTGCCGGTGCCGTGGGCCTCCACGGCGTCGACGTCGGCCGGTGTGAGCCGGGCGTCGGCGAGGGCCTGGCGGATCACCCGCTCCTGGGAGGGGCCGCTGGGCGCGGTCAGGCCGCTGGAGGCGCCGTCCTGGTTGACCGCGCCGCCCCGGATCACCGCCAGCACCCGGTGCCCGTTGCGCCGCGCGTCCGACAGGCGCTCCAGGACGAGCATGCCGGCTGCCTCGCCCCAGCCGGTGCCGTCGGCGTCGGCGGAGAACGCCTTGCAGCGGCCGTCCGCGGACAGCACGCCGTGGCCCGTGAAGGACACCCACGCGGAGGTGTCGGTGTGGGCGGTGACGCCTCCGGCCAGGGCGAGGGAGGACTCGCCCGAGCGCAGGGAGCGCACGGCCATGGCGATCGACACGAGGGAGGACGAGCAGGCGGTGTCCACCGTGATCGCGGGGCCCTCCAGCCCCAGGGTGTAGGACACCCGGCCCGCGGCGACGGCGGTCATGCCGCCGGTCAGGCGGTACCCCACCAGTTCGGCCGGGGACTCCTGGACCGGTGGCCCGTAGGTCTGGCCGACCATGCCGACGAACACGCCCGCGGGGGTGGAGTGCAGGGACCCGGGGGTGATGCCCGCGTGTTCGAGGGCCTCCCACGCCGTCTCCATGACGAGGCGGTGCTGGGGGTCCATGGCCATGGCCTCGCGGGGGTTGATCCCGAAGAAGGCGGGGTCGAAGTCCCCCGCGCCCTCCAGGAAGCTCGCGGAGCGGACGTAGGTCCGGCCGAGACCGTCCGGGTCGGGGTTGAACAGGCCCTCCAGGTCCCAGCCGCGATCGGTGGGGAACCCGCCCCTGGTCTCGCGCCCCTCGACGAGCAGGTCCCACAGCCCTTCGGGGGTGTCGGCCCCGGGGAAGCGGCAGCCGATCCCGACCACCGCGACGGGCTCGTGGTCGCGCTCCTCCAGCTCCTCGACACGGGTGCGTGCCTGTCGCAGGTCGACGGCCATCTTCTTGACCAGGTCGCGGAACTTGTTCTCGTTCGTCATCCGTGCTGCTCTCGTGTGCGTTCCGGTCAGGAGGGTCCGCGGGTCAGGAGATCCCGAACTCCTGGTCGATCAGCTCCAGGAGCTGGTCGTCGGTGGCCTCGTCGTACTCGGTCCCGGGACCGGAGTCGTCGAGGCGGCGCAGGAGGCCGCGCAGTCGGTCGCCGAGCTCCTTCCTGGTCCCGTCGTCCACCGCCGATGCGGCCAGGGCCGTTTCGAGCCTGTCCAGTTCGTCCAGGACGGGCAGCGGGGCCCGGTCGGCGGCGGACGCCTCCGCGAGGCGGTCGGCCACGTGGCGGGTGAGGGCGAGCGCCGTGGGGTGGTCCAGTGCCACGGTGACGGGCAGGTCCAGGCCGGTCGCCTCGTTGAGCCGGTTCCGCAGCTGGACGGCGCCGAGCGAGGTACCGCCCGCGTCGAGGAAGCCGCGGCCGAGGTCGACGTCCTCCGCTCGCGGGTGGCCGAGGACGGCGGCGGTCTCCGCGCGGACCAGGGTGAGGACGGCCTCCTCCCGTTCGGCCGCCGAGAGCCCGGGCGGAAGCCGCCAGTCGCCTCGTGCGGCGGTGCCGCCGGACGGGACCGCCCCGGCCCCCGCAGGTTCGGGGGCCGCCGCGGCCCCCGAGGCGGGCGCGGGCGAGCGCCAGTAGCGCTGTCGTTGGAAGGGGTAGGTCGGCAGCTCCACCACCCGCGCCCCCCGCCCGAACACCGCCGTCCAGTCGATGTCCGCGCCGTGCGCGTACGCC
>NZ_JBHSUF010000055.1:0-2119 GCF_042660575.1 Nocardiopsis tropica
CGCGATGGGGCTGCTCGCCGACCGGGTCGGCGAGATCGGCGCCGCCATCGACCGCGGCCGCGAGGGGTAGCGCGGCGGTCGGTCGGGCGACCGGCCCCTCTGCGCGGAAGGGCCGCCGCCTCCCGGGGACACCCCCCGGGGGGCGGCGGCCCTTCCGCGCGGCGCCGGAGGATCCCGGCGGGGTCCCCCGCCGTTGCGGGGGTTGTGGGGCGGCTGCGGGGAATGTAGTTTTCCTTCCACTTTCGCCCTGAGCCGCGAAGGATACCGCCGCAGCCCCGGGTGCACGGTCGCGCAAGCGCGGCCCCCGGGGACGCGGCCCACCCCCGCCCCCTCCCCCCGCTCGCGAGAGGTGCACAGACATGAGAACGACCCCCGCCGGCCGCGCCCGGCCCCGGTTCCGCGCGCGACCCGCCGGACGGCTGATCGCCGTGCTGGCCTCGGCCGCACTGGTGGCCGCCCTTCCCCAGTCCGCCCTCGCCTCCGGCGCGGACCCCGGCGCCGACCGCCCCGTCACCGCCGAGGAGCAGGAGGTCATCGACCTCAAGCTGGCCAACTCGCCGGTGAACCCCGGACCGCTGGTCTTCGGCGCCCAGCCCCTCCAGGACGTCAGGACCGCCGCGGGCACGGCCTCGGCGGACGCCTCGTGCGCGATCACCCCGCAGGAGGCCACCGCCATGACCCTGGCCCCGGTCTGGCCGGAGGTCGGGGCGGGCTCACCCGGCGCCCCCTCCCCCATGACGCTGTCCCGGTACGACAACCAGGACACCCTGTACGACCCGGCCCGCCGCGACGGGCTGTTCTTCAACCCCGGCGTCGGCCTGTGGCAGATGGACTCGGCCGGGCTCGGCGCGCACAACACCGCGGGCGAGGCGATCGACACCGCGTGGGTCGCCGGGTTCGTCGCCCCGTACATCGTCGACCGGTACTGCGCCGCGATCAACAGGGGCTCGACCGCGCCCGCCGCCCGCGCCACCGCGTGGCGCGACTGGAACGCCTGCGCGGACGGCTCGTGCGACAACGTCTACTGGCGCGCGTACAACAGCGGCGTGACGCCGGACGCGGGCGTGGGACGGCTCGGCGGCGCCGAGCCCCGCACCTGCGACTTCGAGGGCGTCGGCCACGACTGCCTGTTCGTGGACACCGCCGCCGCGGAGGGCGGGAACTGGTGGACCCGGCCCGGCAGCGGGCGGTCCCCCGTGCCCCACCCCTTCTACGTGTTCCGGAGCGAGGCCGGGGGCGTCACCCGGGAGGTCCGCAGCTGGCTGGCGGAGGACTCCGGGGCGGGCACGCACGTGACCGTCACCCGGCCGTTCGGCGCGAACGCCCGGGGCGGCCTCACCTGGGCGGACGGCGCGGGCGTCTGCGACACCACCGCCGACCGCGGCGACTGCTGACCGGTTCCCGGTCCCGGTGCGTCCCCGCCTCCGCGGGCGCCGGACGCGCCGGGCCGGCCGCGGCCGCGGGTCAGAGCCGGACGGCGTCCCGGGACGGGTCGGTGAGCATCTTCGGGTCCCGGTCGCGCAGGAGCGCGACGAGCGGGGCGGCCGTCCCGGCCTCCTGGACGGCGGCCCCCTCCTCGGCCTTCAACCCGACGAGCTGGAAGAAGAGGACGATCCCGTTCGGGGTGTCGATGGCGCGGATCTCGACGTCCGGGACGATGACGAGGGACGTCATGTCGCCGTTGGCCGGCTCCCCGCCGAGCGGGGACGGGGTGACGATCCAGTGGCCCACGTCCAGGTCGATGCCCGCGAGGAAGCGGTCGGCCAGGGCGTGGAGGACGCGCAGGACCCAGGAGGGCACGGCCTCGTCGCCGTCCTCGCGCGGGACCCTGCAGGTGAACTCGAAGCCCGAGCCGGAGACCCGGGCCTCCTCGCTGGTCTTCTCCCCGAGTTCGGTCAGGCCGAAGGTGACCAGGAGCCAGTGGCCGTCCAGGGGGTAGGCGAGCACGCCGTCGAGCCCTCCCCCCGACTTCCCGTCCGCCGCGAACTGGACGGTCAGCGGCTGTACGTCGGGGTACCGCTCCGCCCACTCCTCGTAGATCCGGACGAGTCCGGGCAGCATCTCCAGCATCGCGTCGTCGCTCTCCAGGTCGGTGGTGGCGGCGGCCGGCTCCGGCGGC
>NZ_JBHSUF010000056.1:0-1590 GCF_042660575.1 Nocardiopsis tropica
CTAGCTTGGCGTTTAACGTGCTTGCTTGGCGCTGAGGCTGCCCACCGTGTCCGTTTTGTGCTTCTTCGCCACCCCGTAACGGGGAGCTGGACGTTGGTTCCGGCTCCCCCTCGGGCGCCCCGGACCCGCGGACGAGGGCCGCGGAACACCCACACACCGAGGCAGCACCGCGTGGATGTACCGAAACCCCCGACGCACCCGGGACGGACTCATCCGTTCCGGCTCCACCGGCCTGTGCCAGGGCAAACGCACCTGAACCACCAAGGCGCGAGCCAACCGCAACTGGGCATAGGCCACGACGACCAGCCAGGACCACCGGTCCGCTGCTGCGGGATCACGCACCCGGGGCGCGTCCCACCCCAACTGCTGCTTGAAGAAGCGGAAGGTGTGCTCGATGTCGAACCGGCGCAGGTAAGCCCACCACACCTGGCTGACCTGCTCTGAGAGCATCCCGGTGGCCGAGCACCACAGCCACAGCGGCTTGGGGTCGCGCCGCGAGGGCAACGCCTGAACTTCCAGCAGCACCAGGGTGCCCTCGATCACCGGCAGCCGGCCGGAGTGGCCGGCCCAGGCCGAGCGGTGCGTGAGCCGGGGGTGGACCCGGTCCCAGGAACGGGTGGTCGCACTCCCGTAGCGGCGGGTGGGGGTGGTGGAGACCGTCTTCGGTGCGGGCCAGGTCTGGGGGGCGGCCATCCTGAGCGGGGCTCCGTGCTTGGCCGGGCGGCCTGTCGCGCTGGGCGGCAGGTTCTCGGCCGGGCCGTAGAACACCCGGTCCGAACGCAACCGGCCCACCACCTGGACGGGCAGGTCGGCGAGCAGGTGGGCCAGGCGGGGGCTGTCATAGCCCGCATCGACCACCACCATGATGTCGGGGTCGCCGTCGTGGTGATGCCCGGACCTGGTCAAAGAGGCCGTCACGTGGCGGATCTGGTGGGCGGTGACGGTGGTGGCGTCCTCCCCGCTTCGAAGGCGGCGCAGGTCCAAGGGCGTGGTCCAGGAGGTGGCGCCCTCTTCCAGCGCGACGATCATCGAGTAGGGCCAGCCCGGGACCATCTCGGCTTGGCCGGTGCCGCGCCCGTAGGTGTGGCACCAGGTGCGGTCGGGGCTGGTCCAGGCGTCCGGGCGCAGCCAGGGGCTGATGTCGCAGGCCAGCACGATGCGTCCGTGGAAGCGGGGCAGGGGCAGCGCGGCCAGGATCGACCTGAGCCGGGTGGTGTCGATGCGGCCCCGGGCCAGGGCGGCGTAGGCCGAGCCGTGGCCGCGTCGGTGTTCGGGTTCCAGCGAGAGTTGGGCCAGGTGGCGTACGGGGGTCGGGGCGCTGGCCAGGGCTTCGCATATCTCGAAGAGGGCATCGGCACGTGTGGTGAGGCAGGCGTGGAACTGTTCGCGGAATCGGGACAACTCCGACAGCCGCTCGACAGGGGTGTGATGGTGCAGCAGACTCATGGTGACGGTCTTCGTTGTGATCAGGTGTGTTCGTGGTTGAAGCACATGATCACGCGAAGACCGTTGTTGTGTCTGGGCAACGACCAAACCCGTGACCGGGACGGTATCCGGTCACGGGCTCGAGGTTAAACGTCAAGCTAGGGC
>NZ_JBHSUF010000057.1:0-1236 GCF_042660575.1 Nocardiopsis tropica
TGTTTCGTGCCGGGTTCTTTAGAGGCTCGGAACCAACGCTTCGTCCTGCTCTGACACCGATTCCTGCTGGTAGAAGTTGTCTTCGAGCTCCGCTGGCGGAACCAGCCCGATCTCGCCGTGCAGACGGCGGTGGTTGAACCAGTCCACGTACTCGGCCACCGCGATCTCCACCTCGTCCAGCCCCCGCCACGGACCCCGGTTACGGATCAGCTCGGCCTTGAACAGCGAGTGGAACGCCTCGGCCAGGGCGTTGTCGTAGGAATCGCCGGTGGAGCCGACCGAGGCCACCGCCCCCGCCTCGGCCAGGCGCTGGGTGTAGCGCACCGCGAGATATTGCACGCCCCGGTCGGAGTGGTGGACCAGGCCATCGATCCGCCGGCCCACGTGTTGGCGGTTCCAGACCGCCATCTCCAACGCGTCCAGGGCCAGGTTGGTGTGCAGCGACCGCGAGACCTGCCAGCCCACCACGCGGCGGGAGTGCACATCGATGACGAACGCGGCGTAGATCCAACCAGCGAAGGTGCGGATGTAGGTGATGTCAGCGACCCACAACTGGTTGGGAGCATCAGCGGTGAACGCGCGTTCTACCAGGTCCGGCCGGGTGTCGGGGGTCGTGGGCCCTACCGTGGTGCGGGGCTGCTTGGTGCGGGAGATCCCGCGCAGCCCCGCTTGTTTCATCAGCCGCTGGACCGTGCAGCGGGCCACCCGGTGGCCTTGGCGGTTCAGTTCGGCGTGGATCTTACGAGCCCCGTACACGGCGTAGTTGTCGGCGTGCACCTGGTGGATCTTGGCGGTGGTGGCCTCATCGGTGCGGGAGCGCAACGAGGGCGGCCGGGCCTTGGCGGCGTAGTAGGTGGACGGGGCGACCTGCAACGTGGTGCAGATCGGCTCGACCCCGAACTCCTGTCGGTGGATGTCGATGAACGCGACTATCTGATGTGTGGGCGGTCGAGCTCCGCCGCGAAGAAAGCCGATGCGGACTTGAGGATGGCGTTGGCCCGCCGCAGCTCGAGCACTTCGCGTTCGAGCTCGGCCAGACGCTGGGCCTGGTCGGTGGTGGTGCCGGGGCGGTCTCCGGCATCGACCTCAGCCTGGGTGACCCAGTTGCGCAGGGTCTCGCGGTTGATGCCCAGCTGGTCGCCGATACGGGCGATCGCCCCTGGACGCGTGGCCGGGTTCCGGCGGGCCTCCACGACCATGCGGGTGGCGCGTTCGCGCAGCTCATCGGGGTATTTC
>NZ_JBHSUF010000058.1:0-1235 GCF_042660575.1 Nocardiopsis tropica
GGTCACCGCTCACCGACACGTCTCCCTGCCCGCCGGGGCAGAGCACCTCGGACACGACCTGCGGGTCCTCGGGCTCGGAGATGTCGTAGACGACGAACCCGTCGTAGTTGCCGCCGATGGCGTAGTCGCCCGTGAACGCCAGGTCCGAGTTGGTGCTGCGCACCGCGTCGGGCTTGGGCACGTGGGCGACATGGGTGACGTTGCTGCTGATCTCGTCGGCGGGCGCCTCGTCCGCGTACGCGGAGGCCGGGCTCAGCAGGCCGACGAGGAGCGTCCCCGCGGCGGCGGAGAGGGCGGCCGTGCGCGCGAGGCGCCGACCGGGGGTGGGTGGTGCGGACATGGGGGTTCTCCTGTGCGCTAGGGGGTTGGCGGGGGCTTGTCCCGGGGCCGCGGCGCGCGCCACGCCGCGGCCCCGACGTCCGTGCGCCGGACCCTCCCGGGGACCGGGAGGGTCGCGCGGCGCTGCCGGACCCGGGGGAGGGTCAGCGCCCCTCGCCCCGGCCGGGCCTGTACTCGGGCTGGGACTGCGGGTTGAACTCGTCCATGCGCACGCGCTCGGCGGCCCGCAGGCGCGGGTCGTCCAGCTTCAGCACGTCGAGTCCGCGGGAGATGTCGGAGGAGTAGACGTAGCCGTTGTAGTAGTACGCCGACCAGGAGCCGCCCAGGACGAGCCGGTCGTCGTCGATCGGGTCGCGGTCGAAGTGGCCGATCTCCCTCGGGTTCTCCGGGTCGTTGAAGTCGATGACCGAGACACCGCCCTGGTACCAGGACTGCACGAAGAAGTCCTGCCCGGGCACCGGGATCAGCGAGCCGTTGTGGGCGACGCAGTTCTCGGTGGCGGTCTGGTGGCGGTCGATCTTGTAGTAGCTCTGGAATTCGAGCGCGTCGTCGCCGATGGCGTAGATGGCGTTCGCCCCCCGCTCGGGGCCGATGGCCTCGCTGCAGGTGGCCGCGCCCCCGCCGCCGAGCTCGTCGGTGAACGTGACCGTCTCGCCGTTGTTGGTGAACGTCGCCGAGTGCCAGAACGCGAAGTTGGTGTCGCGGACGACCTCGGTCACGACCGGGGCGGCCGGGTCCGAGATGTCCATCAGGATGCCGTCGCCCATGCACGCGCCGGCCGCGATGTCCTTGGTCGGGTAGACCGTGATGTCGTGGCAGCCGGAGGTGCCGGTGTTTCCGCCCTCGGGGAAGAGCACGGGGGCGTCGACGAGCTCGGCCGAGGCCGGGTCGTCGAC
>NZ_JBHSUF010000059.1:0-1149 GCF_042660575.1 Nocardiopsis tropica
GTGTGGCTGGACCAGATCAGCGCGATCGAGGGCAACGACAGCCCGACCACCGGATCGATGGGCCTGCGCGAGCACCTGGACGAGGCGGTGGCCCAGGCCGCGGGCGAGCCGATGGTCTTCCAGGTGGTGATCTACAACCTGCCCGGGAGGGACTGCGCGGCGCTGGCCTCCAACGGCGAGCTGGGCCCGGACGAGATCGACCGGTACAAGGAGGAGTACATCGACCCGATCGCGGAGATCCTGGCCGACCCGGCCTACGCGGACCTGCGGATCGTGACGACGGTGGAGATCGACTCGCTGCCCAACCTGGTCACGAACGTGTCCCCGCGCGAGACGGCCACGCCCGAGTGCGACGAGATGCTGGCCAACGGCAACTACGTGGAGGGCGTGGGCTACGCCCTGGCGCAGCTGGGCGCGATCGACAACGTCTACAACTACGTGGACGCGGGCCACCACGGGTGGATCGGCTGGGCCGACAACTTCTCGGCCTCGGCGGCGCTGTTCTACGAGGCCGCCAACACCGCCGGCGCCACCCCCGAGGACGTGCACGGGTTCATCGCGAACACGGCCAACTACTCGGCGCTGGTCGAGGACAACTTCTCCATCGACCAGACCGTGGCCGGTACGCCGGTGCGCCAGTCGCAGTGGGTGGACTGGAACCAGTTCACCGACGAGCTGTCCTTCTCCCAGGCGCTGCGCGAGGAGCTGGTCTCGCAGGGGTTCGCCTCCGACATCGGGATGCTGATCGACACCTCCCGCAACGGCTGGGGCGGACCGGACCGCCCCACGGGCCCCGGCCCCCAGACCAGCGTGGACGCCTACGTGGACGGGGGCCGCTACGACCGGCGGATCCAGTCGGGCAACTGGTGCAACCAGTCGGGCGCGGGGCTGGGCGAGCGCCCGCAGGCCTCCCCCGAGCCGGGCATCGACGCCTACGTGTGGATGAAGCCCCCGGGCGAGTCCGACGGCTCCAGCGAGTTCATCCCCAACCCCGAGGGCAAGGGCTTCGACCGCATGTGCGACCCGACCTATGAGGGCAACCCCCGCAACGGGTACAACATGAGCGGCGCGCTGGCCGACGCCCCGATCTCGGGCCACTGGTTCTCGGCCCAGTTCCAGGAGCTGCTGGACAACGCCTACCCGCCGCTG
>NZ_JBHSUF010000060.1:0-1075 GCF_042660575.1 Nocardiopsis tropica
GGTCCGCGCCGGCCCGCCCGGTCGAGCAGGTACGCCGCGAGGACGGTCAGCAGCCAGGTGCCGAAGGCCACCAGGACCGCCGACCAGCTGGACAGGTGCACCCCCAGGCCGAGCCCCCACGCCGCCAGCAGGGGTGCGAAGACCGCCGACTGGGCGAGGTAGCCGCTCAGGGAGCGCCGTCCCAGGGCCACCAGGGCCCGGACCGGCAGGGACGGCCCGCCACCCCGGGCGGCGAGGCGGTGGGCGAGCAGGCCGAAGAGCGCGGCGTAGCCCACCCCGGTGAAGATCCCGGTGTAGAAGTGCACCGCGGCCACAGCCGGGCCGTACACCGGGTCCAGGACCCCCACGTGCTGCAGGCCCAGCACCAGCCCGGGGACCCACCCGGCGGCGATGCCCCACACGGCCACCCGGCGCAGCAGGGGCAGGTGGCGCTGCGGCTCCTCCAGGAACCGGTGCCGTGCCGCGAGCAGGCCGATCAGGAACACCGTGGGCAGGGCCAGGGAGGCCAGCCCCGAGCCGAGCCCGAAGAGCCAGGTGGGCAGGCGGATCAGGGCGGAGAGCAGGTAGCCGGTCTCGGCGATGCTGGCCCTTTGCATTCCGGCCGCGTCCACCCCGGGCGCGCCCGCCGGCGCGGCCAGCGTGGCGAGCACCGACAGGGCGGTGAACAGGGCGCCGGCCGCGAGCAGGACGGCGGTCCAGACCTTGAGGGTGCGGTCGGTGCGGTGCAGGAACAGCGGCACCATGAGCAGGCCGATGAGGCCGTAGGTGCCGATGATGTCGCCCTGCCACAGCAGGAGGGCGTGCACGGCGCCCAGGGCGAGCATCCACAGGTGGCGTGTGCGCAGGATCCTGCGGGCGTCCTCGTCCCGGGTTCCGTGGGCTTTCTGGCGGGCGTACATCTGCCCGATGCCGTAGGCGAACAGGAACCCGAACATGGTGTGGGTGCGGGCGTCCACCACGACCAGGGACGCGACCTGGGCGATCCGGTCGGCGAGGTTGCCCTGGTCGGGGTGGAGCATGGCCAGGCCGGCGGGGGCGTCGTAGAGGAACCACGGCACGTGGGCCAGCGCGATCA
>NZ_JBHSUF010000061.1:0-1048 GCF_042660575.1 Nocardiopsis tropica
CGTGGGACTCGTTGCCGAAGCCGCGGGAGATCTACGAGTTCCTGGACTCGTATGTGATCGGTCAGGACCAGGCGAAGAAGGCCTTGTCGGTGGCGGTGTACAACCACTACAAGCGTGTGCGGTCGGAGGGTGAGCGTCCGGGGTCGGAGGGCGTGGAGATCGCGAAGTCCAACATCTTGCTGCTGGGTCCGACGGGGTCGGGCAAGACGCTGTTGGCGCAGACGCTGGCGCGGATCCTGAATGTGCCGTTCGCGATCGCGGACGCGACGGCGCTGACGGAGGCGGGGTATGTGGGGGAGGATGTGGAGAACATCCTGCTCAAGTTGATCCAGGCGGCTGATTACGATGTGAAGAAGGCCGAGACGGGGATCATCTATATCGATGAGGTCGACAAGGTCGCGCGTAAGAGTGAGAATCCCTCGATCACGCGTGATGTGTCGGGTGAGGGTGTGCAGCAGGCGTTGTTGAAGATCTTGGAGGGGACGACGGCGAGTGTGCCGCCCCAGGGTGGGCGCAAGCATCCGCACCAGGAGTTCATTCAGATCGATACGACGAATGTGTTGTTCATCTGTGGTGGGGCGTTCGCGGGTCTGGAGAAGATCATCGAGTCGCGGACGGGTCAGCAGGGGATGGGGTTCAATGCGGTTCTGCGGCCTCGGGGTGAGGTGGCGGAGTCGGGGTTGTTCGGTGAGGTGATGCCGGAGGACCTGTTGAAGTTCGGGATGATTCCGGAGTTCATCGGTCGGTTGCCGGTGATCACGAGTGTGGATGATCTGGATCGTGGGGCGTTGATCCGGATTTTGACGGAGCCGCGTAATGCGTTGGTGAAGCAGTATCAGCGGTTGTTCGAGTTGGACGGTGTGGGGTTGGAGTTCACGCCGGAGGCTTTGGAGGCGATTGCTGAGCAGGGGATTATTCGGGGGACGGGTGCGCGTGGGTTGCGGGCGATCATCGAGGAGGTGTTGTTGTCGGTGATGTACGAGGTGCCTTCGCGTGAGGATGTGGGGCAGGTGATCATCAGTCGGGAGACGGTGATCGACAACGTGAA
>NZ_JBHSUF010000062.1:0-881 GCF_042660575.1 Nocardiopsis tropica
ACAACCGCGAGCGTGA
Source organism: Nocardiopsis tropica (assembly GCF_042660575.1). NCBI lineage: Bacteria > Bacillati > Actinomycetota > Actinomycetes > Streptosporangiales > Nocardiopsidaceae > Nocardiopsis > Nocardiopsis tropica. Next base: position 17 of record NZ_JBHSUF010000062.1, read on the forward strand.
GGGCTGCGACTGCGAGCGTCAGCGTGATCATCTGGAAGATGCTCACTCTTTCACCTCCTCTCTATTTTGTTGTGTCTTCAGTTTACAGGCGCCTGGAAGGATCGTCAAGGCGTCTGGCAAAAAATCTTCCAGGCATCTACAATCGGGGCATGGACATCAACGAAACCCTGAACCACATGCGCAAACTCCCCGACACCGTCGCGAGCGAGACCGACCGGCGCTGACACGGGCGCGGGGCCGGGAGCCGATCGGCACGCACGAGGACAGGAGCCGACCGGGAGCGGGCCGGGAGCCGACGGGCGCGGGTACGGGCGCGCCACATCCTCGGGGACCGGTCGCCCTCGAAGCGTTCCCCGACCGGTCCCAGTCCCACGGGTCCCACCCCTATAGGGGTGTGGGACTTGGGACCGGTCTCTGGCGTTCATGTGAGACTCGGTGGGACCTGTTGGGACCACCGGGTCGACGGCATCTCTGACCCGGACCTCTGTCGTGACGGTCGTCCCGACCCGGTCCCACGCGGTGGACCGGGACCCGTGGTCCGTGGAGGCGTTCTCGCCGTCGGTCCCAACGCCGTCGGGGCCCCCGGAGCGCCCCCCTCGGAGAACGGACGACCGCGCCCTCTGCTCCACGGGAGAGAGCAGGGGGCGCGGTCGTGTGCGGGGTCAGAACCGGTCGGCGATGCCGAGCCGCCGGGACTCCTGCCATGCGAGGCGGTCGCGCGAGTGGGAGACATACAGGTTGATCATCTGGTCCGAGGACCATCCGGCGCGGGCCTTGAGCGCGTCCCTGGACCCGCCCGCGTCCAGGTGCCACGTGGCCATGGAACGGCGGAACCGGTGCGGGTGCACCGGCTCGCTGATCCCGG
>NZ_JBHSUF010000063.1:0-865 GCF_042660575.1 Nocardiopsis tropica
GGCCTCACCTACTGGGCCGGGAACGTCCTGTTCGACGGCGAATCCCAGCTTGGGATACTCCATCACCCGCTGGAGGTCGCCGACCATCATGTCGATGACGAGCCCGGCGTCCCCGATCTCCTTGACGTAGTCGCCCAGGCTCAACGGCGCGGAGGCGCACACCACCTCCACCTCGGGCCACAGCTTGCGGGCGGTCGCGAAGGCGCGCCGCTCCATGTAGGGCATGCAGACCAGGAGCACGGTGGCGGGGGCGATGCCGTTCGCCGCCAGGACCCGGCGGGAGAAGGTGATGTTCTGGCCGGTGTTCGACGCCTGCGGCTCCACGAGGATCACGGGATCGGGGACGCCGAGTTCGAGAGCCCGCTCACGGAAGTGCACCGCCTCGCCGTGCGGGAAGATCTCCGCAGTCGAGGGGCTGTTCGCACCGGTGAACACCAGAGCCGGGAAGAGTCCGGAGTGGAACAAGTCGGCGGCGTGCGCCGCGACGCCGATGTCATTACAGCCCAGGGCGATCGCCACGTCACACGGTTGCACCCGGTGGTGCATGCGGTGGTACTCCCAGATCAGTTCCGCCTGCCTCCACTGCTCCTGGGTAATGGTACGTGCGTCGTCCGCCATACATTCCTCCTCTGGCCATGGGCCCAGGTCTCCTGCTCGGACCTGATGCCTTCGATACTGCGCAGCTAGTGGTCAAGACCGCGTCGGGAGGCGGTTTCGGCGGCTCGGTCGAGGAGCCTCATCCCATCGTCCCGGGTGGCCGGATCGGACAGCAATATGTGGCCTTGGGCAGTGTCCACGCGGACCTGGGCCATAGGGGTGTCCGTGGTACCGCTGTCACGTGAGATGTCGATGCAGTCCAGGGCCC
>NZ_JBHSUF010000064.1:0-843 GCF_042660575.1 Nocardiopsis tropica
ACACACCATGGCTATTTTCCTGACCAAGGACAGCAAGGTGCTGGTCCAGGGCATGACGGGCTCTGAGGGCACCAAGCACACCCGGCGCATGCTCGCCTCGGGCACCAACATCGTGGGCGGGGTCAACCCGCGCAAGGCCGGCCAGAAGGTCGACTTCGACGGCACCGAGGTCCCGGTCTTCGGATCGGTGGCCGAGGGCATGGCCGCCACCGGCGCCGACGTCACGGTCATCTTCGTGCCGCCCAAGTTCTCCAAGGACGCGGTCGTGGAGGCGATCGACGCCGGGATCGGCCTGGCGGTGGTGATCACCGAGGGCATCCCGGTGCACGACACCGCCGCGTTCTGGTCCTACGCCGGCTCCAAGGGCAACAAGACGCGGATCATCGGTCCGAACTGCCCGGGTCTGATCACGCCGGGCCAGTCCAACGCGGGCATCATCCCGGCCGACATCGCCAAGCCGGGCCGGATCGGCCTGGTGTCGAAGTCGGGCACGCTGACGTACCAGATGATGTACGAGCTGCGCGACATCGGCTTCTCCTCGGCGGTGGGCATCGGCGGGGACCCGATCATCGGGACCACGCACATCGACGCGCTGGCGGCGTTCGAGGCCGACCCCGACACCGATGTGATCGTGATGATCGGTGAGATCGGCGGCGACGCCGAGGAGCGTGCGGCGGAGTTCATCAAGGCGAACGTGTCCAAGCCCGTGGTGGGCTATGTGGCGGGGTTCACGGCTCCGGAGGGCAAGACGATGGGGCACGCGGGCGCGATCGTGTCGGGTTCGGCGGGCACGGCCGCGGCCAAGCAGGAGGCCCTGGAGGCCGCCGGCGTCAAGGTCGGCAA
>NZ_JBHSUF010000065.1:0-699 GCF_042660575.1 Nocardiopsis tropica
CTGGCGGGGTTGTAGGGGGTGAGGAACTCGTCGTTGTGGCGGCCGAACACCTCGGCCAGGTCCTTGTTCAACGACGGCGGCGCCGGCGGGGTGTCCCTGGGCGCGGGTGTGGGACCCGTGTCCTTGGGCGCGGGCGAGTCCGGGCCCCGGTCCGGGTTGACCGGGGGGTCGTCCTTGACCGGTGCCGTGGGCGGGTCGTCCTTGACCGGTCCGGCCGGGGGGTCGTCCTTGGGCCTGGCGGGGGGTCCGTCGGGGCCTCCGCCGCCGGGGGGTGGCGGGGTGTCGGTGTCGCGGTTGAGGGGCGGCGGGTCGTCTTTGACCGGCCCCGCAGGCGGCCCGTCGGGAGGACCCGAGGGCGGCCCGGGCGGGGGTCCGTCGGGGCTCTCGCGCAGCGGCGGGCCGACCGGGGGCGGCCCGCCGGGCCCGTCGGGGCCGGTTTTGATCAGCGGGGGCGGGTCGGGCAGGAGTTTGAGGTCGGTCAGGCCTTTGCTGAACAGGTCGGACAGGTGTTTGCTGAACAGCCCGTCCATGCCCGCGGAGAAGACCGCGGAGAGCACGCCCTCGATCGCGGCGCCCTTGTGGGCGCTCGCGGTCAGGTTGTGGTCGCGGTGGTGGCGGGTCCCCCTGCCGATCTGGATGCGCTGGATGATGCTGTCCATGCTCGCGAAGATCTGGCTGATGATCTGGTGGCCGGGCACG
>NZ_JBHSUF010000066.1:0-698 GCF_042660575.1 Nocardiopsis tropica
CACTTCCTGGGGATGGTGCCCCTGGCGTGGGCCCTGCGGGCCGCCGGGCACGAGGTGCGGGTGGCGAGCCAGCCCGCGCTGGGGCCGACGGTGGCGGCGACGGGTCTGCCCTTCGTCCCGGTCGGCCGGGACCACGGCTTCTGGCGGACGATGAAGGTCTTCGACCTCCACGACACCCTGAACGACGCCCCGCTGTTCGGGCGGGTGACCGCTCCCGACGACGAGGTCTCCTGGGAGTACCTGCTGGAGGGCTACCGCACGGTCGTCCCGTGGTGGTGGCGGATGGTGAACGACCCCATGGAGCAGGACCTGGTGGCGCTGTGCCGGGAGTGGAGGCCCGACCTGGTCGTCTGGGGATCGGTGAGCTTCGCGGGGGCGATCGCGGCGCAGGCGTGCGGGGCGGCCCACGTGCGCTACCTGTGGGGCGCCGACATCTTCGCCCGCACCCGCCGCCGCTTCCTCGCGCGGATGGCCGAGCAGCCCCCGGCCGAGCGAGAAGACCCCCTGGCCGCCTGGCTGGGCGCCCGCGCCGCCCGCCACGGCGTCGAGTACTCCGAGACCCTGGTCCACGGACAGGCCACCATCGAACAGATCCCCGCCTCCCTCAGGGTCCCCACCCCCCACGACCTCACCTACCTGCCCATGCGCTACGTCCCCTACAACGGCAGGGCCGTCGTCCCCCACTGGCTGCGCACCCC
>NZ_JBHSUF010000067.1:0-608 GCF_042660575.1 Nocardiopsis tropica
CTACCGCACCTCTGTGGGCGACCGGCGGCGCCGGGAGTGGCTGATCGACGCCGGGCTCCTGGCCCCGTGCGATCCCCCCGACCGCGGCTACGCCTTCCGCATCACGCAGGCGGGTCTGGCCGCGCTGCGCGAGCACCTGGACTACCTGGAGGAGCGCGAGTCCCAGGGGCTGCCGCACCGCTCCGGGAACGAGTACGGCATCCAGCGCGGGGTCCTGGCCTGCCGTGCCGGGCTGGACGCGGCCCTGGCACGGCGCGCACGGGGCGAGGCCGCGCCCGTGCAGGCGGCAGGCAGGGAGTGGTGGGGCGGGCAGGGGACACCGGCGTGGGAGGGCTCGCCCCCCGAGGTGCTCGGGGCGGTGGCCGTGTTGCAGGCGGCCGGGCACGCGCCCGTGGACTGGACGGCGGCGGGGGAACCCCGGGGCTTCTACGTGGAGCCGCGCGGGCGGCTCCTGTACGTGTACCACGGCCAGGCCCGACGCTCGCAGCGCGAGGACGGGGGGTGGTTCACCGCGGAGGTCGGCGCCTACGCGGAGGCGCTGCGCGCCGCCGGGTGGCAGGTGGAGGCGGACACGGGCCGGTGCGCGCACGTGCGGGTGCCCGGCTCCG
>NZ_JBHSUF010000068.1:0-605 GCF_042660575.1 Nocardiopsis tropica
GATCAAATCCGAAGCTTTAAGTATGGCGAATACCATTAAAGACAGCATACAAACCCGTAAAGTAGCCATACTGGCGGCTGATGGTGTGGACGGAAAATCTTTGAGCGAAGTGAAAGCAGCCATCGAAGCAGCAGGCGGCGTAACAGAAATTCTTGCGCCCCGTTTAGGTTACCTGACATCAGCTAACGACGATAAGATACACGTAGACGAAAGCCTGCTGGGCGCAGCATCTGTGTTGTTTGATGCAGTGTATATACCGGGTGGCCTGAACAGTGTAGCCACCTTGGAAGCAGATGCCGATGCGGTACACTTCCTGAACGAAGCGTTTAAACACTGCAAAGCCATAGCCGCCGATGAGCAGGCGCTGCAAGTGTTGGAAGCCACCTACTTCAGCAAGAAGATGGAAAGCGATGAGGGCGTGATCGTGAGCGGCGACGCAGCTCAATTAGCAACTTCATTTATTGAGGCCATCAAACTGCACCGTTTTTGGGAAAGGGAAAAGCCTAGGAAAATTCCGGCTTAATATCAATAAGTATTTTCTTAAAGAAGCCTTGCCGCAATTGCGGCAAGGCTTCTTTGTTATAAAGGTTCTTGTTGTAAAAGCT
>NZ_JBHSUF010000069.1:0-567 GCF_042660575.1 Nocardiopsis tropica
AATCGACCATACTTCTTTTCAATTCAATTTCAACACGCCACAAGTGCTTAGACACAACTTCAACGTCTGCGTTATCCTTACGTTCTTGCTTTTTGTTATATATTCTAATAAACCTATCACTATCACGTACCCCAAAATATTTCGTTTCTGGCAAACCATTTGTACCGTAAAATATTGTTTTCTTCAAAGCTTTATCCGACATTGCATAATAACTACTCAAATCATGTTCAAAATCAAAAGCCAAATCTAGTCTTGTAAACCCGTCATCTTCCATGTAGTCGATAACATTTTTCTTTAACCAAAGCATTTCTTCATGATTAAGTTTATTTGGGTTAAATTCAACACGCATGTTACGTCTATCCCAACTATCTGCTTTTACTTTGTCATATTCAATATAAACTTTTTCTTGAAGTGCTTTAGCTTTAAACTTTGTTTGTAACATATCCCAAAGTCTTATTTGTGGATCAATACTCATAAATTCAGATAGTTTTTGAGCGTTGTTTTTATTCAAATTACCAACAATTGTCATAGCATCAAAACTCAATTTTGGTTTGGATATGCACACAG
>NZ_JBHSUF010000070.1:0-590 GCF_042660575.1 Nocardiopsis tropica
GTCGCGGTGGTGGCGGGTCCCCCTGCCGATCTGGATGCGCTGGATGATGCTGTCCATGCTCGCGAAGATCTGGCTGATGATCTGGTGGCCGGGCACGGTGATGATCAGCCAGGTCAGGATGCGGCGCATGGCCAGGCTGCGGATGGCCTTGAAGATCGGGATCCACTTCAGCGAGGCGCCGAAGGTGAACTTGGCCATGGCGATGGCCCAGGCGATCTCGGCCAGGAGCTGGACGAACTGGCCGATGACCATCATGTGCATGTACTCGACGTTGGCGCGGGCCTTGAAGAGTTCGGCGGACATGACGGTGGAGTTGTCGCGGGCCGAGCCGACGTAGTTGTTCTCGCCTCTGGTGAACTGGTCCAGGGAGCGTTCGTAGCGGTCGGCGGTGTGGCCGTCGAAGTGGCGGCGGGCGTGTTTGCGGCTGAGGTCGAACAGGTCCTCGAGCACGGCCAGGCGTTGGTCCAGGGCGGTGTAGATCTCCGAGGCGCGGCCGAGGTTGTTGATGCCGGCTCTGGGGACCTGGATGCCGGTGAGGACCTCGATCGCTTTGCGTGAGGAGTCGGACATGTTGTGGTCCAACGGCATAC
>NZ_JBHSUF010000071.1:0-160 GCF_042660575.1 Nocardiopsis tropica
CGTGCGGTGCCGTCGTCGCTTCCGGTGGCGAGGGTGGTGCCGTCGTGGTTGAAGGCCACAGCGTTCACCCAGTCATCGTGGTGGAAGGTTCGGACGGGGGTGGGTCGGTTGGTGGTGGTGTCCCAGAGTCGTGCGGTGCCGCCGTAGCTGCCGTCGTCGG
>NZ_JBHSUF010000071.1:256-559 GCF_042660575.1 Nocardiopsis tropica
TCGTGGTTGAAGGCCACAGCGTTCACCCAGTCATCGTGGTGGAAGGTTCGGACGGGGGTGGGTCGGTTGGTGGTGGTGTCCCAGAGTCGTGCGGTGCCGCCGTAGCTGCCGTCGTCGGTTTGGGTGCCGGTGCCGGTGGCGAGGGTGGTGCCGTCGTGGTTGAAGGCCACCACGTTCACCCAGTCATCGTGGTGGAAGGTTCGGACGGGGGTGGGTCGGTTGGTGGTGGTGTCCCAGAGTCGTGCGGTGCCGTCGTCGCTTCCGGTGGCGAGGGTGGTGCCGTCGTGGTTGAAGGCCACAGCG
>NZ_JBHSUF010000072.1:0-541 GCF_042660575.1 Nocardiopsis tropica
ATTTTTGGATTTTTCTTTTACATTTGCAATTTCTTTTCTTTTAGCTGATATAGGCATTATATATTGGGTTTATACTGGAGAATTTAATTTATGGCTATTTGTTATACCTGTTATTCTTTTAATTTTTTCTTTGATTTATTTAGGTGAATACAATAAAAAACATAGAGATAAGTGATTGTTTTTTATATGCTAATAAAAAAGACTTGGTCTTAATAGACCAAGTCTTTTGTTAGTGTTATATTAATAAACAAATAAAAAAAGAAGTCGCTCACTCCCCGACCAAAGTTTGTGATAGCGACATTATCCAAATAGAAAAACATGTTTTATAAATTTTGTATATCTAGATACTAAATGATTTTAGTTAAATCTTCAAGATATATATATTCGGGTGGGCGACTTCTTAAACAAAATAAGGAGTCGATTTTTTTATGAGTAAAAAAGCAGAAGAAATTCAGTCAAAACAAAGTTTAGAATATGAAAATGTAAATTTTCCTAAAACCGGATACTCTAATAGCCGGTTACACGCACATACTGTGTGCAT
>NZ_JBHSUF010000073.1:0-505 GCF_042660575.1 Nocardiopsis tropica
CTGGCGGGGTTGTAGGGGGTGAGGAACTCGTCGTTGTGGCGGCCGAACACCTCGGCCAGGTCCTTGTTCAACGACGGCGGCGCCGGCGGGGTGTCCCGGGGCGCGGGTGTGGTGCCCGGGGTGTCCTTGGGCGCGGGGGAGTCCGGCCCCCGGTCGGGGTTGACCGGGGGGTCGTCCTTGACCGGCCCGGCCGGGGGGTCGTCCTTGGGCCTGGCGGGGGGTCCGTCGGGGCCTCCGCCGCCGGGGGGTGGCGGGGTGTCGGTGTCGCGGTTGACGGGTGGCGGGTCGTCTTTGACCGGCCCCGAAGGCGGCCCGTCGGGGGGACCCGAGGGCGGCCCGGACGGGGGCCCGTCGGGGCTCTCGCGCACGGGCGGGCCGACCGGGGGCGGCCCGCCGGGCCCGTCGGGGCCGGTGCGGACCAGGGGTGGCGGGTCGGGCAGGAGTTTGAGGTCGGTGAGGCCTTTGCTGAACAGGTCGGACAGGTGTTTGCTGAAGAGCCCGTCCA
>NZ_JBHSUF010000074.1:0-504 GCF_042660575.1 Nocardiopsis tropica
GCGCTCCACCGTGAGTTCGCCGCCCTCGCCGGCCACGCGCTCGCGCAGGGTGGCGAGCCCGCCGAGCCCGGTGGGCGGGCCCTCCTGCGCGCCGTCGTTGACGATGGAGATGCCGGTCCCGGAGAGGGTGATCCACACCTGCCCGGCCTGGGCGTGCCGCAGGATGTTGGTGGTCGTCTCCCGCAGGACCTGGCCGAGCATCTCGCCCGCGCGGGCCTCGACCTGGCCCTCGCGGCGCACCTGGACGCGGATGCCGGCGGCCTCGAAGAGGTTCTTGGCGTTCTCCAGCTCCGCCGACAGGTTGAGCCGCCGCTGCGCGTGGGCGAGCGCCTTGGTCTGGGCGATGGTGTCGCCGACCAGGGCGTGGATCTCGCCGAGCTCCTCCTCCGCGCGGTCGGTGTCGGTGCGCACCAGCCGGCGGGCCAGCGCGGTCTTGAGCTTGACCACGTGCAGCGTGTGGCCCTGGATGTCGTGCAGGTCGCTGGCGAAGCGCATCCGCTCCCG
>NZ_JBHSUF010000075.1:0-502 GCF_042660575.1 Nocardiopsis tropica
GGCGCAATAATTGGTCATTGCCCGATAGTATAGATCGTGTTTACTGTTGTGATAAAGCAGAGCAGATACTAAATTATCAGCCCCGCTATACATTTGAGCACTTATTAAATCAGTATAAAAAATAAGAAGCAGTATAATCCGCAGTTATACCCTTACCCAATCCTGCTGCTCGAAATCATATTTTTTAATCACCTTGGCAGGGTTGCCTACGGCTACCGAATAAGGCGGAATACTCTTGGTAACTACAGCCCCGGCAGCCACTACACTGTGCTTGCCAATGGTTACCCCGGCGGTGATTACCGAGTTGGCGGCTATCCAGCAATCATCTTCAATTACAATTGGTGCGGTTAGAATGGGCTGTTCAAGTATTGGGGTGTTAATGTCACGATATTCATGGTTCAGGCCACTGGCTACAATATTTTGCGCCAGTATTACATTATTGCCAATGGTGATGGGGCCGATGATAACATTGCTCATCCCAATCAGCGTATTGCTGCCGATG
>NZ_JBHSUF010000076.1:0-501 GCF_042660575.1 Nocardiopsis tropica
GAGGAGTCGGGGGTGCGTGTTCGTCGGATCGCGGTGGACTATGCCTCCCACACCCCGCATGTGGAGCGTTTGCGGGGGTCGTTGGCGTCGGTGTTGGCGGGGGTGGTCTCGCGGCGTCCGGAGATCCCGTTCTACTCGGCGGTGACGGGTCGTCCGGTGGTCGCGGGGGAGTTGGACGCGGGGTACTGGTTCCGGAATCTGGCCGAGCCGGTGTTGTTCGGCAGGGTGACGGAGAGTCTGCTGGCGGACGGGCACGACCTGTTCGTGGAGGCGAGTCCGCATCCGGTGCTGGGTGCCGCTGTGCAGGAGACGGCGGAGGCGGCGGGCCGTGCGGATGCGGTGGTGGTGGGCACGCTGCGTCGTGATGAGGGGGGCGGGGAGCGGTTCCTGGCTTCTCTGGCGCAGGCGTACGCGCACGGCGCGGACATCGACTGGACGGCGGTGTTCGGGCGGGGGGCGCGGGTGGTGGAGCTGCCGACCTACCCCTTCCAACGACAGCGC